>NZ_JAELTJ010000363.1 GCF_016428805.1 Achromobacter sp. ASV32
GTGCATACATGCTTGACGTACTTTGCAAAGCACCACAAGTCAAGCGCGTAATTGCATTAAACAGAGGTGCTGATGGTGGCAAGTCTCGTCAGCCTGAAATCAACGCCGCGCGCAGTCTCGGGACGGACTTTGGCAAGGTCAAGTTTGTTGGTGTCAATATTTCACAGCCCAGATTCGGTATTGAAGATGCAGAGTACAATAATTTGCTGTCGTCAGTCGACCGGATCGTTCACAATGCCTGGCCTGTCAACTTTAATCTAAACGTTTCGTCGTTTGAACCACATATCCACGGGGTTCGTAACCTGGTCGAATTTTCCAGCAAAGCTGCCAAGGCGGTGCCGATTGTGTTCTTGTCAAGTATCGGCACTGTGATGAACTGGAACCAGAGATGTGTGGTGCCTGAGGAGCAGTTGCCAGACTTCCATCTCACCGCCATGGGATACGGTCAGTCGAAACTGGCCGGCAGCTTGATTCTAGACGCAGCAGCAAAGC
>NZ_JAELTJ010000364.1 GCF_016428805.1 Achromobacter sp. ASV32
CGAGATCGGTTATTAGGTCTCGTGGGCTCGGAGATGTGTATAAGAGACAGCATGGTACATGTACAACAGAAAAAATGCAGTTGAACATCTGATTACAATATGATGAGGGCATGCTACAAAATGTCTCCAAGGACAGTAGGACAAGTCGAAATCGACCCTGCCCGAATGCCGCCTCATGGAAATCAACGTCGAATGACGATGACGTGGTTTTATTCTTGCTTCAATGTCCACACCTGCGCGCTGTATTGCAAATGAAAGCGACAAGTTCTAGCTATTTCTGAAGCGTTTTTCTATTTATTTTTTTTCTCGTAGTCGGGAAGTCGTCGGGCGAACACGGTTGTCACGAAACAAAGGCACACACGAACGAAAGACGTAATGCGAGATACTTTACCTGCGACGGAGTGCATGGTATATCAATTGATCCTGAGAGGCTCAAAAAGAAGCCTGGTTCACTGTTTCGGTGCACGGTGCCCGTCAATACGGAGCAATTC
>NZ_JAELTJ010000365.1 GCF_016428805.1 Achromobacter sp. ASV32
GGGTTGACTCACGTTAGGTATAGCGTGACACCTGCCTGACAAGAGCGACGCGTAAACAGGTTAAGCTCAGCTTGATTGCTCTCGGCACGACGTTAAGTGTTGCGAGACTTTAGAAGCGGATTTCTTGTTCTGTAGAGTATGTCTAATATGCCAGTGTGGAGCGAAGCCTGCGAAGGAAGAGGCTGACTAGGCCTCTCCAATTGGGTCTTGCCGGAGGGCAATCCTAACCAGTAGCACGCTAGAAGTAGGAGCTCTATACTAGCAACGCTTTACAAGCACCCCTTACTTTTGCAGAGAGTTGGCGGGACATCAAAGTAAATTCTGGCTGCAAACATTAAATATCGCTTGACCTCATTGCACGCAGGCTGCTGAATGAACTGCAAGCCATAGTAGCCCTCACAAAACCTCAAAGCCTAATCTTTTAGGGTCGTTGTCGCATATCGAGAGCATACGCTGATTCCTCAATCCAAAGAGACCAAGATGGCGTG
>NZ_JAELTJ010000366.1 GCF_016428805.1 Achromobacter sp. ASV32
CATATATTGTTACAAGTTATTCGAAACAAATTGCCTCATACATCTTCTACTGTTGTGCTTTTCCAAACCTTGCCCAATCTCTTCTCACCAGGTGTAATAAGGCTGTTGCCCGTAAATGTTGCGATTCGGGAGATGTACCCAAGGACCCTTTTCAGCTTTATCCGCCTTTCTCTCCTCATATTCTCGGATCCTTGTCTTCTCTTCTTTCAGCAGTATTGTGAGACCTGAGGTATGCGTGTTAGATAGGTGTTACTTCTGTGCGCAGCCGTACCAAGACTTACTCGTGCTTGGGTGTTGGATGAGACCCATTCTCCCACGCCCCTTGTAGTCAACTTCTTTGCCACGCCAAGGTCCACGTCCAACCCAAGACTGCGCAATATACATTCTTGAAGGGTCCGTGATTTCAATCCACTTGCCATCCTTTGTCTGAATCTTGCGTGGTTGGGCAAAGGTCTCACCATTGACTTGGCCAAGGCCCATTCCGCGT
>NZ_JAELTJ010000367.1 GCF_016428805.1 Achromobacter sp. ASV32
CCTTAGAAAGGAGCTGTATCTGCAATTGATCGAAGCAATTCAGTCCCAGCCCTACCTAGCTTTCGCTACTTGCGAGTTTTGCCTCTTCCAAGCGTCATCTTTGCAAATACGTCATGCCGCAAAGGATATCGGCCCGCGCGGCCTACCGCGCCGATGAGAAGTGGGATCACCACCTCATGACCGACCAAGAACGAGCGCGTCTGCTTCAGGTTAGCAGTTTGCTAGCTACGCATAACTGAAAAAGCTATTAACAAAATAATGCAGGCGCATCTTCCACCAGTCAACGAAGCGCCGGCCGTACAACGAAGCAAGACGCAGCAAACGTCACGACTCGGCGTCCGACGGTTCCTCAAAAACGGCCTCTTCATCATCGTCTTTGCCATTATGCACGGCCTCTTTTCGCTGTATATCCGTATTAGACAGGCCTGGAATGTCGTGCGCTACCAAATATCCTCGGTGCTGTATTACCACCACGGCACGCCAGAGT
>NZ_JAELTJ010000368.1 GCF_016428805.1 Achromobacter sp. ASV32
CAGGAGGTCGATTTCGAGGATATTTGGACAGTTTTCGGCGAAAGCGTGGACCGCGTTGTCTCTAAGTTGAACGCAGTCGTTGAGTTTTAACTAGATGGCACAAACCATGTTAGCAACGAGGAAAGTTCGGATTGGTGACAGTGTAGGACCGGGCTAGTACGTACGCGTTTAATGAATCTGCAGTTTTCGGCCAAGGTAATCATGCTTTCGTTTGAAATGAGCTCACAGCCTGAAACGTTTAAGCCCTGTAGCCTCTTGCAGTGCTCGGCAATGACATATATAGATGTTTCTGTAATGTTTTTATCGTTGGAAACGTCGAGGGCGAGCAAGGACGCATTGTTTTCGACCAAGGCGACGAGGCCAGCATCTGTGAGGCCGCGGCAGTTGGTGAGGGTCAGTCTCTCTACTCTGGTGCAGACAGCGAGCGGCGAGACGCTGCCGTCATTGACTTTGTCGGCGAGGGCGACAAGGTTGAGTCGTTTGATAA
>NZ_JAELTJ010000369.1 GCF_016428805.1 Achromobacter sp. ASV32
CCCCCCCCCCCCCCCCCCCCCCCCCCCCCCCCCCCCCCCCCCCCCCCCCCCCCCCCCCCCCCCCCCCCCCCCCCCCCCCCCCCCCCATTCACCCACACGACGGCAACCGCGATCGGTTATTAGGTCTCGTGGGCTCGGAGATGTGTATAAGAGACAGCCATAGGGAAGTTCCGTTTCAAAGGCGCACTTCGCGCCGTGTGGCGAAAGGGAAGCCGGTTAATATTCCGGCACCTGGATGTGGGTTTTGCGCGGCAACGCAACTGAACGCGGAGACGACGGCGGGAGCCCCGGGCAGAGTTCTCTTTTCTTCTTAACGGTCTCTCACCCTGAAATCGGTTTATCCGGAGCTAGGGTTTAATGGCCGGAAGAGCCCAGCACCTCTGCTGGGTCCGGTGCCTGTCTCTTATACACATCTGACGCTGCCGACGACGATGCGGTTGTGTAGGTGGGGGGGGGGGGCGGGGGAGGGGGGAGGGGGGGGGGG
>NZ_JAELTJ010000370.1 GCF_016428805.1 Achromobacter sp. ASV32
GGGAAGAGACTAGTCGACATCGTGGAGTACCTTACGTTGTCTTCCCCGGAAATGTTGGCGGAGAAGGAACTCTGGCGGATGTTGTTGAATCATGGGCGGTTTAAACATTTTGCATGGCAGCCATGGTCTTTTTTTTTTAATAAATTGTTAATCGGATGAGATCATCAATTGCATTGAATTACACTATGCTGCTAGATAACTTAGCCTTCTAATATTTTTGCTAATAAGGCTTGAAACAGGGTTTCACTCTTCCATTTCTTGATTGCCCGAGCTTTCCAAGCTTCCCATTCAACTTCCTCTTGTCCGAGTGCTATATTACCACACATATCGAATGCCCGCTTTAATCCCATGAAGAGCTGAGCAAACGTCCTTTTATCTTCAAGAGCGCCACCAGGGCCAAGAGAGAACAGGAATCTCTGCGTTTTTTGCCCGTTGAGCACATAGTTGGCCAAGTCACCACGGCCCTTTTCAGTAAACTCTTTGGCT
>NZ_JAELTJ010000371.1 GCF_016428805.1 Achromobacter sp. ASV32
CGCTCGGATCAGAAACACCCGTCACGTGCACCTGCCGAAAGCGCGTCTTACACGCGTTTCCCACCAAGTCAGACATGGTAATACACATTAAGGAGCTCTAAACCCTCTATAGCTGTGCAATAATTGGTTGCACGGTCCCTATATTCAATGGCGGACGAACCATCATTGCCTGTGCTGCCGGGCGTATCATGGAATGAGCGTTCTCAGAGCTTCTCCAAGGGTTCGCGCAAGCGTATCCGCACTCTTCAGTCTGGCTCGGGCAATTCGCTGATGGGGTTACACAACTCTAGCGACCCTGCCATTTTCTCCAGCGATGACGACCCAGGATTGGACAATTATATGTCGAGTCGAAGGAAGAGAAAATATGTTGGCTCGTGGTACAACCAGCTCCCGGCATCTGGCGATTCCACGTTTGGCGAGAGCATGCAGGTACCGAAAACTAAGAGGACACTAAGACGCCAGCTCGACAGTGGTGTATTCTTGGGA
>NZ_JAELTJ010000037.1 GCF_016428805.1 Achromobacter sp. ASV32
CCCCCCCCCCCCCCCCCCCCCCCCCCCCCCCCCCCCCCCCCCCCCCCCCCCCCCCCCCCCCCCCCCCCCCCCCCCCCCCCCCCCCCCCCCCTCTTTCACGCAGACGCCGGCATACGAGATCGGTTATTAGGTCTCGTGGGCTCGGAGATGTGTATAAGAGACAGGCGTTGGCCGGGCGCGCGCGGCGGTCGCCGCCGTTGCCATTGCCACCGCGGCCGCCATTGCGGTTGCCACCGCGCGGCGAGCGCGCGTCTTCGTCGCGTTCCTGCCGATCAAAGGCCGCCGCGCTGGTGGCGGGCGGGGTCCAGTCCAGCACCGGCTTGCGCTCGATGGTCTTCTTGATCAGGCGCTCGATGTCCTTGAGCAGCTTGATCTCGCTGTTATCCACCAGCGAGACCGCGGCGCCCGTGGCGCCGGCGCGGCCCGTGCGGCCGATGCGGTGCACGTAGTCTTCCGGCACGTTGGGCAGCTCGAAGTTCACCACTTGGGGCAACTGGTCGATGTCCAGGCCGCGGGCGGCGATGTCGGTGGCCACCAGCACCGTGACGGTGCCTTCCTTGAAGCCGGCCAGCGCGCGGGTGCGGGCCGATTGGCTCTTGTTGCCGTGGATGGCGGCGGCGGTCAGGCCGTCCTTGACCAGCTTTTCGGCCAGGCGGTTGGCGCCGTGCTTGGTGCGCGTGAACACCAGCACCTGGTGCCAGCCGCTTTCGCGGATGATGTGGCTGATCAGGTCGCGCTTGTGGTGCTGTTCGACCAGGTGCACCGTCTGGGTCACCAGTTCGGTGGCGGTGTTGCGCGGGGTGACCGAGACTTCGCCCGGATCATTCAGCACGCCGCGGGCCAGCGAACGGATTTCGTCCGAGAACGTGGCGGAGAACAGCAGGTTCTGGCGTTGCTTGGGCAACAGGGCCAGGATCTTGCGGATGTCGCGGATGAAGCCCATGTCCAGCATGCGGTCGGCTTCGTCCAGCACCAGGATCTCGACGCCGGACAGGTCCACCGTCTTTTGGCCGCAGTGATCCAGCAGGCGGCCGGGCGTGGCCACCAGGATGTCCAGCGGCTTGCGCAGCGCGGAGATCTGGGGGTTGATGTTGACGCCGCCGAACATCACCATGGACGTCAGCGAAGTATGCTTGCCGTAGGTTTGCACCGATTCGGCCACCTGCGCGGTCAGTTCACGCGTCGGGGTCAGGATCAGGCAACGGGGGCGGCCGGGCTTGCGGGCCTCGGGCTTTTTCTGCATCAGCAGATGCAGAATGGGCAGCGTGAAACCAGCGGTCTTGCCGGTGCCGGTCTGGGCGGCGGCGAGCAGGTCGCCGCCTTTCAGGACCTGCGGAATCGCCTGGGCCTGGATGGGGGTGGGCGCGGTATAGCCGGTGTCGGCAATGGCGCGCAACAGGGAATCAGCCAGCCCGAGGTCGGCGAAAGAGGAAGAGGTAGTCAAAACAACTCCAGCGGCAGCCCGTCGCTCAAGTTGAGAGACTCCAATCCAGGCGGACGAATAAGGAGAAAAGGGAAGCGCCCTTATTGGGCGAAGCTTGGCGGCGAAGTGCCTAGCGGACGTGTGCAGATTGGCAAAGCACACGTGGCGATTGTAGCTGATGCGGCGCCGCAACACCCGCGGAATTCCCGCCAGATGTATAACTAAGTAACATTTGGCAGTGCCTATTACGATTTAGGTGTAATCCCTAGTGCTGCGCTCCCTATAATCCGAGCGCTTATCTCCCACATAAAGAAATAAAGGGTTGCTATGAAAAAGGCGGCAGTAGCGGGTTTGGTCGTTGCGCTGGGCGCAATCTGGACGGGCACGGCCTGGTACACGGGCCAGAGGGCCGAGGCGTTCGTCAAACAGTCGATTGACGAAGGCAACGTCGAACTCAAGAAGGTTGCCGACAAATGGGGCGTGACTGCCGTGATCGAACTGATGTCGTTCGAGCGCGGCGTGTTTTCCTCGTCCGAACGCTACCGCGTGAAGTTCACGCTGCCCGCCAAGGATGGCAAGCCGGCCGAAGAGCACGAAGTCCAGTTCACCGAGCAACTGGATCACGGCCCCTTCCCGCTGTCGAACCTGGCGTCGGGCAAGCTGGCGCCGGCCATGGTTGCCAGCCGCTTCAAGATCGAGGAAACCCCTGCCGTCAAGGGCTGGTTCGCCGCGACCAAGGGCGCGACGCCGCTGTCGGGCGCCTACAGCGTCAGCTATGGCAAGAACATCACCGGCACGTTCAACCTGGCCCCGGCTGAAGCCACCAGCAACGCCACCACGCTGACCTTTGCCGGCATGACGGGCGATGTCGAGTACCAGACCGCCACCAAGCACGGCGTTTTCGCAATGAAGAGCGACAGCCTGGCGCTGTCGGGTCCGGCCGACGAAAGCGACATCGTGGGCATGGCCGTCAAGGGCATCGCGTTCAACAGCGACCTGACGCCGGGCAAGAGCGACATGCTCATGGGCAGCCAGAAGCTGACCTTCAAGGATTGGACGATTTCGTCCAAGACCCGTCCGCCGGTGCAGTTCAAGGACACCACGGTGGCCGTGGACCTGTCGGAAGCCGACGCGGGCGTGAGCGGCAAGCTGATGCTGGACTTCGGCATGATCAATGTCGAGAACAAGGACATGGCGGGCATGCAGTTGGCCATCGGCCTGAAGAACCTGGATCCCAAGGCGCTCAAGGCCCTGAACGACGTCTACGAAGCCTCCTCGCGCCGCATGATGCAAAGCGGCGGTGAGAAGGCGACGCCGGATTTCACGCCTGAAGAACAGCAAGTGCTCAAGACCAACGTCGAACTGCTGCTGGCCGGCAACCCCAGCCTGTCGGTGTCGCCGCTGCAAGTGCGCACCGCCAACGGCACGTCCACCTTCAACCTGGATGTGGACCTGACCAAGCCGGCCTCGGTTGACAAGCCGGCCTCGGACATGGCGATGCAGGCGATTCGCAAGCTGGACGCCAAGCTGGTGCTGTCCAAGGGCAACATGGCCGACCTGATGGCGATTCAGCCGCAGTTGCAGGGCGTGCCGGCCGACCGCGCCGCGCAGACCGCCAAGGGCCAGGCTGAAATGGTGGGCACCATGGCCACGGCCATGGGTGTGGCCAAGGTCGAAAACGACAACATCGTTTCCTACCTGAACTACGCTGACGGCCAAGTGGACTTCAATGGCAAGAAGATGCCGCTGCAGCAGTTCATGATGATGGTCATGAGCGGCGCGATGGGTGGCATGCGTTAAAGTCTGCGCACGACTCAGGGCGCGCCGGCATGATGCCGGCGCCCTCTCTGGACGGGCTGCCGCGCAATCAGGCGCGGCGGCCCGTTGTTCATTCGCGGTGTGCAAGCGGACGGCAAGACCACAAGGGGCATCATGAAAAAATGGGCATCGGTGAGTTGCGCCGTGGCGGCGCTGGGCGCGATCTGGACGGGCACGGCCTGGTACACCGGCAAGCAGCTGGAGGCTGGGCTGGGGCCCCTGGCCGAGACGGTTGGCGCGCAGGCGCGCCAGATCGGTCTGACGATGGATCAGTCCGTGTCATTGGAACAGGTGTCGTTCGAGCGCGGCGTGTTCACGTCGCACGCGCGCTACCGTGTGCTGTCCACCTCGTTGGACAAGGACAGCACGGCGCAAGCGCAGGACATCCAGTTCGTGGCGCGCATCGACCACGGTCCCTTCCCCCTGTTCCGGCTGTCTGCAGGCCATTTCCTGCCCGCCATGGCCGCTGCCCGCGTGCAATTGGCGCAGACGCCGCCGACGCAGGCGTGGTTCTCCGGCGCCAAGGGCGCAGCGCCCGTGGTGGCCGAGGCCGTCGCCAGTTACGGCCGGGTGGTGTCCGGCACGTTGACGCTGGCACCGGTCGAGTATGCCCAGGATGGCACCACGGTGAGCTTCTCGGGCTTGCAGGCCCGGGCCAGTGTGGCGCCGGACGGCAGGCACACCACGTTCGCCATCGCGACGGAGAAGCTGGATTCCACCGAGCCGGTCGATCAGGCTGGCGTCACGCGTACGCGCCGGTTGTCGCTACGCGGGCTGGACTTCTCGCATGAGTCGGCCGAGACCGCCGACGGGGTGATTGCCGGCGCCAGCCAGGCGAAGATCAAGCACTGGGCCGTGGAGATCGATGATCAGCCGGTGACGTTGCGTGACCTGGTGATGAGCGCCGACGCCAGCGGCCCGCGAAGCGCCATGAACGGCTCGTTCAAGGCGCAGATTGCGGGGATCGATGTGCGCGGTACGCAGGTGGCCAGCGTCCGGATGGGCGCCCGCGCGGTCAACGTGGATATGGAGTCTTTCCGGGCATTTCGCGACACGCTGGAGCAGGCCGAAGGCCGCGCGTCGATGGGCGAAAAGATGGCAGGCATGGCGCATCTGATGAAGGTCCTGCTGGCCAAGCCGGGCTTTTCGATAGACCCATTGCAGATCGACACGCCCAGCGGCCCGGCGACGTTGCGTCTGGAGGTCGCGCTGGATGCGCCCACCCTCTGGAACCGCGTACCCGCCGCGATCATGAAGGAAACCGTGAAGAAGCTGGATTTCCGCCTGAGCGTGCCCAGCGAGAGCCTGGTCGATCTGATCTCGGTGCGTGGCCTGGCCCAAGGGCAGCCAGTTGACGTCGCGCGCGACGCGGCGCGGCAGCAGGCGGACGCCATCCGCGATCGGTTCTTGACCAGCCGCTGGGGCCACGAAGAAGGCGGCAAGTTGACATCCCATCTGTACTACGAAGGCGGCCAGGTGGAAATCAATGGCGAGCGCATGACAGTCGAGGCGTTCATGGCCCGGCCGCAGGTTTCCCGCTACCGCTAAGGCCCACCGGACCCGCGCCGGGGCGCGCGGCCACGGAACTTCAGGCCGGCAAGGCCCCCGCCGCCACGTCACCGTTCCTCAGCACCGCTACATGGAAGCGCTTGTCGGCGGCTTTCATGATGTCTTGCGTGGGGTCGCCCTGCACCAGCAACAGGTCTGCCACATTGCCTTCCACGACAGCGCCGTGCCGCTCGATGCCCATCAGGTCATGGCCGCGCGAGGTGCCGGCGATCAGCGCGTCCACGGGCGTCATGCCGAACTCGACCATGTAGGCCAGTTCCATGGCGTTGTCGCCATGCAGATTGAACGGCGTGCCGGCATCGGTGCCCAGTGCGATGCGCCCGCCCGCTTTGTAGTACATCTGGATGGATTCGCGGTGGCGTTGTTCCACTGCGCGGGCCTTTTCCACCGCATAGGCGGGAATGCCGTTGTCGGCGTTGGCCACGATGTTGCGCACCGCGGCAATGGTGGGCACCAGATAGGTCTGGGCCTGCAACATTTCGCGCAGGCAGTCCTCGTCCATGAAGATGCCGTGCTCGATGGAGTCGATGCCCGCGCGTACCGCGTTCAGGATGCCCTGGGTACCTTGCGCGTGGCTGGCCGTGCTTTTGCGAAAGCGCTTGGCTTCGTGCACGCCCGCCTTCATTTCATCGAAGCTGTAGTGCGCATCCATGGGGCTCACGCCCGGCGTCATGACGCCGCCGGTGGCCATGATCTTGACCAGATCGCAGCCGGCGTGGACCTGCTCGCGCACGGCCTTGACCACTTCTTCGCAACCGTCGGCGACGCGGCCGATGCGGTTGCCGTGGCCGCCCGTCATGCAGATGATGCGGCCAGAGGCCTTGATGGTCGGTCCGGGAAAGACGCCGCGCGCAATCGCGTCACGCACGCCGAATTCCAGGTAGTCCTTGCCGCCGCAGTCGCGCAGCGCCGTACAGCCGCCGCGCAGCGCCGCCTGGGCATTTTCAAGCGCCGTCAGCGTGATCTGCGCCGGCCCTTGCTTGGCCATCTGGGTCTGCGGATCCGCGCCGCCGGTATAGACCAGGTGTACGTGGCAGTCGGCCAGGCTGGGCATGAGCGTCATGCCGGTGGTGTCCACGCGACGTCCGGCAAAGCCCGCGAACTCACCGGCCGGCGCCACGCGCACGATGCGCTCGCCTTCGACCAGCACGCCGTGGCTGGGCAGGATCTTGCCATGCCCGTCGAACACTTTGCCGCCGATGAACAGGGTTTGCCGCGCTGTCGTCATGTCTCGCTCCGGGTTAGGGGGGGGCTAGCCGGCCACTTCCAGCCCCTCGCGGGACATGGCCTGCAAGCGGGGCATCAGGCCAAGCAGGTGCTGGCTGTAAGGATGTTGGGGGTGTTCGAACAGGGCTTCGGTATCGGCCACTTCCAGCAGTTCGCCATAGCGCATCACGCCGACGCGATCGCACATCTGGCGGATGACCGGCAAGTCGTGGCTGATGAACAGCATGGTCAGGCCCAGCTGTTCCTGCAGGTCCTTGAGCAGGTTCAGGATCTGCGCCTGGATGGACACGTCCAGCGCCGAGGTGGGCTCGTCGCAGATCAGGAAGCGCGGCCGCGTGGCCAGGGCGCGCGCGATGCAGATGCGCTGGCGCTGCCCGCCGGAGAATTCGTGCGGAAAGCGTTCGGCGGCACGGTCGCCCAGCCCGACGACGTCGAGCAGGTCGGCTACGATCTGGCGGGTTTCGGCTTCGTTCGCGGCCAGCTTGTGAAAGCGGATCGGCTCGGCCACGATGTCCAGCACGCGCATGCGTGGATTGAGCGACGAGAACGGGTCCTGGAAAATCATCTGGATCTGGCGGCGGAACGGATTGAGCTGCTTTTCGCCCTTGAGCGCCGTCAGGTCGGTGCCGCCGAAATTGACCGAGCCCGCGCTGGGCGTATACAGCCCGGAGATCAGCCGCGCCACGGTGGACTTGCCCGAGCCGGATTCGCCGACCAGGCCGAACACCTCACCTTCGCCGATCGAGAAATTGATGCGCTTGACCGCATCCAGCGTGCGCTGGTTACGCTTGAGCAGCGCGCTCTTGAGCACGAAGCGCATGGACAGGTCCTTGACCTGCACCAGCGGGCCGCCCGTGACTGCGCCGAAGTCGCGGCGCTGGCCGAGCCAGTGCGTGGCCAGATCCAGCGGCTTGGCTGGCGTCTTGACGTCTTCGATATAGGTGACCAGTGGAAAGCGCTTGAGTTTGATGTCGGGGCGCGGCACGGCCGAGATCAGGCTGCGCGTATAGGGATGGTCGGGGTCGCCCAGGATCTTGGCGGTGGGGCCTTGCTCGACCAGCTTGCCGTGATAGAGCACGGCCACCCGGTCGGTGACCTCGGCAATCACGCCCATGTCATGGGTAATGATGATCATGCCCACCTGTTCCTGGCGGCAGAGCTTTTTCAAGAGGTCGAGGATCTGTGCCTGGATGGACACGTCCAGCGCCGTGGTGGGTTCGTCCGCGATGATGACTTCGGGCTCGCAGCACAGCGCCAGCGCGATCACCACGCGTTGCCGCATGCCGCCGGAGAACTGGTGCGGATACTGCTGCACGCGCAGCTCGGGCTGGTCGATGCCGACCTGCGCCAACAATTGCACGGCGCGCTTCCTGGCCGCGTCGTGCGACAGGTCCAGGTGCACCAGCATGGTTTCGACCAGCTGGCTTTCCACGGTCTGCAGCGGATCCAGCGAGGTCAGCGGGTCCTGGAAGATCATGCCGATGCGGCGGCCACGCACCTTGCGCTGTTGCGCGGGGGTGAGCGTGTCGATGCGTTCGCCATTGAGCCGCACGGCGCCGCCGGCCAGCCGGCCGGGGGCCTCCAGCAGGCCGATCACGGCATTGCCGATGGTGGACTTGCCGGCGCCGGATTCGCCGACCACGCCCAGGATTTCGCCTTTTTCCAGCGACAGCGAGATGCCGTCGACGGCGACCAGCGTGCCGCGGCGGCTGGGGAATTCAATGCGGATATCGTCGATGTTGAGCAGGGCCATGACGTCCTCAGCGCAGCTTGGGGTTGAGCGCGTCGCGCAGCCAGTCGCCCAGCAGATTGACCGACAGTACCAGCGCCACCAGTGCGATGCCGGGGAAGATGGAAATCCACCACATGCCCGAGAACAGGTAGCTGTTGCCGATGCGGATCAGCGTGCCCAGCGACGGTGCGGTGGGCGGCAGGCCTACGCCCAGGAACGACAAGGTGGCTTCGGTAATGATCGCGATGGCCAGGTGGATGGTGGCGATGACCAGCACCGGGCCCATGACGTTGGGCAGGATGTGCCGGCGCAGGATGGTGATGCGGCCGATGCCGATGAGCCGCGCCGCTTGCACATATTCCTTGTTGCGCTCGACCAGCGTGGAGCCGCGCACCGTGCGCGCATACTGCACCCAGCCGGAAATGCCGATGGCGAAGATCAGCACGTAGAGCGCCAGCTGGTCGTGCATGTCGCGCGGCAACAGGCCGCGGGCCACGCCGTCGATCAGCAAGGCCACCAGGATGGCGGGGAACGACAGTTGCACGTCGGCGATGCGCATGATGAAGCTGTCGACGCGGCCACCGGCGTAGCCGCTGATGAGTCCCAGCGTGACGCCCAGCACCATCGAGAACAGCACCGAGGCAAAACCCACCAGCAGCGATACCCGCGAGCCATACATCACGGCCGACAGGATGTCGCGGCCCTGGTCGTCGGTACCCAGCAGGAAATCCGGGCTGCCGCCCTCTTCCCAGGCGGGCGGCGTGTTGGCGTCCATGATGTTCACGGAGGCCAGGTCGAAGGGGTTGTGCGGGGCGATCAAGGGGGCGCCCAGCGCGCCCAGCAGGATGAGCAGCGTGACGGCGGCGGCGATGATGGCGCCCGGCGAGCGTTTGAAGCTGTGCCAGAGGTCGCTGTCGGCGGCGCGTGTGAAAAAGGGAGCGATGCGGGCAATCATGTGGGTTACCTTATTTGCTCTGCACGCGCAGGCGCGGATCGACGGCGAAATACAGCAGATCGACCACCAGGTTGATGACGACGAACATGAAGGCGATCAGCACCAGATAGGCGGCCATCACCGGGATGTCCACCATGCTGATGGCCTGGATGAACAGCAGCCCCATGCCCGGCCACTGGAACACCGTCTCGGTGATGATGGCGAAGGCGATGATGGACCCCAGCTGCAGGCCCGTGATGGTGATGACCGGCACCATGGTGTTCTTGAGCGCGTGGCGGAAATTGATGAGCCGCTCGGGCAGGCCGCGGGCACGCGCGAATTTGATGAAATCGGCGCGCAGCACTTCCAGCATCTCGGCGCGCACCAACCGCATGATCAAGGTCATCTGGAACAGCGCCAGCGTGATGGCGGGCATGATCAGCGCCAGCAGGCCGGATTTGGTCAGAAAGCCTGTGGTCCACCAGCCCAGCCCGACCACGTCGCCGCGGCCGAAACTGGGCAGCCATCGCAGCTGCACGCCGAAGAACAGGATGAGCAGGATGCCGATCAGGAAGGTCGGCAGGGAAATGCCGATCAGCGAGACGGCCATGAAGGCCTTGGACAGCACGCCGTGGCGCTTGAGCGCGGTGTAGATGCCCATCGGGATGCCCAGCGCCAGCGCCATCACGGCGGACACGAAGGACAGTTCCAGCGTGGCGGGCATGCGTTCTTCAAGCAGTTCGCTGACCGGCCGGCGGTGGCGGTACGAAATGCCGAAGTCGCCGCGCGCCGCGTTGGCCACGAAGCGTGCGTACTGCACCACGAACGGGTCATTCAGGCCCAGCTGTTCACGCAGTTGATCGCGCTGTTCGGGCGTGGTGTCCTGGCCCACCATACTGGCGATCGGATCGCCGACATAGCGGAACATGGAGAACGCGATCAGCGCCACCGTCAACATCACCAGCACCGACTGGATCAGCCGCTGCGCAATAAAGGAAAGCATGGTCGGATGCCCTCTTGGTCGGATAACGCCGGGCCGCGCGTTGCCATGGGCGGCAAGCGGGGCTGGGCCGGGCGCGCCCGGGCGGCGGTTGACCGCCCGGCGTTCGCTTCAGCAGGGCCCGCGAGCGCCGCGGGCCCTGGGAACTACGGCAGGACGACGTCGCGCAGGTCGAGCACGTCGTCGGCGCGCTGGATGACCTTGATGTTGTCCTTCACACCCCACGACATCGGTTGTTGATGCAGCGGCAGATAGCCGAAGTCGCTGCGCACGATGCCGAAGGCTTCCTTGATCATTGCATTGCGCTTGGCCTGATCGGTTTCCACGCCGATCTTGTTGGTCAGCTCGTCGACCTTCTTGTTGCAGTAGCCACCCAGGTTGAACTGGCCGGCGGCCGTTTTGGCGTCGCGGCACGACGTCAGGTTCAGCAGCGTGTTGTGCGCGTCGGTGGAGCTGGGTGTCCAACCGAGCATGTACATGCTGGTCTGGTTGCCTGCCTGCAGCAGGATCTTGCCGAAATACTTGGACTTGGTCTGCGCCAGCAGGTTGATCTTGATGCCCACGCGCGCCAGCATGCCGGCGACTGCCTGGCAGACCTTTTCGTCATTGACGTAACGGTCGTTGGGGCAGTCCATCGTGACGGTAAAGCCCTTGGGGTAGCCCGCCTCGGCCAGCAGCTTCTTGGCGCGTTCGGGGTCCGGCTTGTAGGGCGCGCCGAACGATTCATCGTAGCCGTTGATCGCGGTGGCGATCAGCGAACCCAGCGGCTTGGCCGCGTTGCGCATGATCTTTTCGTTGATGGCCTTGGTGTCCACGGCCAGCACCACGGCTTCACGCACCTTCGGATCCTTGAACGGGTTCTTGCCCTTCACATCCGAGAACAGCAGTTCGTCGCGGTCCTGGTCCATGCCGATGAAGATGGCGCGGGCCTCGGGCGCGGTCAGCGGTTTGACGCCCTTGGCGTCTTCCAGGCGCTTCCAGTCCTGCACCGGCACGGGCTGGACCAGGTCCATTTCGCCGGAGATCAGCGCGGCCACGCGGGTGGCTTCCTGCGTGATCGGCTGGAAGATGACCTCGTCCACGTTGGTCTTGATGTTCTTGTTCCAGTAGCCGTCATAGCGCTTGAGCACCGTTTTCACGTCCGGCTGGCGCGAGACCAGCATGAATGGTCCGGTGCCGTTGGCGTTGATGTTGGCGTAGTTGCCCTGGTTGTCGCCCTTGACGTTGGTGGCCTCGGTGGTCTTGTTCTTTTCAGACCACGACTTGCTCATGATGTACAGGAACACCCATTCGCGCGGCAGGATCGGGTTGGGCGTGGGCGTGGTGACTTCGATGGTGTAGTCGTCGACCTTCTTGATGTCGGACGCCTTGGCGCCGTAGCCCTTCATGTCGGAGCCCGGCGTGAGGCTGCGCTTCCAGGAGAAGATGACGTCGTCGGCGGTGAACGGCGAGCCGTCATGGAATTTCACGCCGCGGCGCAGCTTGAACACCCACTTGGTGGGTTCCGGGTTTTCCCAGCTTTCCGCCAGCAGCGGCGTCAGCTTCAGGTTGCCGTCGTAGCCGGCCAGCGTTTCATAGATGTTGCCCTGGAAACCCAGCGTGAAGGTTTCGTTCAGCGCCATCGGATCCATCGACGTGGCGTCGCCTTGATAAGACCAATGGAAGGTCTTGGCTGCCGCGCCGGCGCTGAATGCCAATGAGGCAGCCAGCGCAGCTGCCAGCGCCGCTTGCTTGATGTGGGGGAAAGTACGCATAGCCCTCATGCTCCGTAATGCGCGGATAGCGCGACAGAAGTGATAGGGCCCTGGCCCCACCGGGAGCCGGGGCATGGCGTTGCTGCTTACGACGAAAGGCGGTTCACGGTAGATCCAACCCCTTGTGATTGTCATTGGCGGGGACAGACCGCACCGATGCAGAACGAATCTTATAGACGCATTCGTTTAAGCGTCAATCGGTTTGGATTGGGGTTAGTCCTTGCTTGCTTCAAGCCCTGAATGATGCGTTTTTCAAGCGCCCTGGGGGGCGCCGTGTCAGGGCGCCGGAGCGGGGTCCGATGCAAGGGTTTTCGCCAAGTCGCGTACCACTTGTTTGCGGCGCTCGCTGTCTTCATGGCCCTTGGCCAGCGCGGACCACTCGGGCCGGCTGCGGGCTTCCTTTAGCGCCTCGGGCAAAGGCCCGCGGCGCAGCGATTCGTCGTCGGGGCGCGCCAGCCGCAGCGGATCGCGGGCGGCATGGCCGCGGCGCTCCAGCGCGTCGATCAGTTGCCGCTGGCGCAGCGCCAACAGGCGCAGTACCGCGTCGTCCACGCTGATCTCGCGCCAACCGCGCAACTTGCCCGCCACGCGCTTGCCGAGCTTTTCCACGCCCTGCCACAGGCCACCGGCCGCGGCGCCGATCAGCATGCCGGTGCCCAGGCTCAGTCCGGCGCTGAACAGGTCCACGGCGGCGCCGGCCATGGCGCCGGCCGCCGCACCCATGCCCACCTGTACGCCCATGTCCTTGAGTGCTTGGGGATGGAACAGGTCCATGCCCCAGCGCTCACCTTGCAGCGGCAGGGCATCGTCGGCAAAGTCGGACGCCCGGAAGTTGTACAGCGCCAGCAACGCGGTGACGCAGGCCTGCTCGCGTTGGCGCACCTGTTCGCGCAGCTGCTGCGAGGCCGCGGCCAGCGCGGCCTCGTCGCTGGCACTGGCGACATGCAAGGCGGCCACGTCGATGAGCAGATCGGCCAGCAATTCGTAGGCGGCCGCATGCCGTTCACGCCGCTGGCGGGCCAGGCTGTCGGCCAGCCGCGCCAGCGTATCGGCGTGGCGATCCAGCAGCACGCCGAGCTTGGTGTAGAGCTGTTGTTCGCCATCGAGCGGCGGCGCGACGGTATCGAATTCCACCGCGGCGTGCAGGCCCAGGCGCGCCATGGCGTCGCGCCACTCGCTGGCGCGGTGGGCCGGCGCATGGACGAAGTTCAGCACCGGCAGCAAGGGGCGGCCGCAAGCGGCCAGGATGGCAAGTTCGTCGCGGTGCTTGCCCAGCACCGGATCGCGCGCATCGATGACGTACAGCGCCGCATCGCAATCGAGCATTTTTTTCAGGACGCGGGCTTCCTGCTCGTAGCGGCCATGGGCTTCCGGCGTGTCCAGGAAACGGCGTATCCGCGCCGGCCCGTCCAGCCGTGTGTCGGGGCCAGCCAGGCGTTCCAGGTATTCGAGCAAGGCGATGCTGTCTTCCATGCCGGGCGTGTCGAACCATTCGAGCACGGCGCGGCCCTCGAGCCGCAGGCGGGCGCCTTCGACGTGGCGGGTGGTGCCCGGGTGGTCCGCAACGTCACCGAACGTGGTGTCGCGCGTCAGTGTGCGCAGCAGGGATGTCTTGCCGGTATTGGTGTGCCCCACCACCGCGATGCCGATGACGCTGTCATGCATGGCCGTTCTCCAGCCAGGCCAGCGGCGTGCCGCCTGGCCCGATGATGGCATCGGCATCCAACCCGAGGGCGGTCAGGCGTTCACGCCATACCGGTTCGCGGGTGCTGGCGCCCGATGGCGCAAGCAGCCACACGCGGGTGCCGCCGGCATGCGCTGCCAGGTCCGCGACGAGCGCCAGGGTGCCGCGGTCGGGTGTCTGGCGCGCATCGCAGGCGATCAGCAGGCGTGAGGCCGCCGCTTGCGCCAGCGCGTCCAGCAGACGGTTGCGCTGCTCGCGCGTGTCCAGGTTGCCGGCATCGCGGATGCCGGCCGGCAGGCCGGCCGGCGGCCAGTGCAGGTCGGGTGGCAGTTCCAGGCCCGCCAGCACGGGCTGGCCGCCCAGTGCCAGCGGCGCGGACGGCACCACGCGAGGCTCGTGCAGCGGGTCCACGGGCCGGTCGATGCCGGTGGACTGGGCGGGCGGTTCCAGCCGGTCGCGTAGTGCCGTATGGCCTGCCAGCGAGGGGTCGATGGCCAATGCACCCAGCGCGCGGCGGCTGACCGCCATGCAGGCCAGCCAGGCCAACAGGCGCGGCAGGATGCCGTACACCGCCACGACGCCGATCAACCACAGCGACCACTGCACCTGCGCGCCGGCGGCAAGCACCTGGGTGCCATCGCTGGCCCGCACCATGGCGGCATCGGGCAGCGGAAAACCGAGCAGCGACGGCAGCCAGCCGATGGCCTGCGTCAAGCTGACGAAGGTGTCGGGCGCCAGCAGCGTGGTGGCCCAGATGAAGCGATAGCTGGCGGTGGACAGCAGCACCAGCAGGGTCGCCAGCGCTGCGCTCAGTCCCGCCAGCCACAGGCCGTGGCTGATGGCGCCGAACATGCCGCGCAGCGCGCCGGCGCGGGCCAGCAGGTTCAGGAAGGCCTGCGGCACCAGGGCGCTGTCGGGGCCGCGCGCCAGCTTGCGGGTGGCCCACAGCCACAGCCGTCCCAGCGGGGTCATCGCCGCGGGGCGCAGCAGGAAGCTGGCCAGCCACAACAGGAAGGTCAGGGCGTGCAGGCCGAGCAAGGCGCCCAGCGCCCACAGCACATTGACCGGGCGCGTGCCGTCGCCCAGGGCGCCCGCGGCCACGCCGACGCCGGACGCCAGCGCCAGCAGCAGCAAGACGGCCAGCACGGCGAGCGCGCTGCGGCGCCAGCCATCCACCAGCGGGATCAGGTTTTCGCGTTGAGCCAGCAGTAGTGCGCGGGCCAGGATGCGGGCAGGCAGGTCGGCGTCCAACTGGCGCACCTGCCGCACGGCGCTGGCGTCTTCCAGCGGCCCCCAGTGCGCTTCGCGCAGCCGGATCAGTTCGGCCAGCCAGTGGGCGCGCAATGGCGGCTGGGAGGCAGCGTCGAAGGCGGAGGAAAGGTCGCGAGGAGTCTGCGATGGCATCGCGGGCGGGGCAGGCGATCAGGCCGCGAAGGGCGATGGGCCATTGTAGACCGCCAGGGCGGGCAGGCATGTCGCAGGCGCTGGCGCCGGCCACAGGCGGCCGGCCAGCGGCTCAGTGCCGGCGCCGGGCGGCGCGATACTGGCCGGGGGTGACGCCGATGGTGTCGCGGAACACGCGTGACAGGTGGCTGGCGTTGCCGAAGCCCGAGGTCTGGGCGATGCCGGCCAGGTCGCCCTTGCCCGCGGCCAGGAGGCTGCACGCGTGCGCCAGGCGCCGGGCCCGCACCCAGGCGTGAGGCGGCTCGCCGAATGAGGCGTGGAACATGCGGGCGAAGTGATACGTGGACAGCGCGGCCACGCCGGCCAGCTGGTCCAGCGTGAGCGGCTCGGCCAGGTGCGCGTCGACGTAGTCCATGATGCGGCGCCGCACCGCGGGCGCCAGGCCGCCGCGCGCGGGCGGCGCGGCTTTGCGCGACACGCCCTGGTTCAACAGGTGGTGCAGTACGGTCTCGGCCGCGCTGCTGGCCGCCAGCCGCTCGGCCGGCGCGTTCCAGTCGGTGCCCAGCAGGGCCTGGCAGACATCGCTCAGCGAGTCGTCCTGGATGTAGGTGCGGTCCCGCAATTCAAGCGCGCGCGGCTCGCAGTCCAGTCGCATCACGGCTTCGCGCGCCAGCCGTTGCGGGGCGATATACAGATGCAAAAAGTGCACCGTGTCATTCATGCACCAGCGCGAATAATGCTCGGCGGGCAGGACGCAGAATTTGCCGGCGCCGCCGTGCAGTTGATGACCGACGCGAAATGATTTCTCGCCGCCATGCAGATACAGCGACAGCGTATGGTGTCCGGGCAGGTCGTACCCCAACGTCTCGTGGGCGCTGCGGCCCCATTGCGAGATGGCGATGCCGTCGCCCAGCGAGGCCGCGCGTTCCAGCGTGGCGGTGGACGCGGACAGGGTGCGAAAGACGGAGAAGTCGGACGGATCCGAAGCGGTGGTGCCCATGGAACTGAAATGCTACTGCGATCCATGCGCGCGCGGCGCGCGCAGGTGCAGAAAAACAGCAAGAACCGGCAATTTTTAGGAATAAGTCCCAGGCAGACTGGGACCTGCCGCCAGGATTTTTCACGGTCCTGATCCTCATGTCTTTTTCTGCCCTGCCGGGTGTCTCAAAGTGAACCTGTTCCTGTATTTCCTGACTGTCGTCATCTGGGGGACCACCTGGATCGCCATCAAACTGCAACTGGGCGTGGTGGCCATTCCGGTGTCGATCTTCTACCGCTTTGCGCTGGCCGGCCTGGTGCTGTTCGCGGTCTTGCTGCTGATGCGCAAATTACAGCGCCTGGACCGGCGCGGGCATTGGCTGTGCCTGGGCCAGGGCCTGTGCCTGTTCTGCCTGAACTTCCTGTGCTTCTACACGGCGACGCAATGGATTCCCAGCGGCCTGGTGTCGGTGGTGTTCTCGGCCGCCACGCTGTGGAACGCATTGAACGCGCGCCTGTGGTTCGGCACCCGCATCGCGCCGCGCGTCATGCTGGCCGGGCTGGTGGGTTTTTCCGGCCTGGTGTTGTTGTTCTGGCAGGAGTTGTCGGGGCAGCAGGCCAGCCATGAAACGTTGCTGGGCCTGGGCTTCGCGCTGCTCGGCACGTTCTGCTTTTCCACGGGCAACATGCTCTCGTCGCTGCAGCAGCGCGCTGGCATCCGGCCCCTGACCGGCAATGCGTACAGCATGCTGTACGGCGCCGCGGTGCTGCTGGCCGGGTGCGCGGTAGCCGGCGTGCCGTTCCGTTTCGATACGTCCACGGCGTATGTGGGCGCCCTGCTCTACCTGGCGATTCCGGGCTCGGTGATCGGTTTCACGGCCTACCTGACGCTGGTCGGGCGCATGGGGCCTGCGCGCGCGGCCTATTGCACGGTGCTGTTCCCGGTGGTGGCGCTGAGCGTGTCGACCTTTGTCGAGGGCTACCAGTGGACACCAGGCGCGTTGATGGGCTTGGCGCTGGTCATGTTCGGCAACCTGCTCGTTTTCACGAAGTGGTCGCCGTTCACGCGCCGGGTGGCTGCCTGAGGCCCAACGGCGCGGGGCTTCAGCGGCCCTGGCGCGCCAGGGCGCGCAGCGCTTGGAGCAGGCGGTCGATGTCGTCCGCGCTGGTCAGGTAGCTGACCGACGCGCGCGCGATCTGCGTCAGGCCGCGCGCGTTCATGTCCAGCGGCGTATACGGCACGCCATTGCTGCCGATGACGATGCCCTGCCCCGCCAGGCTGCGTTGCACGGCGGCCGCTTCCTGGCCTGCCAGGTTGAAGGACACCAGCCCGGAGCGCTCACGCCCCTGATCCAGCACGTCGATGCCGGCAATAGCGGCCAGCTCCGTGCGCAAGGCGCCGGCGGTGGCGTCGATCTGGGCGCGGATGGCGTCCAGGCCGATGTCCAGCGCTTCCTGCAGCGCATTGGCCTGGCCGCAGCGCAGGGCCAGCGAGGCCTCGGCGGATTCAAAGCGCGCGGCGTCGCCGCGCAGCCTGGGCTGGCCGTCGGCGTCCAGCGGTGCGGAATAGGTATCCACGAAGGCGGGCGTGAGCCGTGGCAGGAAATCGCGCCGCACATACAGCAGGCCGGTGCCGCGGGGGCCGCGCAGCGCCTTGCGGCCAGCGCCGCTCAGCACGTCGCAACCGACCTCGGCTACGTCCACCGGCAGTTGTCCCACCGCCTGCGCCGCGTCCACGAAGTAAGGCACGCCCGCGTTGCGAGCGACACGGCCGATGGCGGCAGCGGGGTTGATCAGGCCGCCGTTGGCGGGCAGCCAGGTCAGCGCGACCAGACGTACCCGCGCATCCAGCATGGCTTGCAGCGCGGCGGGGTCGACGCAACCGCTGTCGTCGCAAGGGATGGTTTCGATGGACACGTTCACGCCGCGTGTCGCCAGGCGCATGGCCGCCAGGTTGCCGCCCCATTCGTGGCGGCCGACCAGGATCCGGTCGCCGTCGTGCCAGGGACCCAGCGCCGCGAAGGCCGCGCCCCAGCCAGGCGAATTGCCGCCTGTCAGCGCGATTTCGTCGGGCTGCGCGTTCAGCAGCTGCGCTGCCAGGCTGCGGGCTTTTTCCGTCAGTGCGCGGGCGGCGACGCCGGCTTCCATGGGCCCCAGTTCGGCCTCGCGCCGCAAGTGGGCCTGGATGGCGTCCAGCGTGGCGGCGGACGGCAGCGATGCGCCCGCATGGTTGAAGTGGACCGTGGTGCGCGTGCCAGGCGTGGCGGCGCGCAGCGCCTGGAGGGCGGCGGAAGTCAGGGGGGCGTTGGGCATGGCGGGTCCGGGCAGGTGCGCCGGGCCAGGGCCCGGCGCTACGGGGATCAGGCGGGGGGCAGCGCGACAACCGCTTCGACTTCCACGGCCACGCCTTGCGGCAGCGATGCCACGCCGACCGCGCTGCGCGCATGGCGGCCGGCGTCGCCGAACACCTCGACCATCAGGTCCGATGCGCCGTTGGCGATCGCGCTCTGGCGGTTGAAATCCGGCGTGCTGGCCACGAACACGCCCAGGCGCACCACGCGCGCCACGCGGTCAAGCCGGTCGCCCGTGGCGGCGGCGATCTGCGACAGGATGCCCAGCCCCGACAGGCGCGCGGCGGTCACGCCGTCTTCATCGGAGATCTGGTTGCCCAGTTGGCCCAGGAAGGCGGCCTTGCCGCCCTGGCGGGAGATCTGGCCCGAGATGTAGAGCAGGTTGCCTTCCTGGACGAAGGGGACGTAGTTGGCGGCGGGGGCGGACGCGGCTTCCAGCGTCAGGCCAAGTTCGGCCACGCGGCCGGAGATCGAACGGGTCATGGGGATCACCTGTGAAACGGAAAAGGGAAAAGGCACCCCCCGATGCTATCGGCAGGGGCCGGCCCTGACCAATCAATTCTTGCCAGGTATATATGAGTAAAACTAATGCGTTCAGTCCGAGGCCGCCGCCTGCGCCAGCCAGGCCTGGAACGCCTGGGCCGCCGCGTTGGCCTGGCCGCGGGGGCTGACGAACCACCAGCCGATGCGGGCGTCATCCAGGGCGGTGCCCGGCAGCGCCTCGACCAGGGCGCCGCTGGCCAGTTGCGCGGCGATCATGCGGTGACGGCCCATCGCCAGGCCTTGTCCGGCCAGCGCTGCCTCGACCACGATGTTGTAGTCATGCAGGTGCACGGTCTGTGCGTGGCTCAGGTCCAGGCCATGGCGGCGCGCCCAGGTGTCCCATTCGAACGGATGCTGGGTATGCGAGGCCAGCAGCGGATAGCGCAGCAGGTCTTGCGCCGTGCGCGGGCGCCGTTTGCCGGCGACCAGCGCAGGCGCGCAGACCACCGACAGCCGTTCGGTCATGAGCCGGCGCGCCCGCACGCCGGGCCAGGTACCGCGGCCGTAGCGGATGGCTACGTCGACCTCGCCGCCTGCCACGTCGGCCAGGCCGATGTCGGGCAACAGCTGCAGATCGATATCGGGATGGGTGGCGGCAAAGCCGGGCAGCCGCGGCGCCAGCCAGCGGGTGGCGAACGAGGCCAGCAGGCCGACCTTGAGCACTTGGCGCGCGGCGGCCGGCGCCCGCACCGCCTCGGTGCCCTGGCGCAGCAGCTCAAAGGCGGCATGCACCCGTTCGTAATAGGCCTGGCCAGCGGGTGTGAGCGCCACCGCGCGGGTGCGGCGCTCGAACAGCGCCACGCCCAGTTCGGATTCCAGCCGCTGGATATGGTGGCTGATGGCGCTTTGCGTGACGAACAGTTCTTCGCCGGCCAGGCTGAAACTCAGGCGCCGCGCGGCCGCTTCAAAGGCGCGCAGCGAAACCAGGGCGGGCAAGGAACGGTGGGAACGCATGGGGTGGCAAGCGGGCACGTAGGACGAGGGATGCGCCTCATCCTACGCCGGGTGGCGCCCGCAATGCAAAAATCCCCGGCGGCAATGCAAAAGGCCCGCAAACAAGTTGCGGGCCCTTCAGTACTGCATTCTTTGGCTCCCCGAGCTGGGCTCGAACCAGCGACCTGCGGATTAACAGTCCGTCGCTCTACCGACTGAGCTATCGGGGAACAGGTAGAGGGGCCGAATTATGCACAAATTTTGCGGGGAATGCAAAACGGGCGGCAAAGGTGCCGGGTTATTGCCCGCCCGTGACAGGCCGATCCCGTATCATGACGCCCAGAAGGTTCGCGACCTCTCTCGTTTTTTTGGGTTTATCCATGTCTTCGTTCGACATTCAATTGCTGCTTACCGCGCTGGTGAGCGTTCTGGTGCTGGTCGCTCTCATCGTTTCGCGCGTCCGCATGCATCCGTTGCTGGCGCTGCTGATCGTTTCCCTGGGCGTGGGTTTTGCCACGGGCATGGAACCGACCGCCATCGTCAAAAGCCTGACCGACGGCGCGGGCAAGACCCTGGGCGCGGTCGGCGTGGTGATCGCGCTGGGCGCCATGCTGGGCAAGATCCTGGCCGATTCCGGCACCACCGAACGCCTGGCCAACGCCATACTGGCCCGCACCTCCGTGCGCCTGATTCCCTGGGCCATGACGCTGGTGGCCTTTGTCATCGGCATCCCCATGTTCTTCGAAGTGGGCCTGGTGGTGATGCTGCCGCTGATCTTCAGCGTGGCGCGCAAGCTCGAAAGCCAGGAACGCTTCAAGGGCTCGGCCTACGTCTACGTCGGCGTGCCCGTCATTGCGGCCCTGGCGGCCATGCATGGCATGGTGCCGCCCCATCCCGGGCCGCTGACCGCGATCGCCAGCCTGAAGACCACGGTCGGCCCGACCATGATCTACGGCTTCATCGCCGCGTTGCCCGCCATGATCCTGGGCGGCCCTCTGTACGGCGCCTTCATCGCGCCGCGCATGACCACCCGCCCTGACGATGCCCTGCTCGAGCAGTTCACCGCCACTCAGGAAGCCGCCAATGGCCGCGTCCCGGCCAGCGTGGGCCTGGGCGTGCTGGCGGCCTTGCTGCCGGCGCTGCTGATGCTGGTGCATGCGGTGGCCGAGATGCTGCTGCCCAAGGGCTCGGGCCTGCTGCACGCGGCCGCGTTCCTGGGCAACCCGCTGGTCGCCATGCTGCTGGGCGTGCTGTTCGCCATGGCCACCCTGGCCTTGCCGCGCGGCGGCGATGCCGAAAAACTGCGCAATGCGCTAGGCCAGAGTCTCAAGCCGATTGCCGGGATCATGCTGATCATCGCCGGCGGCGGCGCCTTCCAGCAGGTACTGACCAGCGCCAAGGTGGGCGATGCCATCGTGCACCTGACCCAGCAGTTTGCCTTCCCGCCCCTGATCCTGGGCTGGCTGATCGCCATGCTGCTGTCGGTATCCACGGGCTCGGCCACGGTCGGCATCGTGGGCGCCGCGGGCCTGCTGGCCCCGCTGGCCGGCGCCGACCCCAACCTGAACCTGCCCCTGTTGGCGCTGTCGATCGGCTGCGGTTCGCTGTTCTTCAACTACGCCAATCATGCGGGTTTCTGGATGGTCAAGGAATCCTTCGGCATGACCATGGGCGAAGCCACCAAGACGATCTCGGTGGTGCAGTCCATCGTCTCGGTGGTGGGCCTGGTGATGGTGCTGCTGTTCAACATGCTGCCCGCGTTGGGGTGATGCTTCAGCCATCATCGGATGGTTGACCCAAACAAAAAGCCCAACCATTCGGTTGGGCTTTTGCTTCAAGAGATGGTGCCGGTGAAAGGAATCGAACCCTCGACCTTCTCATTACAAGTGAGCTGCTCTACCAACTGAGCTACACCGGCACGGCGCGCCCGGGGGCATGCGCAGGGACTGCATTGTAATGAAAAAAGAAGATCCTTTCCGGCACCCGGTGTCCCTGCCGGACGGCGGGCGGACGCTTCATGGCCGCCGGGTGGTTGCCGCGCGGTGCCGCCCGGCCGTGTCTGGCGTGCCCGTGTCCGAACCGGCGTGGCGCGAGGCAGCCTATGGCGCGGGGTTGGCTGCGAGCCAGTCGCGGGCCGGGCCATGGCCACGCTCGGCCGCCGCCTGCATCAGCCGGCGACCCATGGCGGCATCCTGCGTCACGCCCCAGCCCCGCAGATACAGCTCCGCCAGGTTGCCCAGCGCCTGTGGGTTGCCCTGCCGGGCGGACAGTTCGTACCAACGGGCCGCCTCGGCGTAGTCGCGCGTCACGCCCAGCCCCGCGGCGTAGATATGGCCCAGGTAGAGTTTTCCCACATCGTCGTTGCCGTCGGCGGCCTGCCGGTACAGGCGCGCCGCCTCAGCGTAATCCTGGGGCACGCCCTGGCCGGTGCGATACAGATTGCCCAGCCCCACGTAGGCCTGCGTGCTGCCCTGCGCCGCCGCCAGCCGGTACAGGCGCATGGCCTCGGCGTCGTCCTGGCGCACGCCCCAGCCCTGGGCGTAGAGGGCGGCGAGGTTGGTCTGGGCGTTCATGTGGCCCTGCTCGGCGGCAAGACGATACAGGCTCGCCGCCGCGGTCGGATCCTGCGGGACGCCGCGCCCTTCGATATGCAGGTCGCCCAGGTTGGCCTGGCCCGCGCTGCTGCCACGATCTGCCGCGTAGCGGAACAGCCGGGCGGCTTCGGCATCGTCACGGGCCGCGCCCATGCCGTGCAGCGTGAGCAGGCCCAGCCCGACGTGGGCGGGAACGTCGCCTTGCTTGACGGCGAGCCGGAACCAGCCGGCGGCTTGCGGCAGGTCTTGCGCCAGGCCGGCCACGAGGCTGTGCTCGCTGGCGTAGATGAAACCCAGCAGCGCCTGGGCTCGGGCGTTGCCCGATTCCGCCAGCGCGCGATAGTCGGCCAATGGCGCCGCGTTGGCCAACTGGCTGAGCATGT
The DNA here is from genome assembly GCF_016428805.1 of Achromobacter sp. ASV32. Taxonomy (GTDB): domain Bacteria; phylum Pseudomonadota; class Gammaproteobacteria; order Burkholderiales; family Burkholderiaceae_B; genus Achromobacter. Next base: position 22,328 of record NZ_JAELTJ010000037.1, read on the forward strand.
CGTTGCGCATGGCCACCCACTGCGTGGCGGATACGCCGTCGAGCGCTTGCCGCGCCGCGGCGGTGTCGATCGCCGCGGCCACGGGCGCCGCGGGGGGCGCTGCCTGCGCCAGGGCGGCGGCAGGGAGGCTGCCCGCCAGCGTCACGCAGAGCCAGGCGGCCGTCATGTGTTTCATCATTCCCACCGATCGGAGTGGACATCGACAACGAACGTAAATGCATGCCGCTGCCCGCCGCGATGCTGACGGATCGAGCCAGGCGCGGAACGAAGAAACGCCCCTGAAAAGGGGCGTCCAAGGTCGGGCATGTGGCACCGGCGCGACTGGCCGGTGCAACGCGCGGGGATGGTTTGTCGATTCAAGAGCATCCGGTCCCCGCGTGGCGCGTTACTTGACGATGGTCAGGCGCGGACGCTTGGGTTCGTCGTCGCCACCGTCGTCGGGCGCGGCATCCGCGTCGGCTTCAGGGGCGGTGGTATCGGATGCGCTTTGCGTACCCGGCGCCGGCGGTTCGTAGGGCTGCACTTCGAAGCCCATGCCCGCGCCGGTTTCGCGCGCGTAGATGGCGCTGACGGCACCCACGGGAACGTAGACGTTTTCGGTCACGCCGCTGAAGCGGGCCTGGAATTCGATGAATTCATTGCCCAGCACCAGACGGTTGGTGGCCAGCGTGCCGACGTTCAGTGTGATCTGCCCGTCGCGCACGTGGGCGACGGGCACCATCGTGTGCTCGTCGACCTGCACGGTGATGTACGGCGTATAGCCGTTATCGGTGCACCATTCGTGCAGCGCGCGGATCAGATACGGTTTGGTCGAAGTTTCACCCATCACACAACAACCTTAGCGACGCATCACTTTTTCCGAAGGCGTCAGCGCTTCGATGTAGGCCGGACGCGAGAAGATGCGTTCGGCGTACTTTTGCAGCGGCGCCGCGTTCTTGGGCAGTTCGATGCCGTAGTGGTCCAGGCGCCAGAGCAGCGGAGCCACAGCCACGTCGAGCATGGAGAATTCCTCGCCCAGCATGTACTTGTTCTTGAGCAGCATGGGGGCCAGCTGGGCCAGGCGGTCGCGGATGTTCTGGCGGGCGTTGGCCAGCTTCTTCTCGTCCGGCTTGGCGCTGCGGTCTTCCAGCGTCGAGACGTGAACGAACAGTTCTTTCTCGAAGTTGTACAGGAACAGGCGCGTGCGGGCGCGCATGACCGGGTCGGCGGGCATCAGCTGCGGGTGCGGGAAGCGCTCGTCGATGTACTCGTTGATGATGTTCGACTCGTACAGGACCAGGTCGCGCTCGACCAGAATGGGCACTTGACCGTACGGGTTCATCACCGAGATGTCTTCGGGCTTGTTGTACAGGTCGATGTCGCGGATCTCGAAATCCATGCCCTTTTCGAACAACACGAAGCGGCAGCGTTGCGAAAACGGACACGTGGTTCCGGAATAGAGCACCATCATGGCGGTAAGTCCTTTATGAAAAACGAAAGGCCAGCGCCTCAATCTAGCAGGCGCTGGCCCCGATTGCCAGGCGGGGATAGGCGTACGGCCCTATCCGCCGCTCTCGGCCCTGAAAATTAGGGCCGGAAGGTGAGCCTGGCGGGGCGTTGCGGTTAGCGCACGTGTTTCCAGTAAGAGGCGTTCAAACGCCACATCACCAGGAAAAACAACAGCAGGAACAACATGACACCGACGCCCAGCTTGACGCGGAAAGTCTGGACGGGCTCGGCCATCCAGGACATGAACGCAGTCAGGTCAGCGACGTCGTTGTCGTATGTTGCGACTTGGGCCGGGTTGGCGGCCTTAAATTTGGCATCGAAGGTGGCATGGCCGTGGTAGTTGGCTACCGGTTCGGCCTTGACCGTGGAAAAACCTTGAGCATCGTACACCGTCGTGACCCGTTCCCAGGTTTTCGGGGCGCCTTCCTTGCCTTCGACCTCGTGCATGGCCACCGTGGTCAGCTCGCGCGGGCCTTGGCGTTCCCAGAGGGCGTGGGGCATGCCCACGGCCGGGAACACCAGGTTGTTCCAGCCCGTGGCGCGCGAAGTGTCGCGGTAGAACGTGCGCAGATAGGTGTAGATGTAGTCGGAACCCGAGGGGCCGGCGTTGACGGATTTGGCGCGGGCGATCACGGACAAGTCCGGGGGCGTCGTGCCAAACCACTTCTTGGCGTCCTTGGCGGTCATGGCGATATTCATCATGTCGCCGACCTTCTCGCCGGTGAACAGCAGGCTTTCCTTGATTTGCTGGTCGGTCAGCCCGATGTCCTTGAGCTTGTTGTAGCGCATCGACGATGCGCTATGGCAGTTCAGACAGTAGTTGACGAACAGCTTGGCGCCGTTTTGCAGCGACGCCATGTCGTTGACGCGGTATGGCGCCTTGTCCAGCGGATAGCCGCCTTCGGCGGCGAAAGTGGCGGTACACGTGAGCATCAAGGCCACGGCACCAATCAGCTTCTTGATCATGGTTAGTCCGTTATTCTCGTGGGCTCAGTGGGCGTGGAACGTGACGCGGTCGGGCACTTTCTTGAAGGTGCCCAGGCGGCTCCAGACCGGCATCAGGAAGAAGAATGCCAGGTACAGAAGCGTGCCGATCTGCGACGTGATGTTCAACGGCGGACTGGGCGGCTGCGTACCGATGTAGCCGAGCACCAGGAAATTGACCATGAAAATGCCGTAGATCCATTTGTGCCACGTGGGGCGGTAGCGGATCGACTTGACCGGTGAATGGTCCAGCCACGGCAGGAAGAACAGAATGACCACGGTGCCGCCCATGGCAACCACGCCCCAGAACTTGGCGTCGATGGCGCGCAGCAGCACGGCCACGACGATCAGGATGCCGGGGACGGCGATGCGCATGAAGCCTTTCAGGTTGCTCTTGAGAAGCAACGCGATGGCACCCAGCACCGAAGCGCCGGCCAGGACCCAGGTGAACTCGTCGGTGGTGGCGCGCAGCATCGAGTAGAACGGCGTGAAGTACCAGACCGGGGCAATGTGCGGAGGCGTTTTCAGCGAGTCAGCGGGGATGAAGTTGTTGAACTCGAGGAAGTACCCGCCCATTTCCGGCGCGAAGAACACGATGAAGGCAAAGACGAGGAGGAATCCCGCCACGCCAACCAAGTCGTGCACCGTATAGAACGGGTGGAACGGAATGCCGTCTTTGGGCCGGCCGTATTTGTCTTTCGGGCCTTCCTTGATTTCGACGCCGTCCGGGTTGTTCGAGCCGACTTCGTGCAGCGCCACCAGGTGCGCGGCAACCAGCCCCACCAGCACCAGCGGAATGGCGATGACGTGGAAGGCGAAGAAGCGGTTCAGCGTGGCGTCCGACACGACGTAGTCGCCGCGGATCCAGATCGACAGCTCGGGGCCGATGAACGGGATGGCCGCGAACAGGTTCACGATCACCTGTGCGCCCCAGTAGGACATCTGGCCCCACGGCAGCAGATAGCCGAAGAAGGCTTCGGCCATCAGACAGAGGAAGATCGCGACGCCGAAGATCCACACCAGTTCGCGCGGCTTGCGGTAGGAACCGTAAAGCAGTCCGCGCAGCATGTGCAGGTAGACGACGACGAAGAACATCGATGCGCCGGTGGAATGCATGTAGCGCACCAGCCAGCCCCAGGGGACCTCGCGCATGATGTATTCGACGGATTGGAACGCGCGTTCGGCGTCCGGCTTGTAATGCATGACCAGGAAAATGCCGGTCACGATCTGCAGCACCAGCACCAATAGCGCCAGCGAGCCAAAGAAATACCAGAAGTTGAAGTTCTTCGGTGCGTAGTACTCGGACAGATGGGCTTTCCAGGTGGATGTCACCGGGAAGCGCCGGTCCAGCCAGCCCAACAGGCCTGTCGTCTCGACGGTTTTCTCGCCAGCCATGTAACGGCTCCTTCTCTAATACGTGGCGTATTTGTTTTACTTACGTAATTCGGGAAAAAAGCGCGACGCGAGCGTCAGGCCTTGTTGTCTTCATCAACGCCCACGATGATGCGGGTGTCGGTGAGATACTGGTACGGCGGAACTTCGAGATTATCGGGAGCGGGCTTGTTCTTGTAGACCCGGCCAGCCAGGTCGAACGTGGAGCCGTGGCAGGGACAGAGGAATCCGCCTTGCCAGGAAGCGCCCATGCCGCCACCGCCACCTGTCTCGAAGTGCGCGGTGGGCGAGCAGCCCAGGTGGGTACAGATGCCAACACAGACGAAGATTTCGGGCTTGCGCGACCGGCCTTCGTTTTCTGCGTATTTGGGCGTGAAGCCGGCGCGTTTGGAGTCAGGGTCTGCCAGCAGGGCATCCTGGCTCTTCAGGCCGGCAAGCTGCTCAGGAGAGCGGTGAATGATCCAGACGGGTTTTCCGCGCCATTCCACCGTTTTCATGGTGCCGACGGGGATGTCGCCAATGTCGACTTCGACGGGCGCCCCGGCGGCGCGGGCTTTTTCGGAGGGGGAAAACGTGCTTACTAGGGGTATTGCCGTTGCGACACCTGCTACGCCACCCACAGCACAGGCGGTGGTAACCCAGAAACGTCGCGAAGGATCAGGTGGCAGGTTGGGATCAACCGCACCGTCATCGTCATGCACCAGCGTATCCTGACTCATCTTCCTATCCTTGTTGATGCGCCCGCTCTACGAGTAGCATCACTTCTGCGGCATCGGGTTCGCGGGAATGTGTAACAACATAGCAACCGCGTATTATAGCGCCAGCCCACTGGCGGGCGTATCACGAAGGGAGTGCTTTTATGAGCAAAGCGACTGGTTTCGTCAAAGAATTCCGAGATTTCGCTGTTAAAGGTAATGCGGTCGACTTGGCGGTTGGTGTGATCATTGGCGCGGCATTCGGCAGGATTGTCGATTCGCTGGTCAAGGACATCGTCATGCCGCTGGTCAATTTCGTGCTTGGCGGTTCCGTCGACTTCTCCAACAAGTTCCTCGTGCTGTCGATGCCTGCCGGATACAACGGTCCGATGACCTACGCGGACCTGACCAAGGCGGGCGCGAACGTGTTCGCATGGGGCAATTTCGTCACGATCATCATCAACTTCGTGCTGTTGGCGTTCGTGATCTTCTGGATGGTCAAGGCCATCTACAAGGCTCGCACCAAGGCCGAGGAAGCGCCGGCCGCACCGGCGGCAACGCCCGAAGACGTCGCGCTGCTGCGCGAGATCCGCGACCTGCTCAAACGGCCGTAAAACAAGGCGCCCCGCGGGGCGCCTTGTTTTTTGGGCTGCGGCTCGCTGCCGGGCCGTGTCTCGTCGTTTTCCCTATACCGGGTTATCCAGGTCGACAAAGTCGACCTGGATGCCGAAGCGCTCGGCCACGGCTTGCCCCAGGGCTTGCACGCCGTAGCGTTCGGTGGCGTGGTGGCCGGCGCCGATGAAGGCCACGCCGGTTTCCTGCGCCAGGTGGAAGGTGGATTCCGAGGCCTCGCCGGTGATGTAGGCGGTGGCACCGGCGTCGATGGCGTCGGCCAGCATGCCTTGGGCGCCGCCGGTGCACCAGGCGACGCGGCCCAGCGGCTGGTCGGGGTTGCCAACCACCAGGGGCGGGCGGCCCAGGCGCTGCTGCACTTGCGCGGCCAGTTCACCCAGGGTGGACATACCGGGGGCCGTGCCCAGCCAGACCAGGTTGTCGGCGCCACAGGTGCGCGGCGCGCCGTCGTCGCGGCGTTCGGGCGTCAGGCCCAGCACGCGTGCCAGTTGGGCGTTGTTGCCGAGCGTCGGGTGCGCGTCCAGGGGCAGGTGATAGGCGTACAGGTTCAGGTCGTTTTTCAGCGCCAGCGCCATGCGGGTGCGCCGGGTGCCGATCACGCGGCGGTCTTCGTTACGCCACATCCAGCCGTGGTGGACCAGCACCGCGTCGGCGCCGCGTTCGACGGCGATGCGCAGCAACGCTTCGCTGGCGGTGACACCGGTGATAATGTGTCCGACTTCGGAACGGCCTTCCACCTGCAGCCCGTTGGGGCAGTAGTCCTTGAAACGGGCGGCTTGCAGGGTATCGTCCAGCCAGGCGGCCAGGACATGGGAGTCCACTTTACTCATTGCTAGTCCTATCAGAAACATGCGCCGATATTGGCTGATATTCGCTCAGGCCGTCACGGTCTGCCTGGGTATTCTATTCGTGGTGACCACCTTGCGCCCCGACCTGCTGCGGCTGGGCGGGCCCTCCTCCGGGCCGCAGGCGCCGCAACTCGCGGTGGCGGCGGGCGCGCGGCCGCTTGCCGGGGCGGTGTCGTATGCCGACGGCGTGGCGCGGGCAGCGCCGTCGGTGGTCAATGTCTACACCACCAAGCACGTGGACGTGCCGCTGGTGCCGCTGCCCGAAGATCCCATCCTGCGCCAGCTGTTCGGCCAGTTGCCGGGCGTCAGCCGGCGTCAGGCCAGCACCAGCCTGGGATCGGGCGTGGTGGTCGACCACGACGGTTTCGTGCTGACGAACTATCACGTCGTGCAGGCAGCCGATGCCATCGAAGTCGCGCTGGCGGACGGCCGCAAGGATACGGCGAAGGTGGTCGGGGCCGATCCGGATACGGACCTGGCGGTGCTCAAGCTGTCGACGCTGCGCAATCTGCCAGCGGCCACGCTGGCGCCGGACCGGGCCCTGCGGGTGGGCGATGTGGTGCTGGCGATCGGCAATCCGTTCGGCGTGGGGCAGACGACCACGCAGGGGATCGTGTCGGCGTTGGGCCGCAACGGGCTGGGCCTGAATACCTACGAGAATTTCATCCAGACCGATGCGGCCATCAACCCGGGCAATTCGGGCGGTGCGCTGGTGGATGCGCAGGGCAACCTGGTGGGCATCAACACGGCGATCTATTCGGAGTCGGGCGGATCGCTGGGCATCGGCTTTGCCACGCCGATCGATATCGCGCGCAAGGTGATGGACGAAATCGTCAAGACCGGTGGCGTCAAGCGCGGCTGGCTGGGCGTGGAGCCGCAGGATTTGACGCCGGAGCTGGCGCGCGCGTTCCAGATGGAGCGCGATGCGCGTGGGGTAATCATCGCGGGTGTGCTACGCGACGGGCCAGCCGCCAAGGCCGGCCTGCGGGTTGGCGATATCGTGCAGACATTGAACGGCAAGCCGATGACGGACACCTCGGGGCTGCTGGCCGAGATCGCGCAGCTGCCGCCTGGGCAGCGCGCGACGCTGGGGGTGTTGCGCGGCGGCAAGACGACCGAGGTGACGGTGGTGGTGGGCACGCGCCCTGGGCTGCCGCGCTGACGCCTGACGGCGTCGCGGGGGCTCATGCAAGGTCCCGCTTGATGCCGGCGCGTCCCGCGGCACGTCGGGCGGCCGACTCTGGCGGGGCGGGCTTGGCTCCGGCGTCTTCGATCATCAGGCGCACGACTTTCAGCACTTTTCTTTGGGTGGTTTCGGGCTGGCGCCGCAGCAACGCGCAGATCTCGGTGCAGTAGCCATTGGGCAAAGTATCGGGCTGCGGCAGCGTGACGCCGCCATTGGCCGGATCGGCAATGCCGTCGGTCAGCCAGGGCACGTGCGTGTCCAGCGCCTTGGCCAGCCGCAGCAAGGTGCCGCGCGTGGGCGAGTAACGGTCTTCGCGGGTAAGGATGCGGTGGATGCAGGACTGAGGCACGCCGGAAAGGCGTGCCAGCTGGTTTTGGCTTTTGATACCGCGCCGCCGCATCAGGGCGCGCAGCCGGAGGGCTAGCGACATGGTTGCAATGTAGGGTTGCAGCCCCCACGGGACAAGCGGAAACAGTCCGCTTGTTGAGTCGCTTGATGCGTGCACGGCGGATTCACGCCGCGCACGGCCGCCCCGGGGCCAGGCTCGGGATGGCGTCAGGGATGGGCGCTCAGTGGCGCTCGGTCAGCGAGCCGTCGGCCGCCGCGTCTTCGGCGCCGGGCTTGGGTGTGACCATCCGCGCGCAGATCAGGCCTATTTCGTACAGCAGGCACAGCGGCACGGCCAGCATGAACTGGCTGACCACGTCGGGCGGCGTGACGACGGCGGCGATGATGAAGGCGCCCACCACCACATAGCCGCGCGCGCTCTTGAGCTTGGACAGCTCGACCACGCCCATGCGCACCAGCAGCACGACCGCCACGGGGACTTCGAACGTGATGCCGAAGGCCATGAACATCGTCATGACGAAGCTGAGATACGCCTCGATGTCGGGCGCCGGCGTGATGGATTGCGGCGCGAAGGTGGCGATGAAGTGAAAGACCGTGCGGAACACCACGAAATAGCAAAATGCCATGCCCGCGATGAACAGCAAGGTGCTGGAGATGATCAGCGGCAGCGCCAGGCGCTTCTCGTGTTTGTACAGGCCGGGCGCGACGAAGGCCCAGGCCTGGTAGAGCACGACCGGCAACGCCACGATGAAGGCAGCCATCATGGTGACCTTGACCGGGACCATGAAGGGCGTGATGACGCCGGTGGCGATCATGCGGGTGCCTTGCGGCAGCGAGGCCAGCATGGGCTGGGCCAGCACGTCATAGATGGCCGAGGCGCCGGGATAGATGAACAGGATGATGAACACGACCACCACGGCGCCTACGGCGCGCAGCAGGCGGGTGCGCAGTTCGACCAGGTGGGAGATGAAGCTTTCCTGCTGGCCGTCTTCTTGGGAGGCGTCCTGGGTCACGTTGTCGTTCCGGAGGGCGTGGCGGGCTTGGCCGGCGGTATGTCGCTGGCGGCGGTCGTGCTGGGTGCCGACGCGGATTGCGAGGCGGCGGCTGGCTGGGCGGCAGGCGCGGGGGCGGGCGTTTCCAGGTCCAGGCTCAGATTGGGGCTGGGCGGCGCGATGGTGCGCGGCGTGTCGGGGGCAGCAGGCGATCCTGCGGCAGGCGAACCTGCGGCGGGCGAACCCGCGGCGGGCACTTCAGGGCTTGCCTCAGTCGGGGTCGTGGCCGATGGCGTCGCGGCGGCCTGGCCTGCCAGCGGTTGCATCAGCGGCCCGGCCGGCGTGGTCGCGGCGTCTGCGGCGGGCTTGCCGCTGGCTTCGCGGGCGACTTCGTCGAGTTCGGCGCGGAATTGCTGCACGGGTTCCTGCAGCGCGGCGTGGGTGTCGTTCAGCGACTGTTGCACGCCTTGGGCGGCGTCTTCCATTTCGCTCTTGAACTTGCGCAGCTCGTCCAGCTCGATTTCGCGCTGGATATCGGATTTCACGTCGTTGACGTAACGCTGCGCGCGGCCCAGCAAGTGGCCGACCGTGCGGGCGACCTTGGGCAGGCGTTCGGGGCCGATGACGATCAGCGCGACGACGCCGATCACCATCAGTTCAGTGAGGCTGACATCAAACATTCGACGGCCGCTCGGGAATTGAGGCTGGAAGGGCCGGCCGGTTCAGGCCGGGCCCGGGGACGAGCAGGTGCTCAGGAGTTGGATTTTTCCTTGGCCTGCACATCGATGGTGTCGCCGGTCACGCGTTGCTGCGCGATCGGTTCGGCCGGCTTGTCGCTGTTGGCGTCTTTCATGCCTTCCTTGAAACCCTTGACGGCGCCGCCGAGGTCCGAGCCGATGTTGCGCAGTTTCTTGGTGCCGAAAATCAGCGCGACGATGACCAGAACGACCAACCAATGCCAAATGCTAAAGCTACCCATGACGGTTCTCCGTTTTACGCGGTGGGGGCCACGCGCCCTTTCCAGGGTCGCGAGCCGCCGATGATGTGGAAATGCAGATGCGGGACTTCCTGGCCGCCTTCGACGCCAGAGTTGATCATGATGCGAAATCCGCCATCAGGGCCCGGACGGCAACCGTTTTCTGCGGCAAGCCGCGGAGCCAATGACATCATTCTACCCAACCAACCTGCGTCCTCGCCCGTAATATCCTGCATGGATGTGACATGACGTCGAGGGATGAGCAGCAAATGCACCGGCGCGGCCGGATTGATATCGTGGAATGCAACAAATTCCTCGTCCTCATAGACCTTCTTGGACGGGATTTCCCCAGCGGCGATCTTGCAGAAAATACAGTTGGCGCTCATTGTTTCGGGTTCCGTGTCAGTCTTGGGGACGGCTGGCCTTTTCGGCCAGGCCCGACAGGCCTTCGCGGCGGGCCAGTTCGGCCAGCACGTCATCGGGTCGCAGGTTGAAGTGCGTCAGCGCGACCAGGCAATGAAACCACAGGTCGGCGGTTTCGCTGACGATGCGGTCGGGGACGCCGTCCTTGGCGGCCATGACCAGTTCGGTGGCCTCTTCGCCGATCTTCTTCAAGAAGGCGTCCGGGCCCTTGGACAGCAGCTTGGCCGCATACGACGCCTTGGGATCGCCGCCGTTTTCGGGGCGGCGGGTTTCCAGGGTGTCGGCGATGCGCGCCAGGATGTCGTGGGCGCTAAGGGGCGTATCGGTCATTTGTAGATCAGTTCGGGGTCTTTCAGGACCGGGTCGACGGTGACCCAGGCGGCCTGGTCCGTCTGCCCTTCCAGGCGGCGGTAGAAGCAACTGGCGCGGCCGGTGTGGCAGGCGATGCCGCCTTCCTGGTGCACTTTGAGCAGCACCACGTCGCCATCGCAGTCCAGGCGCAATTCATGCACCTGCTGAACGTGGCCCGATTCTTCGCCCTTGCGCCACAGGCGCTGGCGCGAACGCGACCAGTACACCGCGCGGCCGGTGGCGGCGGTTTCGGCGAGCGATTCGCGGTTCATCCAGGCCACCATCATGATCTGGCCATTGTCGGCGTCTTGCGCGATGGCGGGGATCAGACCGTTTTCGTCGAAGACGACGTCGGCCATCCAGCTGGGTTCGTTGCTCATTTCTATAACCTCACTTCAATGCCCTGCCCGGCCATGAAGCGCTTGCATTCGCCGACCGTGTGCTGGCCGAAGTGGAAAATGCTCGCCGCCAGCACCGCGCTGGCCCGGCCCGTGGTGACGCCATCGGCCAGATGCTGCAGGTTGCCCACGCCGCCGGAGGCGATGACGGGCACCGGCACGGCGTCCGAGACGGCGCGGGTCAGTTCCAGGTCGAAGCCCGACTTGGTGCCGTCGCGGTCCATGCTGGTGAGCAGGATTTCGCCGGCGCCATAGGCGGCCATGCGGCGGGCCCAGGCCACGGCGTCCAGCCCGGTGGCCTTGCGGCCGCCATGGGTGAAGACTTCCCAGCGCGGCGCTTCGCCAGGGGCAGATACCCGGCGCGCGTCGATAGCGACCACCACGCATTGCGAGCCGTGATAATCGGCCGCGGCGCGGACCAGTTCGGGATTGGCCACGGCCGCGCTGTTGATGCTGATCTTGTCGGCGCCGGCGTTGAGCAGGCGCTGGATATCGGAGACCTGGCGCACGCCGCCGCCCACGGTCAGCGGGATGAAGACCTGCGAGGCGACCTGTTCGATGATCGGCAGGATCAGGTCGCGGCCATCGCTGGTGGCAGTGATGTCCAGGAAGGTGAGCTCGTCGGCGCCCTGCTCGTCGTAACGGCGGGCGATCTCGACGGGGTCGCCCGCATCGAGCAGGTTGACGAAGTTGACGCCCTTGACGACGCGGCCGGCGGTGACGTCAAGGCAGGGGATGATGCGGCGGGTCAGCGCGCTCTGGGGCGCGCCGGCCTCGGGGGACCTGCTGGGAGTGGTCATTTTGCCAATTCGTCGGCGCGGGCCTGGGCCGCTTGGAAGTCGAGCGTGCCTTCGTAGATGCTGCGGCCCAGGATGGCGCCTTCGACGCCCTCTTCCTCGACGGCGCACAGCGCTTCGATGTCCTGGATGCCGGCGATGCCGCCCGAGGCGTACACGGGGATGCGCACGTGCTGCGCCAGGCGCACGGTGGCTTCGACGTTGACGCCCGACAGCATGCCGTCGCGGCCGATGTCGGTGTAGATGATGGCTTCGCAGCCGTAGTCTTCGAACTTCTTGGCCAGGTCCAGCACGTCGTGGCGGGTCAGCTTGCTCCAGCCGTCGGTGGCGATCTTGCCGTCGCGGGCGTCCAGGCCGACGATGATCTGGCCCGGGAAGGCGCCGCAGGCATCCTGCAGGAAGCCCGGGTTCTTGACCGCGGCGGTGCCGATGATGACGTAGGAGATGCCGGCGTCGAGATAGCGCTCGATGGTGTCGAGGTCGCGGATACCGCCGCCGATCTGGACGGGGATGTCGTCGCCGACGGCGTCCAGGATGGCCTTGATGGGTGCTTCGTTCTTCGGCTTGCCGGCAACGGCGCCGTTCAGGTCGACCAGATGCAGGCGGCGGGCGCCTTGATCGAGCCAGCGGGTGGCCATGGAGGCAGGGTCTTCGGAGAACACCGTTGCATCGTCCAGGTCGCCCTGGCGCAGACGCACGCAGCGTCCGTCTTTGAGATCGATGGCGGGGATCAGCAGCATGGTGGGCAGCGTGAAAATATAGGTTGAATGGGCTGGAGCGCGTGGGCCGAAGCGGCCTACGGCTGCCAGTCTACAAAATTGCGATACAGGCGCAAACCGTGCTCGGCGCTCTTTTCAGGGTGGAACTGCACCGCGAAAATGTTAGCTGCCGCTACCGCGCAGGTAAAGGACACGCCGTAATCGGTTTCACCAACGGTCAAGCTGGCATCGGCCGGGTCGGCGTAATAACTATGGACGAAATAGAAGTGCGTGTCGTCCGGAATGCCGGCCCAGATAGGGTGAGAGCGCGTCTGGCGGACTTTGTTCCATCCCATGTGCGGGACTTTGAGGCGTTCGGGGCGGCCGTCGGCCAGGCCCGCGCCGCCGGTATCGGCCAGGCAGGCTTCGTCGTCGGCCGGCACCGGGTCGGCAAAGCGCGGGCCCGAGAAGCGGCGCACCACGCCGGGGAACAGCCCCAGGCAGGACGTGCCGCCCTCTTCGCTGGCGTCGAACAGCATCTGTTCGCCGACGCACACGCCCAGCAGCGGCTTGCTGCGGGCGGCTTTGACGACCGCTTCGCGCAGGCCGGATTCGTTCAGGGTGCGCATGCAGTCCGCCATGGCGCCCTGCCCGGGAAAGACGACGCGGTCGGCCGCGTCGATGTCCTGGGGCTGGCTGCAGATGCGGATGTCCGCGTCGGGGGCGGCGTACTTGAGCGCGCGCGCGACGGAATGGAAGTTGCCCATTCCGTAGTCGACGATGGCGATAGTGGTCACTTCGGTTTACCTGGTGCGTGGCGGGAGGTCGCGGACGTTACAGCACGCCCTTGGTGGAGGGCACGACGTCGCCCATGCGCGGGTCGACTTCGATGGCCATGCGCAGCGCGCGGCCACAGGCCTTGAAGACCGTTTCGCACTGGTGGTGGGCGTTGGTGCCACGCAGATTGTCGATGTGCATCGTGATCAGGGCGTGGTTGACCAGGCCCTGGAAGAATTCGCGGGTCAGGTCGACGTCGAACGCGCCGATGTGCGAACGCGTGAAGGGGATGTGGTATTCCAGGCCGGGACGGCCGGAAAAGTCCACCACCACGCGCGACAGCGCTTCGTCCAGCGGCACGTAGGCGTGGCCGTAGCGGCGCAGCCCGGCCTTGGTACCCACCGCCTTGGCGAGGGCCATGCCCAGGGTGATGCCCACGTCTTCCACCGTGTGATGCGCATCGATGTGCAGGTCGCCCTCGGCTTTGATGTCGAGGTCGATCAGGCCATGGCGCGCGATCTGGTCCAGCATGTGGTCCAGGAAGGGCACGCCCGTGTCGATCGTCTGCTTGCCGGTGCCATCCAGGTTGATGGCCACGCGGATGCGGGTTTCGTTGGTGTTGCGGGTGATCTCTGCGGTACGCATGTCAGAACTCGATTAGGCACTCAGGATGTCTTGCAGTGCCGATAGCAAAGCGGCGTTCTCGGCCGGGGTGCCCACCGAGATGCGGAGGCAGTCGGCCAGGAGCGGATGGGCATTGGAGAAGTTACGAACCAATATTTTGCGCGTTTTCAGGGCAAGATGCACGGCGTTGCCGTCCAGCTTGCCGGAAAAGCGGGCGAGTACGAAGTTGGCGGCGGAAGGGAATACCCTGACGCCCGGCAGCGCGGCCAGGGCGGCGGCCAGCGGCTCGCGGTCGGCGCGCAGCCGCGCGGCCTGTTCGTCCAGCACGGATTTGTGCCGCAGCACCGTCAGCAGCGCGGCCTGGGTCAGCACGTCCAGGTTGTAGGGCGGGCGCACCTTGTTGAGCTCGGCGATCCAGCCGGGGTGGCCGGCCAGGTAGCCGAAACGCAGGCCCGCCAGGCCGATCTTGGACACGGTGCGCATCACCACGACGTTGGGCGCGGCCAGCACCTGCGGCATCCAGCTGCGGTCGGTGAACGGCTGATAGGCCTCGTCCACCACCACCAGGCCGGGCGCTGCGGCGATGATGGCAGCCATGTCCGCCTCGGACCAGGCGCCGCCGGTGGGGTTGTTGGGCACGGCCAGGAACACCACCTTGGGCTGGTGTTCGCCGATGGCGGCCAGCATGGCGGGAAGATCCAGGGACAGATCGCTGGCCAGCGGCACGCCGACAAAGCGGGCGTGGTCGAAACGGGCCGCCATGTCGAAATACACGAACGACGGCCAGGGCGAGAGCACCACGTCACCGGGGTTGCAGCAGGCCTGCACCGCGATGTGGATGAGTTCGTCCGAGCCGTTGCCGAACAGCACGTCGGCGCCGGCCGGCACGCCGAAGGCCGTCTTGACCGCCGCTTGCAGCTCGGACAGGTCGGCCGCCGGGTAGCGGTTCAGCGGTGTGTCGCGCAGCGTGCGGGCCAGATCGTCGCGAACCGCCTCGGGCAGCTCGTACGGGCATTCCATGGCGTCCAGCTTGATGCAGCCTTCGGCGTGCGCTACCGGGTAGGCGGCCAGCGCGAGGATATCGGGCCGGACGGTGCCGGCGATGCGGCCGGCGACGGCGCTCATGGCTTGTCGATCCGGTACTGGGCGCTGGCGGCGTGCGCTTGCAGGCCTTCGCCCAGCGCCAGCTCGGCCGCGATGCGGCCCAGCGTCTGGGCGCCCTGGTGCGAGACCTGGATCAGGCTGGAACGTTTCTGGAAGTCGTAGACGCCCAGCGGCGACGAGAAGCGGGCCGTGCGCGAGGTGGGCAGCACGTGGTTCGGGCCGGCGCAGTAGTCGCCCAGGGCTTCCGAGCTGAAACGGCCCATGAAGATCGCGCCGGCGTGGCGGATCCTGGCGGTCCAGGTTTCGGGCTGCTCGGTGGAGATTTCCAGGTGTTCCGGGGCGATGTCGTTGGCGATGCGGCAGGCTTCGTCCAGATCGCGCACCTGGATCAGCGCGCCGCGGTTGGCCAGGCTGACGCGCAGGATGTCGGCGCGCGGCATGGTCGGCAGCAGGCGCGCGATGGCGGCCTCGACCTCGGCGATGAAGCCGGCGTCCGGGCACAGCAGGATGGATTGGGCCAGTTCGTCATGCTCGGCTTGCGAGAACAGGTCCATGGCGATCCAGTCGGCCGGCGTCTTGCCGTCGCAGATGACCAGGATTTCGCTGGGGCCGGCGATCATGTCGATGCCGACCACGCCGAACACGCGGCGCTTGGCGGCGGCCACGTAGGCGTTGCCCGGGCCGACGATCTTGTCCACGGCGGGCACGGTGGCGGTGCCGTAGGCCAGCGCGCCGACGGCCTGCGCGCCGCCGATGGCGAACACGCGGTCGACGCCGCCGATGGCGGCCGCAGCCAGCACGATGGGGTTGCGCACGCCGTCGGGCGTGGGCGTGACCATGATCAGCTCTTCGACGCCGGCCACCTTGGCCGGAATGGCGTTCATCAGCACGGACGACGGGTAGGCGGCCTTGCCGCCCGGCACGTACAGGCCGACGCGGTCCAGCGGCGTGACCTGCTGGCCCAGCATGGTGCCTTCGGCGTCGGTGTAGGTCCAGGTTTCGGCGCGCTGGCGCTGATGGTAGCTGCGTACCCGCTCGGCGGCCGCTTCCAGCGCGTGGCGCTGGGCCGCGGGCAGCGCGGACAGGGCCGCATGCCATTCGGTCTTGGGGATTTCGAGCGTGGCCGCGGTGGCGCCGGGCATGCGGTCAAAGCGCTGGGTGTATTCCACCAGCGCCGCGTCGCCGCGCGTGCGCACATCGGCCAGGATGCCAGCCGCGGCGCGGTCGATGGACTCGTCCTCGGTGGCTTCGAAGGCCAGTAGTCTGGTCAGGGCGGATTGGAATCCGGGATCGCGGGAGTCGAGACGATTGATCAGGGCCATGGCGTCATGGTTCAAGCAGGTGGCGGCCGCCGCGCGGAGCGCGGCGGGCGGGGATCAGGCGTTGCGGCGGGCGGCTCTTTCGAAGGCGTCCAGCAGCGGTTGCAGGCGGTCGCCGCGGGTCTTCAGGGCGGCCTGGTTGACGATCAGGCGCGAGGAGATCGGCATGATGTCTTCGACGGCGACCAGGTCGTTGGCGCGCAGCGTGCCGCCGGTGGACACCAGGTCCACGATGCAGTCGGCCAGGCCCACCAACGGCGCCAGTTCCATCGAACCATACAGCTTGATGATGTCCACGTACACACCCTTGGACGCAAAGTGTTCACGGGCTGACTGCACGTACTTGGTGGCCACGCGCAGCCGCGCGCCCTGGTGCACCGCGGCCTGGTAGTCAAAGCCGTTGCGCACGGCCACGGCCAGGCGGCATTTGGCGATGTTCAGGTCGATCGGCTGGTACAGGCCGCCGGGTTGCTCGGCGGCATGCTCGATCAGCACGTCCTTGCCGGCGATGCCCAAGTCGGCCGCGCCGTATTGCACATAGGTAGGCACGTCGGAGGCGCGCACGATGATCAGGCGCAGGCCGGGGTCGCTCGTGGGCAGGATCAGCTTGCGCGAGCTTTCGGGGTTTTCGGGCACTTCGATGCCGGCTTCCGCCAGCAACGGCATGGTTTCTTCGAAGATTCGCCCCTTGGACAGAGCCAGGGTCAGGGGCGCGAGTTGGGCATTGCTCATGCCGATTCCTTGCCGGTTGCGCGTTGAATGTTGGCGCCCAGGGCGCGCAGCTTGACTTCCATCCGGTCGTAGCCGCGGTCCAGGTGGTAGATGCGGTCGACCACGGTTTCGCCGTCGGCGGCCAGGCCGGCGATGACCAGGCTGGCCGAGGCCCGCAGGTCGGTCGCCATGACGGTGGCGCCCGACAGGCGGTCGATGCCGCGCACGATGGCGGTGTGGCCGTCGATGTCGATGTCGGCGCCCATGCGGCGCAGTTCCTGCACGTGCATGTAGCGGTTTTCGAAGATGTTCTCGACGATGACGCTGGTGCCGTCGGCCACGGTGTTCAGGGTCATGAGCTGGGCCTGCATGTCGGTGGCGAAGCCCGGGTACTCGTGGGTGCGAAAGCCCACGGCCTTGGGGCGCGCGGACATGGCGCCGCGGATCCAGTCGGGACCGGTTTCGATGGTCAGGCCCGCTTCGGTCAGCTTGTCCAGCGTGGCGCCCAGGATGGCGGGGTCGGTGTTCTTCAGGAGGATGTCGCCGCCGGCCGCGCCGACCGCGCACAGGAAGGTACCGGCCTCGATGCGGTCGGAAATGACGCGGTGTTCGGCGCCGTGCAGGCGGTCGACGCCGTCGATCACGATGCGGTCGGTGCCGTGGCCCTGGATGCGGGCGCCCATCTTGATGAGCAGCTCGGCCAGGTCCACCACTTCGGGTTCACGCGCGGCGTTTTCCAGCACGGTCTGGCCTTCAGCCAGCACGGCGGCCATCAGCAGGTTCTCGGTGCCGGTGACGGTGACCATGTCGGTGCGGACCGAGGCGCCCTTCAGGCGCTTGGCGCGGGCCACCACGAAGCCGTGTTCGATGCTGATTTCAGCGCCCAGCGCGGCCAGGCCCTTGATGTGCTGGTCCACCGGCCGCTGGCCGATGGTGCAGCCGCCGGGCAGGCTGACGCGGGCTTCGCCGAAGCGTGCCACCAGCGGGCCCAGCACCAGGATCGACGCGCGCATGGTCTTGACCAGGTCGTACGGGGCTTCCAGGTTGTCGACCTGGTCGGCCTGCAGCGTGACCATGCCGTCGGCGGCGCGCTCGGCGCGCACGCCCATGCGGCCCAGCAGGCGCAGCATGGTGGCGGTGTCATTCAGGTGCGGCACGTTCGACAGGGACAGCGCGTCGGCCGTGAGCAGTCCGGCGCACAGGATCGGCAGGGCCGAGTTCTTGGCGCCGGAGATGGTGACTTCGCCGCGCAGTTGCGCGCCGCCGGTAATGCGTAGCTTGTCCATGGTTACTTGCCCGCCTGCGTGTACTCGGCGGGCGTCAGCGTGCGCATGGACAGGGCGTGGATCTCGGCTTTCATGCGGTCGCCCAGTGCGGCGTAGACCAGTTGATGGCGCTGGATCAGGCGCTTGCCTTCGAAGGCAGCGCTGACGATGACCGCGTCGAAATGCGAGCCGTCGCCTTGCACGTCGAGATGTTCACAGGGCAGGCCGTCCGCAATGTATTGGCGGACTTGCGCGGGAGTGGGAAGCATGGACGTCAGTTCCTGAGTTTGTAGCCGCTGGCCAGAAGCCGCAGCGCATAGATCGACAGTGCGAGGAATACCCCCGTCACCACCGCCAGGCTGCGCCAGGGGGAGACGTCCGACACCGAGAAGAATCCGTAACGGAAGCCGTCGATGGTGTAGAAAATGGGGTTCCAGTGGGATACGCCCTGCCAGAAGGCGGGCAGCGTATGGATGGAATAGAACACGCCCGACAGGAAGGTGGCGGGCATGATCAGGAAGTTCTGGAAGGCCGCGAGCTGGTCGAATTTCTCGGACCACAGGCCGGCGATCAGGCCCAGCACGCCCATGATGCCGCAAGCCAGCACCGCGAACACCAGCAGCCACAGCGGGTTGGCGGGCACCAGCGACACGAAGAACAGCGCCACGACCCACACGCACAGGCCCACCGCCAGGCCGCGCACCACGGCCGCCAGCACGTAGGCGGCGAAGATGTCGCGGTGCGACAGCGGCGGCAGCAGCATGAACACCAGGTTGCCGGTGATACGGCTCTGGATCAGCGACGAGGACGGGTTGGCGAAGGCGTTCTGCAGCATGCTCATCATCATGAGCCCGGGAATCAGGAACGCGGTGTAGGGCACGCTGCCGTACACCATGACGCGCCCTTCCAGCACGTGGGCGAACACCAGCAGATACAGCAGCGCGGTGATGACGGGCGCGGCGATGGTCTGGAAGCTGACCTTCCAGAAGCGCAGTAATTCCTTGCGCAGCAGGGTCGGAAAGCCCGATCCCGCATCCAGGCGGGGCTGCACCAGCGGCTGGCTGGCGTTGGCGGCGGGCTGCGTCATTGCGGCATCTCTTCGGGTTGCAAAGCGGGCTTGTCGTCCTGGTGCATGATGCGCACGAAGGCGTCTTCGAGGTCGACGCCGCCCACGCGCGCCAGCAGCGCCTGGGTGGTGTCCAGCGCGACGACGTGGCCGCCCTTGAGCATGGCGATGCGGCCGCACAGGGCTTCCGCTTCTTCCAGGTAGTGGGTGGTCAGCATGATGGTGTGGCCGGCCTTGTTCAGGCGCGAGATGAATTCCCACAGGGTGCGGCGCAGGTCGACGTCAACGCCCGCGGTGGGTTCGTCCAGCACGATCACGGGCGGGCGGTGCACCAGCGCCTGCGCCACCAGCACGCGGCGCTTCATGCCGCCGGACAGCGCGCGCATGTTCGAGTTGGCCTTGTCGGCCAGCCCCAGGTTGAACAGGATTTCGTCGATCCAGTCGTCGTTCTTGCGCAGGCCGAAATAGCCCGACTGGATGCGCAGCGTTTCGCGCACCGTGAAGAACGGGTCGTAGACCAGCTCTTGCGGCACCACGCCCAGGGCTCGCCGCGCCGACTTGTAGTCGGCCACGACGTCGTAGCCACAGACGGTGGCGCGGCCGGCGCTGGCGCGTGCCAGTCCGGCCAGGATGGAGATCAGCGTGGTCTTGCCCGCGCCATTGGGGCCGAGCAGGCCGAAGAATTCGCCGTGCTCGATGTTCAGGCTGACGTTGTCCAGCGCCTGGAAGCCGGCGCCAGGGGCACGCCCGGTGAGCTTGCCCCAGCCGCTGCGGCGCGGCGAGTAGATTTTGGAGACGTTCTCTAGACTAACGGCAGACATGACGGCGGGGAGGTTGCCCGGAAAAGAGCGAATTGATCATTATATAAGCGGGCCGCCTTGCGTGACGCTGATAGCCCCGGCGGCCGTAGGGCATGGGCGAAGATGCGTCCCCAAAATAACAGGCCCGGCGGGCCGCAAGGGCGCGCCGGGCCGGCAGGCAACCGGGAAAGAATTTACTGGTTGCGCTGGTTCAGGGCCTGGATCAGGCCGTCGATGCCGTTCTGGTTGATCTGCTGGGCGAACTGGTTGCGGTAGTTCTCGATCAGCCAGATGCCTTCGACGTTCATGTCGTAGATTTTCCAGCCCTGGGGCGTTTTTTCCAGACGGTAGTCCACGCCGGTGGGCTGGCCATTGGCCTGGCTGATGAGCGTACGCACGACCACGTCGTCGGCCTTGGGGTCGCCGCGGAACGGCAGCGCCGAAACCTTGGTGCTGGATGTGACACGGGTCAACGCGCCGCTGTAGGTGCGCACCAGCGTGCCGCGGAAGGCATCGGCCAGCGCCTTTTTCTGCGCATCGGTGGCCTGGCGCCAGTAGCGGCCGGCGGCCAGGCGCGTGGTCTTCTGGAAGTTGACGTAGGGCAGGATGTGCTCGTTGACGACCTGGTTGATGCGGGCGGTGTTGCCCGCCTTGACGGCGCCGTCGGCCTTCAGGACGTCCAGGGCTTCATTGGCCACGCCCAGCACGAATTGGTCGGGCGCGCCGTTGGCGTCAGGTTGCGCCTGCGCGGCGGCCGAGGCCGCCAGGCCCAGCAGGCTGGCCAAGGCCAGGCGCTGGAGCAGGGAAAAGAAAGAAAACCGCATGGAAACTCCTTGCTGTACTGATAACGCAATCCAACAGCTTACTTGGTTGCGGGCTTCGGTGTCGGGGCAGTGGCGCCCTTGTCCTTGTTGGCGGCGGGGGCTTCGCCCTCGTCGTCTTCGTAGTTGGGCAGGCTGGATTCGTCGTCCACGCGCTGGCCGTTGACCATGGCGGCGCGGCGCTGCAGGTAGGCGTCACGGATGAAGCTGTACGGATCCAGCGCGACGCGGTCGATGGTGTCGGTGGCGTTGAGCAGGCTGGCGCGGGCGTCGACGACTTCCAGGCCCCACAGCGAGTTGCGCAGCGGCACGTTGTCGATGGCGCTGACGCCCATGTAGCCATATTGGCGGCCTTGCCAGTCGCCGATCAGGCCGACGCCGTCGCGCACGCTGGACGAACCGAAGAACGGCAGCACCAGGTACGGGCCCTGGCCCAGGCCCCACACGCCCAGCGTGGTGCCGAAGTCGTTCGGGATCTTGCGGGCGCCGTTGGCCGAGGCGACGTCAAAGCAGCCGCCAATACCCATCGTGGTGTTGAACAGGAAGCGGCCGAGCGTGTTGACGAAGTCGTGGCCACGGCCCTGCAGGAAGCTGTTGGTGCCCGACCAGAGATCGCCGACGTTGCTGAAGATGTTGTGGACGCAGCTGCGCACCGGTTGCGGCGTGACGAAGGTATAGGCCTGCGCCACCGGCTTGAAGACGGCGCGGTCAACGGTGTCGTTGAATTTGTAGACGCCACGGTTGAAGCCTTCCCAGGGGTCGCGCGGGTCCGGATGCTGCGGGGCGGCGCAACCCGCCATCAGCGCGCCAGCGGCGGCCACGGTGGCGATACGGGAAAGAGCTTTCTTGTTCATGATCAGGGCATCCCTATCAGCAGAGTTCTATTCTTATTGCAGTGCTCGTCTGGCGCGGAAATCGTCGCGCCAGGCGGATTGTCTTTAATTCGGGGCTTTCGCTTCGGGGGCGGCAGCCGCGTTCGAGCCTTCTTTCTCGGCCGAGCCGTACAGGAACTTGCTGATCAGCTGTTCCAGCACGACGGCGCTTTGGGTATAGCGGATTTTGCCGCCGTCGGCAAAGTTGTCTTCTTCGCTGCCCGGGGTCAGGCCCAGGTACTGTTCGCCCAGCAGTCCCGACGTGAGAATGGCCGCGGAAGAGTCCTTGGGGAAC
>NZ_JAELTJ010000372.1 GCF_016428805.1 Achromobacter sp. ASV32
GTCCACTTTATTGCCAGTCAGGGATTCCACGCCTATCTTCGCATGAGCAAGGCTGCAGGCTCAGTAGACTCGACCTTGCTGCCTCTTCTTCGAGCAGCCGTTCCACGTTTTGCAAAATCGGTAGGCTTCCTACGCTCGTATTTGGGATATGCGGAAGCGTTGAACGACCCAGACGCCACAAAGCTACAATGCACAGATAATGATGACGGAGCCTCTGATATTGACCCTGCAATTAATTCGCTTCTTGAAAATCTTAGTAGTCCGTCTCACGATCTAAGACTTGTTTCACTGAAACTCCTTCGGCGGACGGAGAAGCCTGAAGCACTTGTGGATATCATGATTCAAACTGAGGAAACCCCCCTTACTCTTGAGCATACACGAACCGTAGCGATGCATTTGCGCAAGCTCGCTCAGGATTATACCGACTTGGATGAGTCTAGCTGGCTGGTGCATGCCGTTCCTTCCTTCATGTTTGGCATGTTGAC
>NZ_JAELTJ010000373.1 GCF_016428805.1 Achromobacter sp. ASV32
AAACAGTACAAAAGTGATGGTTTTAAGAATACGCTTGGCAGCTGAGTAACAACAGTACGAACAAAGTGTGCCATACTCGTTCGTCCAGAATTGAATGCCAACGCTGGGATGGAAGCTTAAAGATGGGGGCCTAGCCACCCTGCTGTCCCGCCGGATACGGTGGCTGTAGGATGGATCGCAAGCCTCTTGAGTCTTGGCGTTGCAACAGCCTATCGCGGCAGACAAGGCTGGGTTTGGCCATTGTCGTGCTTCCGTAGCTAGGCTTGTTTGTGTCTGCGGAGCAGCGGGGTAGGGCAGTTTTGCCAGGACGGCTTTAGTGGTGCGCCACGATTGTTTAGCGCGCGGTGGCGATGGACGGCGGCAGGCCAGTGCAGTCTGCGCCAGGACAAGTTTTTGGGCGCTGAGCTATTCGTATACATCTTTCTTCTTTTCCTACCTGACCGAGCGGAGCCAACACCGACCCTGTCGACGGGCGATTCGGTAC
>NZ_JAELTJ010000374.1 GCF_016428805.1 Achromobacter sp. ASV32
AGGCGGGGTGGGATGCTCTCGTTGTGGCAGTCCGGCTGCTACCGGCTGATGGATGAGGACGTCCCTTACCCCGGCGCCCTCCCCACTCCAGAGGGCGCACCCACACCATACAAGGATGAGGACGGGGAAGTCCGGCGCCCGCGCGCCGGACCGCAATCGTGGGCGCCCGCCCCGTATGCCGCTGCCGCGAGGGGCGACCTACGAAGATATAACGCCGCGATTCACGATGACCAGCGACAAACCATCACCGAGTAGGCCACAGCTTCAACGCGATCCAGATGCCCGCCACGCACGCCACACCGAAGATCCAACCTGACAACGCACCCGCCATCACCCCCGACAGCAACGTGCCGACTGTGCAACCCAGTGCTGTCATGCCGCCCCAGCCCATCAAGACGCCACCCACGAAATTGCGCGCCACCTCTCGCCAGCTTGGCCACTTCGGGCGAAAGGCGCCTGCCGCCAACGCGGATGCCCACGCGC
>NZ_JAELTJ010000375.1 GCF_016428805.1 Achromobacter sp. ASV32
GTATAGTAGAATCTGTTACAGTATAGTAGATTCTAGCTACTTGCTCGGCCTGTCTCTGCACCAATTCAAGCCCATCTGTATTGCAGTATTCATCATTGCTGTTGCCTGCATTGTTAGACTCGAACCGTATCGGCTGCTCGCGCTCACAAGTCAGGTTCAGTCTGATGCAGTGGCCACATAGCGGATACCTACGGTCACATTTTTTCTTCCTGTAGACGAGAGTTAGCGCAGTACCATAGCGAAAATCATGCTAGTCCGTTGCCTCTGAGGCAATGACGACCTACCGGCGTCGGCAAGTTAAGCAGCCTTGGCGCTGCCTTGTGTAGCCTCCTCGTGTTGGAGTCGGTTTTGTAGATACCGAGCCATCACGATAAGTCGTCGGATCCGCACTCATTTGCGTCGCAATAACAATCATGCGGTATCCTAGGTCCTCTCGTGCATTCAGCGCTTAGGGCGGTGGTGTACGTGGTGGGGTTTGCAG
>NZ_JAELTJ010000376.1 GCF_016428805.1 Achromobacter sp. ASV32
GGAAGGTACTAATCTCGGAATGGAGCCGTGGCTGGTGGTGATCACATCTGCAAGCTACGTTGGAGGCTATTGGTTCGGCGTCAGCCCGCCGGTCGCCATCGTCATGGGAGCCGTACTTGGGCTGATATGGTACGCAGTGGTGTCGAACTAGGAGAGCCAGTGCGGATGCCTGCCCCTCCATCAGTAGACATTGTACATGGTTAGGTTTCTTGTATAAGAGTACGGAGCTTTTCTTTATCTCATTAGGCAGGAATTAATATAAAGCCGCCAGTAGTACTCCTGCGGATGCGGAAAGCCCTCCATGCCGCCTTGGGAAGATCAATGCTCATGTCTTGTGACAGATACTTCATAAACACGCCATGTGTGACGATTACAATCGATCTCTGTTTTCTGGAGACCCCTTCCCGGAGGGATTTAACGATGGCCCATAGTTTCTTTCGAAATGCCTCAGCCCTTAGTTTGACGCTCGTTTCATCAGCTG
>NZ_JAELTJ010000377.1 GCF_016428805.1 Achromobacter sp. ASV32
GTCTAGATCCCTCTGCGAATCATACGCTAAAAGTAAACCAACTACGATCCACGCATAGCTAAACATGATGCTCCTGCCAATGGAGAGGGCGTCAAAGAGATATTCCTTGTTCTTCTCGAGACGAGCGTACAAATTTCGCCAAGACTGTGACAAGACGGCACGGACATTGTCGTCCTTGACACCAGCAATCGACCTCTCCAACCAGCTGTTGAGGAGATCCAAGTGGTTATTGTTGAGCATATTGCGCACAACCTCGCTGCTGAGAACGTTGGTTGTGCCCTCCCAGATGGAATTGACTGAAATGTCGCGAAAAGCTTTGGCGATATTTTCAGGCTCATCGGGCTCGTCAATGTAGCCCACGCCTCCTAGAGATTCCATGCACTCCTGCACTGTAATTACGGCATTCTTGCTCACGACTGCCTTGGCTGTCGCCGTCAACGACCTAAGAACGACAGCAGCCTCGGGTCCAGCTCGTGGAAGT
>NZ_JAELTJ010000378.1 GCF_016428805.1 Achromobacter sp. ASV32
GGTTATTATTGCTGTCCCTCTGGGCTGCTTGAAGTCCAACCAGCTAGCATTGGAGCCATCGCTTCCTAGCAACCTCAGTCTTGCTATCAAAATCGCATCTTATGGAGCACTTGAAAAGGTGTACATTGCTTTTCCTAAGGACTTCTGGACTAATCGCCATGGGAAAGCGAATGTTGCGTCGCCACCACCGACGCCTCTTGGATTGGAAGCGCAGAGCTTCCGGCACTTCGTGCGGCCGCAATACGTTCCTGAGGAGCAGCCTACCTCGACCATAGAGCTTAGTCCTATGCCTTCTACCTATCCTATTGATGGACATGTTGGCGGTTTGCTACTGTTCACCCTGCACGGTCCAGCGGCTACTCATGTAACAACACTCCTTACCGGCCTCTGTCCGGAGAACAATGTTTACAACCAAACTCTAACGGAATTTTTTCGCCCGTATTACAGCCTCCTTCCTAACTATAGCGAGGATGAGCCTGGT
>NZ_JAELTJ010000379.1 GCF_016428805.1 Achromobacter sp. ASV32
GGTTAGAATTATCCCAACTCCACTTGCACTTATTACGCCCCAGACCGTGGAATATGAATGCTGCATAAAGTAAAAGCGAAAGATTCACATAGAAAATTAAGCAAATACGACAAACTCGATTTCTTTATATATAAATCCTCTTTTTATCTGCAAAGCCACTTAAGGATCGTTGACGAGTCCCCATTCGCCTTTCGCCCATTTTGCGCTCGGGCGTACCTTGGCGCTTGGAGTTGATACGCCGTCGGAGCTTAGGTAGAGCCATTTCATTGTCATGTTCGCCAAGTCGCCGTTGAAAAGTGACGTACAATGCCAATAAAACGAAAATAGATTCTCTGATGAACCACCTTGTCGCCGGCGCGGCGTAACTTGCCGTTCCATCACCTGACTTGAGATGCCTATCACGGCTCCCCCATTGCTAAACAGGGTCGCATGTGAAAACCACTGGTCACCGTGACTAGCGCTAACGTATAATTGCTGTCT
>NZ_JAELTJ010000380.1 GCF_016428805.1 Achromobacter sp. ASV32
GAGCTGACCCAGCCCTCACTTGGGTTCCAGGCCTGTGCGACCTGTATTTACGAGACACACTAGCAAGGGAGCACTTTGGGTTCCAAGGCCATGTTCCTAACCATCCAGCTAGGTTCCCTCACTAGGCGGAGGGATGTGCTACCGGCTCCCGTGAGGGGAGAGCTTGCGTGATCGCACAAAATGGCGCAATGCGACGGAGCACATTGGGTGCAGCCAGCCAGCAGCGCAGGGAACCAGCACATCTTGCTGTCCTGACAAGTGAGGGGTAAGTAGGTACTACGTAGTCTGTTAGGTAGGTGAAAGCAAAGCTGAACCACCCGTGCTGAGAAATACACCTGCTGCCCAACCCTCGAAGCCGCTGGAACGGTGCTGCAGCCTCGGTCGCCTGCATCATGCAAAACGACAGGCGGGGTTCCTAGGCCGGTTCATCAGAGCAGACTCTCGACGCCCTGGAAGTAGCCACACAGGGCGGCTTTCAGG
>NZ_JAELTJ010000381.1 GCF_016428805.1 Achromobacter sp. ASV32
GAGAATACGGAGGTACTAATTGCACTCTTGGCGAGGCTCTTCTGCAGCACACCGGAGCGGCAAAAAATGTAACATCGGCTGAAGCTGTATACTCGTAACTCTAACAGGACGGATGCTATTTACGGAACGCTACAGTACTCGTATGCCACGCTCTCATATGGCATCGGCGCAAACCAATTCTGTAATGGACCATAGGCAGTCCAGACCAGGCATGCTAAATGAAGAGGCGTTTGCCACCGCTTGGATACGAGATTGGAAAGATTACCGCAATGACAATAAGATGAACAATCAAGATAGGGGCTCAGGGAGGGCGAGCTCTGTTCATCGGCCGCCCTGGCCATGGCCTTGGTCTGGTTTCTAATTTTGCCCAGAGCCTTGCTTTGCCTTGATGGGGCTTCGGCTCTGGCTCCATTGAAATGAGCCCACCACGGTTTGCATCCTCGAGGCTCTCTTGGACGTTCCTCGTTTGGCAGGTTGCAG
>NZ_JAELTJ010000038.1 GCF_016428805.1 Achromobacter sp. ASV32
GACGGTAAAGGGGTCGCCAAAAACTTCTGCCTCGTTCTTCCCCAGCCAATCGAATTGAGTGCGGGGCCGCTTCAGGCATTTGCGACATGGATTCTCGAGGAAGCCCGAGGCGTCGCTCTTCAGGGCCGCACCGGATTCAGCGCGCCTCGGCCAAACGGGTCGGCTTCGGTTTAAGGGCTGCTTGGCATCGCATGCAGTCAGACCATAGCGTCGCCTCTGCCCCCAGGGGCTCGGGGCGGAAGACCATCAGTCGCCGCTATCGTCCAGCCATGCCAACTTCAGTGACCAAATCTCAAGTTGGATGAACGTCGACATCTGCGTCAGGTAGGACGGGGTCACGCCTGCCAGGTCGGCATGCCGTTTTGTGGTCAGGCCTCGCACGACAAATCCCTATTTATCAACAACTTGCGTTAACTTAATACATATTCGTATTTGGGGACACATAGACCAACGGCGCCGCTACTGTGGGTCGCGCGCATCGAAAGCGGAGCCGAAAGCCCCAAACGGGATGACACGAATTCCAAACGCAATGGAATCCGACAGTTATCTGTACTTCGACACCCCCGCCGCACTTCCAAGATGTAACAGCCCACCCCCGCCCCCTTGAACCCCACCACTTCATCCCTATAATTAGCACTCGACTCTGGTGAGTGCTAACAGCCCTCCCGGGCCAAACCGATCATTCACTTTCTTCTTAAGTAACAGGAGTTCCTCATGGCCTTGCGTCCCCTGGGCGATCGCGTGATCGTCAAACGCCTCGAAAACGAGCGCAAGACTGCGTCTGGCATCGTCATCCCCGACAGCGCCGCTGAAAAGCCCGATCAAGGTGAAGTCGTGGCCGTCGGCCCCGGCAAGAAGACCGAAGACGGCAAGATCCTGCCGGTTGACCTGAAGGCTGGCGACAAGGTTCTGTTCGGTAAGTACGCCGGCCAGTCCGTGAAGGTTGACGGCGAAGAGCTGCTCGTCATCCGCGAGGACGAAATCCTCGCCGTGGTCCAGTAAACCCTGCCTCAAACGAATTTTCGAAGGAAGCTAAGAAATGGCTGCCAAGCAAGTATTGTTCGGTGACGACGCCCGCGTGCGCATCGTCCGCGGCGTGAATGTCCTCGCCAACGCTGTCAAGACCACCCTGGGCCCCAAGGGTCGCAACGTCGTGCTGGAGCGCTCGTTCGGCGCCCCGACCGTGACCAAGGACGGCGTGTCCGTCGCCAAGGAAATCGAACTGAAGGACAAGTTCGAGAACATCGGCGCCCAACTGGTCAAGGACGTTGCCTCCAAGACCTCCGATAACGCCGGCGACGGCACCACGACCGCCACCGTGCTGGCTCAAGCCATCGTTCAAGAAGGCCTGAAGTACGTTGCCGCCGGTTTCAACCCGATCGACCTGAAGCGCGGCATCGACAAGGCTGTCGCCGCCGCCGTGGCCGAACTGAAGAAGCAATCCAAGCCGGTCACGACCAGCAAGGAAATCGCTCAAGTCGGTTCGATCTCGGCCAACAGCGATTCGTCCATCGGCCAGATCATCGCTGACGCGATGGACAAGGTCGGCAAGGAAGGCGTCATCACCGTCGAAGACGGCAAGTCGCTGGAAAACGAGCTGGACGTCGTCGAAGGCATGCAATTCGACCGCGGCTACCTGTCGCCCTACTTCATCAACAGCCCGGAAAAGCAAGTTGCCGTGCTGGAAGACCCGTTTGTCCTGATTTTCGACAAGAAGATCAGCAACATCCGTGACCTGCTGCCCGTGCTGGAACAAGTCGCCAAGTCGAGCCGTCCGCTGCTGATCATCGCCGAAGACGTCGAAGGCGAAGCGCTGGCCACCCTGGTGGTGAACAACATCCGTGGCATCCTGAAGACCACCGCCGTCAAGGCGCCGGGCTTCGGCGACCGCCGCAAGGCCATGCTGGAAGACATCGCCATCCTGACGGGCGGCACGGTGATCTCCGAAGAAACCGGCATGTCGCTGGAAAAGGCCGGCCTGGCTGAACTGGGCCAAGCCAAGCGCATCGAAGTGGGCAAGGAAAACACCACGATCATCGACGGCGCTGGCGACAGCAAGTCGATCGAGGCTCGCGTCAAGCAAGTCCGTATCCAGATCGAAGAAGCCACGTCCGACTACGACCGTGAAAAGCTGCAAGAACGCGTGGCCAAGCTGGCCGGCGGCGTTGCCGTGATTCGCGTTGGCGCTGCCACCGAAGTCGAAATGAAGGAAAAGAAGGCCCGCGTCGAAGATGCCCTGCACGCTACCCGCGCTGCCGTGGAAGAAGGCGTTGTGGCGGGTGGCGGCGTGGCCCTGCTGCGTGCCAAGCAAGCCATCGCTGACCTGAAGGGCGACACGCCTGACCAGAACGCCGGTATCAAGCTGATCCTGCGCGCTGTGGAAGAGCCCCTGCGCACCATCGTCACGAACGCCGGCGAAGAAGCCAGCGTCGTGGTCAGCAACGTGCTGAACGGCAAGGGCAACTACGGCTACAACGCCGCGACCGGCGAGTACACCGACCTGGTCGAGCAAGGCGTGCTGGATCCCACCAAGGTGACCCGCACCGCCCTGCAAAACGCTGCCTCCGTCGCCAGCCTGCTGCTGACGGCTGAAGCCGCCGTGGTCGAACTGGCCGAAGACAAGCCCGCTGCCCCGGCCATGCCGGGTGGCATGGGTGGCATGGGCGGCATGGACTTCTAAGTCCCGCTTCTCCTGCAAGGCCTCCCCGGCTCCGGCCGGGGATCAGTACCCTGAAAGACCCTCGGACCTTCGCCCCGGGGGTTTTTCTTTTTGGGCAGCGCAAACCGCCGCGGCGTCATGCTGCGGGGGGCTATCCCGGGGTGCCAAGCCGTAGCGGAACGTTTGCCTACAAGTTGCGGGTTTCGCGCCAGCGCATGCGTCCCTACAATGAAGGGTCCCAAGCCCGAGCCCGAGCCCCCATGCGTCTACCCGAGAGCCTGCGCGCCCTGCGTCCGTCCGAGATCGGCGGGCTACTGATGGATTCCGCCAACCAGTGGTCCACCCACCGCGCGTCCAGCAAGGGCGCGGCGCTGGCCCTGTACATGGTGTTTTCCCTGGCGCCCATGCTGATCCTGGTAATCGCCGTGGCCGGGGCATTTTTCGGCGAAGACGCGGTGCGCTCCGAATTGTTCTCGTCGCTACGCGACCTGACCGGCGAGCGCGGCGCCGAAGTGATCCAGACGGTGCTGGCCAGCGCGCATGAATCGGGCGGCGGCTGGATCGCGGCGCTGATCTCGATCTTCGTGCTGATCTTCAGCGCCACCACGGCATTTGCCGAGCTCAAGGCCAGCCTGGACGATCTGTGGGAAGTGTCGGCCAACCAGAAGGGCGGGCTGCAAGGCATGGTGCGCAGCCGGATGCTGTCGTTCGGCCTGGTGCTGGTGCTGGCATTGTTCCTGCTGATTTCCCTGACCGTGAACGCAGCACTGGGCGCGGCGCGCAAATACTACGGCGACCTGTGGGCCGCGTCGGCGTTCGCGACCGTGGCCGACTGGATATCCACCGCGTTTTCGTTCTCGGTGGTGGTGGCGCTGTTCGCGGTGATCTTCAAGCTTTTGCCCAGCGCCCGGATTTCCTGGCGTGACGTCATTCCCGGCGCCATCGTGACGGCCGCGCTGTTCCTGGTGGGCAAATGGGGCATCGGCGTGTATCTCAGCCGGGGCGCGGCAGTGTCGGCCTATGGCGCGGCCGGGTCGTTGATCGCGTTGCTGCTGTGGATCTATTACTCGGCGCAGATCTTTTTCTTTGGCGCGGTGTTCACGCGCCAGTTCGCGCTGCGCTTTGGCCGCGCGGCAAAGGCAAAGACGGAGCAAGGTGCGGCGGCCGATGCCGCGGCGGCCGGTGCCGCACCGGCCAGCGCCGCGGCGGATTCGCCCTTGGCCTCAGGCTCACCGGTGCGAGAGCCGGCTTCCTCGGTCACCCCCACTCCCACGGCACCGCCGCCCTCGTCAGCGTCATCCCCGCCGCCCAGACCGCCCGAGTCCTGAGGCCCTACGCCCGTCAGGGCGCGTCCGGGGACTCCAGCCCCGCCATCAGGCGCAGGCATTTCAGAAACACCGGCTGCAATTCGGGCGGGATCGGCGCCAGCACCTGCGCCTCGACTTGCGCATCCTGCGGCAGGATGCGCGCCAAGAGCGCCATGCCCTCGTCCGTGATCTCCAGTGCATAGGCGCGGGCGTCCTGCGCCGAGCGCGTGCGCCGCACGTACCCCTTGCCGGTCATGCGCGCGATCATTTCCGCGAAGGAATTGCGGTCCAGCGCGATCAGTTCGGCGATGCGGTTCTGGGTGGCGCCCGGGTTCTGATAGACCGTGATCAAGAGCGCCTTCTGGCGCGGGGTCAGGTCTTCGTCCGGGAAGGCCTGCGCGAACAACCCCTCGGCCCGGAAATGCGCGCGCCGCAGCAGATGGGACGCCACCTGGGTCAGGTCGAAATCCTGCAATGCTTGCGGCGGGGCCGGACGGGCGGCGGAACGGGAGGCGGTCATCGGGCTTTCCATGGAATACGCGAAGCGATTGTAGGCGCAGGCGGTGCGCCGCTGCCCCGGGCCGGGGCCAGGCTGACCTGCTGGCGCGACGCGCCCATCGCGCCGCCCTCGGCAAAATCCTGCATTGACTTCGTCTGAACGGCTGCCTAATATCGCCATAATAGTACGTATACGTACATTATTGCCTGAGCCAGCGAACTCGCCCGCCGCGGCCCCCTTCGGGAATCTCGATCATGACCATCCGCCAACTGCGCAACTACATCGACGGCCGTTTCGAAGACGGCGCGTCCACCTTCGACAAGTACAGCCCGGTGGACGGCGCGCTGATTGCCCAGGCGCACGAAGCCAGCCGCGAGCAGGTCGACCGGGCCGTGGCTGCCGCGCACCGCGCGCTGCCGGCGTGGACCGCGCTGCCCGTCGCCGCCCGCACCGACCATCTGCTCGCCCTGGCCGACGGCATCAATCGCCGCTTCGACGACTTCCTGCAGGCCGAGATCGGCGATACCGGCAAGCCGGTGTCGTGGGCCAGCCAGATCGACATCCCGCGCGGCGCCGCCAATTTCCGCGCGTTCGCCGAACTGGCCCGCACGCTGGACATGGAAAGTTACATGACCGACACGCCCGATGGCCGCCAGGCGCTGAACTACGCCTATCGCAAGCCGCTGGGCGTGGTCGGCGTGATCTCGCCATGGAACCTGCCGCTGTTGCTGCTGACCTGGAAAGTGGCGCCGGCGCTGGCCTTTGGCAATACCGTCATCATGAAGCCGTCGGAAGTCACGCCATCCACCGCCACCTTGCTGGCGGAAGTGGCGCGCGACACGGGGTTGCCGGCGGGCGTGCTGAACCTGGTGCATGGCTTCGGCCCCGGATCCGCAGGCGAATTCATGACCACGCATCCGGACATCGACGGCATCACCTTCACCGGAGAGTCCGCCACCGGCGCGGCCATCATGCGCGCGGTGGCGCCGGGCGTGAAACCGGTGTCGTTCGAACTGGGCGGCAAGAACGCGGCGCTGGTGTTCGCCGATGCCGACTTCGACGCGGCGGTCGAGGGCACCGCGCGCGCTGTCTTTGCCAATTGCGGGCAGGTCTGCCTGTGCACCGAGCGTGTTTACGTCGAACGCCCGATCTACGAGCGCTTCGTCGCCGCGCTGGCCGAGCGCGCGCAGGCATTGCGCATCGGCTGGCCCGGCGATCCCGCCACGGGCATGGGTCCGCTGGTGTCGCGCGAGCATCGCGAGAAGGTGCTGTCGTACTTCGCCCTGGCGCGCGAGGAAGGCGCCACGGTCGTCACCGGCGGCGGCGTGCCCGTGTTCGGCGATGCCCGCGATGCCGGCGCTTATGTCGAACCGACCATCTGGACCGGCCTGCCCGAGACGGCCCGCTGCATCAAGGAAGAAGTGTTCGGCCCCGTCTGCCACGTGGCGCCATTCGACACCGAGCAAGAGGCCATCCGGCTGGCCAACGACACCCGCTATGGCCTGGCCGCCGCCGTCTGGACCCAGAACCTGACCCGCGGCCACCGCGTGGCCCAGGCCATGAAGGTCGGCCTGGCCTGGGTCAACTGCTGGTTCCTGCGCGACCTGCGCACGCCTTTCGGCGGCAGCGGCCTGTCCGGCATCGGCCGCGAAGGCGGCCGCCATTCGCTGCATTTCTATACCGAACCCACCAACGTTTGCATCAA
This sequence comes from Achromobacter sp. ASV32, assembly GCF_016428805.1. Lineage (GTDB taxonomy): Bacteria > Pseudomonadota > Gammaproteobacteria > Burkholderiales > Burkholderiaceae_B > Achromobacter. The sequence goes on from NZ_JAELTJ010000038.1 coordinate 6,171, forward strand.
GCTCTGATCCCCACGCATCCAAGGAAGACTTCCATGACCACCGCCCCCGTCAGCGCCACCGTCGTCGCAGGCAAAGCCACGCCCCGCGGCAAGTACCCCCACATCAAGCGCGCAGGCGACTTCCTGTTCGTCTCCGGCACCAGCTCGCGCCTGCCCGACAACCGCATCGCCGGCGCCGAGGTCGACGCCATGGGCACCGCCACGCTGGACATCCGCGTGCAGACGCGCGCCGTCATCGAGAACATCCGCGACATCCTCGCCACCGCCGGCGCGACGCTGGCCGACGTGGCCGAGATCAGTACTTTCCTGGTCAACATGAACGACTTCGGTGGCTACAATCAGGTCTACGGCGAGTTCTTCGACGCCGATGGGCCGGCACGCACCACCGTGGCGGTGCATCAGTTGCCGCACCCGCAATTGCTGATTGAAATCAAGGCGGTCGCCTACAAGCCGCTCGCGCGCCAGCCCTGACGGCGCGCAGCCATGGCGCACGACCGTCTTCCGGTTTTTCCTTCGGAACAGGATCCCCGCCCCCGGCGCCCAACCGGGACGGCCGCGCGCATGTCGAACTTCCGCATCACGCCCAACGCGCTCAGCCACAAGCTGAAACTGCACCAGCTGCAGATCTTCGAACGCGTGCTGGCACGCCGCTCGCTGTCGCGCGCCGCCAGTGAATTGCACCTGACCCAGCCCACCGTCACCAAGGCCATCCACGACCTGGAGGCCTTCTTCGGCGCGACGCTGTTCGAACGCTCCAACCGCGGCGTCACGCCGACCGAGCTGGCCCTGGTGCTGGGCCGCCGCGTGCACGCGATGATGGCCGAGATCCGCTACATGGCCGACGACATCGACGCCGTGCTCGGCGGCGCCAGCGGCCACGTGGTCGTCGGCACCCTGATTGCGGCGTCCGCCAAGCTGCTGCCCGAAGCCATCGCCCGCCTCATGACCGAACACCCCGGTATCCAGGTCACCGTGCGCGAGGGCCCCTCGGCCCAACTGCTGCCCGCCCTGGCCACCGGCGACGTCGACATCGTCGTCGGCCGCCTGCCAGGCTCCGACATGGCGTCCATTTCCGGCGTCGCCGTGGACCACCACAAGCTCTACCGCGAGGACCTGTGCCTGGTCGTGGGCGCCCAGCATCCCCTGGCCCACGCCACCCAGATCGCGCTGGCCGACCTGACCGGCCACATCTGGATCCTGCCGGCCCCCACCTCGCCCCTGCGCGCCTCGGTGGAACGCACCTTCTTTGATGCCGGCCTGCGCCTGCCTGCGCGCCACGTCGAGTCGCTCTCGCTCCTGACCAACATCGGCATCCTGATGCATAGCGATGCCCTGGCCCTGATCCCCTACGACGCCGCCGCCCAATTCCTCTCCATGGGCCTGCTGGCCCGCCTGCCCACCACGGTCTTCGGCGCCTTCGGCGATGTCGGCTACTCCATCCGCGCCGACCGCCCCCTGACTCCCGCCTGCCAACGCCTGGTGGACTACCTGAAGCAGATCACGGCCCAACGCGTGCCAACGCCAGCCAGCGACTAAGGCCCTGAGCCCCCACTCGCGCCTGCAGGCCGCCACGCCCCAGAAGTGCGTGCCCCCTCCTCCGCATGCCGCTGAAGCCCCGCAACAGCGGGCCCGCATTCGCCTCCCGCCACGACGCGGCGCGGCGCAAGCCCCCTTCGCATCGCCAGCCACCAGGCAGGAAAAATCACATTAGCGATCAATAAAGCCACATAAGAGATAAAAAAACCCCGAAGGATTCCCTAAGGGAAACCCCGCGATAGATAACCCGCATACCTGATCCCACAATTTCTATTGTCCCCCGCCCCCCGCCCCGGCCTAGACTCCCATCAACCCCAAGCCCCCCTGGAGCCCGTCATGCCCGCCTACGGCCCGCCCCTGAATTTCCAGCGCTGGATCCAAGACCATGCGCACCTGCTCAAGCCCCCGGTGGGCAACCAGCAGATCTGGCAGGACGCCGACTTCATCGTCACCGTCGTAGGCGGCCCCAATCACCGCACCGACTATCACGACGACCCGCTGGAAGAGTTCTTCTACCAGATCCGCGGCAACGCCTGGCTGTCGCTCTGGATCGACGGCAAGCCCGAACGCGTCGATCTCAAGGAAGGCGATATCTTTCTGTTGCCGCCGCACGTGCGTCATTCGCCCCAGCGCCCCGAAACCGACAGCGCCTGTCTGGTCATCGAACGCCAGCGCCCGCTCGGCCTGCTCGACGGCTTCGAATGGTATTGCCCGCACTGCGGCCATCTGGTGCACCGCGTCGAAGTCCAGCTCAAGAGCATCGTCACCGACCTGCCGCCGCTGTTCCAGGCCTTCTACAGCAGCGAACAGAAGCGCACCTGCCCCGGCTGCGGCGCCGTTCACCCCGGCAAGGCGCAAGCCCCGGCCACGCAGCCCGCGCCCGCCTGACCGGCCCTTGCCGCCGCCCCTCTGCAACGCTCTCACCCCCACGCCTTGCGCACGCCTGACCCATGACAAAGAAAATCGACATGCACGCCCACTTCTTTCCGCCGATCACGCGGCAGGAAGCGGCGGCGCTGGACCCTGTCAACGCTCCCTGGCTGCGGCGCGACGGCGATGGCTCGACCGGCCAGATCATGGCTGGCGACCGTCCGTTCCGCCCCGTCGACGCCACGTTGTGGGACCCGGCCCTGCGCATCGCGCAAATGGACCGTCACGGCGTCGACCTGCAGATCCTGTGCGCCACGCCCGTGATGTTCGGCTACACCTATCCCGCACAGGCCGCGGCTGATTGGGCCGCCCGCATGAATGACCTGGCGCTGGAACACTGCGCCCATGCCCCCGCGCGCCTGAAGGCCCTGGCCCAGGTGCCGTTGCAAGACCTGGACCTGGCCTGCCGCGAAGCCTCGCGCGCCCGCGCCGCCGGCCACCTGGGCGTGCAGATCGGCAACCACGTCGGCCCGCGCGACCTGGACGACGACACGCTGGTGCAATTCCTGGTGCATTGCGCCAACGACAACATCCCGGTGCTGGTGCATCCCTGGGACATGATGACCGACGGCCGCATGAAGAAATGGATGCTGCCCTGGCTGGTCGCCATGCCGGCAGAGACCCAGCTCGGCATTCTGTCGCTGATTCTGTCCGGCGCCTTCGAACGCATTCCGCGCAGCCTGAAACTGTGCTTTGCCCACGGCGGCGGCAGCTTCGCTTTCTTGCTGGGCCGCGTGGACAACGCCTGGCGCCACCGCGACATCATCCGCGAAGACTGCCCGCAACTGCCCTCGTCCTATACCGACCGCTTCTACGTCGACAGCGCCGTGTTCGACCCGCGCTCGCTGCGCCTGCTGATCGACGTGATGGGCGAAGACCGCGTGCTGCTGGGCTCGGACTATCCATATCCGCTGGGCGAGCAGGAAGTCGGCAAGCTGGTATCGCACGCCGGCCTGCTGCCGGCCGTGCAGCAGAAGATTTTGTTCGGCAACACGGTGGCGTTCTTCGGCCTGGACCGTTGAACCCCGCCTGCCGCCAACCATGACCGTGAGACACGGCAACGCAAGGGGAATCACCATGAAACGCATCCATCTGCTGGCCGCCCTGGCGGCCCTGGGCCTGGCCCACGGCGCGCCCGCCTGGGCCGACGTCAAGATCGGCCTGCTCACCACGCTGACCGGCCCCGGCTCGGTGCTGGGGCAGGACCAGCTCGACGGCTTCATGCTGGCCGTGGAACAAGGCGGCGGCAAGCTGGGCGGCGTGCCCGTGCAGGTCATCAAGGAAGACGACCAGTTCAAGCCCGAAGTAGGCGTGCAGGCGGCGCGCAAGCTGGTGCAAAGCGACAAGGTGCCCATCATCACCGGCGTGGTGTATTCCAACGTGATGCTGGCGGTGGCCCGGCCCGTGACCAGCGCGGGCGTGTTCCTGATCGGCTCGAACGCCGGCCCCACCAACCTGGCCGGCAAGGACTGTTCGCCGTTCTTTTTCTCGACCTCGTGGAACAACACCCAGCGCCACGAAGGCAGCGGCGAGATGGCCAACCAGATGGGCTTCAAGAAGGTCTATCTGCTGGCGCCCAACTACCAGGCCGGCAAGGACGCCATGGCCGGTTTCAAGCGCTTCTACCAGGGCCAGGTGGTCAACGAGGTGTTCACCCAGGTGAACCAGCCCGACTACTCGGTGGAGCTGGCCGCGCTGGCCGACGCCAAGCCGGACGCCGCCTATGTGTTCTTTCCCGGCGGCATGGGCGTGAATTTCGTCAAGCAGTACCGCCAGGCGGGCCTGTTCGGCAAGATTCCGCTGCTGTCGGTGGACACCATCGACGGCGCCACCCTGCCCGCGCTGGGGCAGGACGCGCTGGGCGCCGTCACCAACGTGCCCTACTCGCCCGATTTGGATAACGCCGCCAACAAGGCCTTTGCCGCGGCCTTTCGCCAGAAATACGGTCGCGAACCGTCCAGCTACGCCGCCCAATCCTGGGACGCGGCGCAGCTGATCGGCTCGGCACTCAAGCGCACCGGCGGCAAGGTCGACGACAAGGAAGCGTTGCGCCGCGCGCTGGAGGCCGCTGATTTTCAATCGGTGCGCGGTGAATTCCGCTATCAGCCCAATCACTTCCCGGTGGCCGGCTTCTTCCGCGCCGACGTGGCGCAGGGCGCGGACGGCAAGGTGGGCTTCGTCAACAAGGGCCCCATCTTTGCCGACCTGTCCAAGGTATCGGATCAGTACGCCACGCAGTGCGTCATGAAATGAAGCCCTGGCGGCCCGCGCAACCGGGCCGCCGAGGCAGATGAGAGGTAAGGCTCCATGTCCGCGACGCTGCTGCTGGTGCAGGCCCTGAACGGCCTGCAACTGGGTATCCTGCTTTTCCTGCTGGCCGCCGGCCTGACGCTGGTGTTCGGCATCATGAACTTCATCAACCTGGCGCACGGCTCGCTGTACATGATGGGCGCCTTCATCGCGGCCACCGTGTTCCGCCACACCGGTTCGTTCCTGCTCGCGGCCGCCGCCGTAGTAGCCGGCATGGCGCTGCTGGGCCTGCTGCTGGACCGCATCGCGCTGGCGCGGCTGTACCCGCGCGAGCATCTGGACCAGGTGCTGGCCACCTTCGGCTTCATCCTGTTCTTCAATGAACTCACGCGCATCATCTGGGGCCCCGCGCCCATCAGCATGGGATTGCCGTCGTGGCTGTCCGGCACCATCGACCTGCTTGGCGTCACGTATCCGCTTTACCGTTTTCTGATCATCGTGGCCGGCCTGGCCGTGGCGGCGGGCTGCTATGTGCTGATCCACCGCACCCGGCTGGGCATGCTGATCCGCGCCGGCTCCACCGACCGCATGATGGTGGGCGCGCTGGGCGTGAACATCGCGCGGCTGAACACGCTGCTGTTCGTGCTGGGCGCGGTGCTGGCCGGGGTGGCCGGGCTGATGGCCGGCCCGATCCTGTCGGCGCAGACCGGCATGGGCGAGCCGATCCTGATCCTGACGCTGGTGGTCATCGTCATCGGCGGCATCGGCTCGGTGCGCGGCGCCTTCCTGGCCGCGCTGATGGTGGGCCTGATCGACACGCTGGGCCGCGCGCTGCTGCCGGCGCTGCTGCGGGCGATGCTGTCGCCCGCGGCCGCCAACGCGGCGGGGCCGGCGATCGCGTCGATGCTGATCTATATCGTCATGGCGCTGGTGCTGGCGCTGCGGCCGCAAGGCCTGTTTCCCGTGCGGCACGGATAAGGGGCGCGCAACATGCTTGAACTGTCTCCACGCAAGCTGGCCGCCGGCCTGCTGCTGCTGGCGCTGGCCGTGGTGCCGCTGTATGCGCAGTGGCAAGGCGAACCTTTCCTGCTGGCCCTGTTCGGGCGCGTGCTGGTGTACGGCATCGCCGCGTTGGCGCTGAACCTGCTGCTGGGCTATGGCGGCATGGTCAGCTTCGGCCATGCGCTGTACCTGGGCCTGGGCGCCTACGCCGTCGGCGTGCTGAACCATTACGGCATCGACAACGGCTGGCTGCATCTGGCCGCCGCCCTGGGCGCCTGCGCCGCGGTCGGCCTGGTCAGCGGCTACATCGCCATGCGCACGTCCGGCATCGCTTTCATCATGATCACCCTGGCGTTCGCGCAGATGTTCTATTTCCTGGCGACGGGGCTGGAGGGCTTTGGCGGCGACGACGGCATGTCGCTGTTTTCCGGCAGTGACTTCGGCCTGTTCCGGCTGGATACGCCACTGGCGCTGTACTGCGCGGCGTTCGGCGTGCTGCTGGTGACGCTGGCCGCGCTGCACCGCCTGGTGCATGCGCCCTTCGGCATGGCGCTGCGCGGCTGCCAGGCCAACGAGCGGCGCATGCGCGCGCTGGGTTTCGCCACGCTGCGCTACCGGCTGGCGGCTTACGTGATATCGGCCATGGTGTGCGGTGTGGCCGGCGTGCTGCTGGCCAACCTGACCCTGTATGTGTCGCCATCCTATCTGGCCTGGACGACCTCGGGCGAGCTGATCGTGATGGTGGCGCTGGGCGGCATCGGCACGCTGTTCGGCCCCGTCGCCGGCGCCCTGGCCTTCCTGCTGCTGGAAGAGGGCCTGAAGCTGCTGACGGACCATTGGATGCTGGTGATGGGCCTGTTGATCGTCGGCGTGGTGCTGGCGTCCCGCCGCGGCCTGTACGGCGCGTTGCCCGATACGCCCTGGCGGCTGGGCGGCCTGCGCGCCGCGCCGCGTCCCACCGGAGAACCGCGATGAGCGCCCTGCGCGTGGAAAACCTGGTCAAGCGCTATGGCGGCCTGACCGTCACCGACAACCTGTCGCTGGACGTGCCCAGCGGCGAACTGCACGCCGTGATCGGCCCCAACGGCGCGGGCAAGACGACCCTGATCGGCCAGCTCAGCGGCGAACTTCGGCCCGACGGCGGCCGCGTGCGGCTGGACGGGCTGGACGTGACCCGCATGCCGGTCGAACAGCGCGTGCGCCACGGCCTGGCGCGGTCCTACCAGATCACCTCGGTCTTCAAGCCCTTCACCGCGCTGGAGAACGTGGCCATGGCCGTGCAGGCGCGGCGCGGCCACAGCTTCCGCTTCTGGCGGCCGGTACTGTCCACGCCGGCCCTGCTGGACCCCGCCCGCGAGGCGCTGGCGCAGGCCGGACTGAGCGGCCGCGCCCACACCTGCGCCGGCGAACTGGCGCATGGTGAACTGCGCCAGCTGGAGCTGGCGATGGTGCTGGCCTGCCGGCCGACGCTGCTGCTGCTGGACGAGCCCATGGCCGGCATGAGTCAACATGAATCCGAAGCCATGACGCGGCTGCTGCAGAAGCTGCGCGGGCAATACACCATTGTGCTGGTGGAACACGATATGCAAGCCGTATTCGCCCTGTCCGACCGCATCACGGTGCTGGTGTACGGCCGCGCCCTGGCCTGCGGCAGCGCCGACGACATCCGCCGCGATCCCCAGGTGCGCGAGTGCTACCTGGGCAGCGAACGCGGCCACACCGGCCGCCGCGCGCAAGGGGCTCTGGCGGGAGCCGCACCATGAGCGCCATCATGCCTTCCGATCCACGTTCCGCCGCCGGCGCCGCCCCGCTGCTGTCGCTGCGCGGCGTCACCGCGCACTACGGCGCGAGCCAGGCGCTGTTCGGCATCGACCTGGACATCGGCCCCGGTGAATTCGTGACCTTGCTGGGCCGCAACGGCATGGGCAAGTCCACCACCGTCAAAGCCATCATGGGCCTGAACCGCGCCAGCCAGGGCGCGATCGCTTTCGGCGGCCGCGACATCACGCCGCTGCCCTCGTACAAGGTGGCGCAGTGCGGCATCGGCCTGGTGCCGGAAGGCCGCCACGTATTTCCCAATCTGTCGGTGCGCGAGAACCTGGTCGCCACCGCGCACAACCGCCAAGGTCTGCCGGCGCCGTGGACGCTGGATCGCGTCTACGCGCTGTTTCCGCGGCTGGGCGAGCGCGCGCGCCACCTGGGCAGCCACCTGTCGGGCGGCGAGCAGCAGATGCTGGCGATCGGCCGGGCGTTGCTCACCAACCCGCGCCTGTTGATCCTGGATGAGGCCACCGAAGGACTTGCGCCCGTGGTGCGCGAAGAGATCTGGCAGGCGCTGGAACGCCTGAAGCATACCGGCCTGGCGGTACTGTGCATCGACAAGAACCTGGAGCCGCTGCTGGCCACCGCCGACCGCCACGCCATCGTGGAAAAAGGCCGCGTGGCCTGGACCGGCACCTCACAGGCGTTCATCGACGACGAACCGAGATTGCTGCAATACCTGGGCGTCTAGGACTGCGTCCGTCTCCGGATCTGGCGCCGTGCCCCCTGCCGCGCCGGACGGGCGCCAGGGTCGTTCGGCGCAGGTCCGCTAGGCGCTCACGCTGGCCGCTTCGCCCACGGCCACGGCCGCCACGGCATCGCGGGTGTCCTGCACCGGCATCGCGGGGGCCGGTTCACGCGCCACCGCCTCCAGCGCATGCAACACACCCTGCTCGCGCAGCGTTTCCAGCTGCGCGGCCAGCGCGGTGATGAAGACAGGCTTCTTGCCCAGGTCGCCAAACACCGGCCGGTAACCCGCCAGCACCATGGCGCGGCGATGCGCGGCCTGGTTGGGCGCGGCCGCGCGCGCGGCCACGTCGGCGCGCGCCAGCAGCTTGGTCAACGGACCGGCCAGGGGATCCTGGATCGGGTAGCGTCCCCCCGCTTCGTCCTCGCCGCGCAGGTAATGCAGCCATGCGGCCACCGCCAGCGCCAGCCGGCGGATGTCGTCGCCGCCGCGCAGCCGCTCGCGGATGGTCGCCAGCAGGCGCTGCGGCAGTTTCTGCGAACCGTCCATGGCGATCTGCTGCGTCGGATGCGGCAACGCCGGATTGGCCACGCGCGCCAGAAAGCGGTGGCGGTAGCCTTCCAGCCCGACGTCTGGAATGCCCCGGAGCGTCGGCGCGATCTCGTGGCGCATCATGTCGTCCAGGAACGCGCGCAACGGCGGCAACGCGGCCGCCTCGCGGATCGTGCCGATGCCCAGCAGCGCCCCCAGATAGGCCAGCGCCGAATGCGGCCCATTCACCATGCGCAGCTTCAGCCGCTCGTAGGGCGCGGCGTTGGCCACGAAGGTCGCGCCTGCCGCTTCCCAGGCGGGGCGTCCCGCGGCGAACTTGTCTTCGATCACCCAGTTCAGGTAGGGCTCGGCCACCACCGGCCACGCGTCCTGCACGCCCAACCGCTGCGCGATGCGTTCGCGGTCGTCTTCACGGGTGGCCGGCACGATGCGGTCGACCATGGAATTCGGAAAGGTGCAGTGCTTGTCGATCCAGCTGGTCAGCGCCACGTCGATCCGCAGCGCAAAGGCCAGCACCAGGCTGCGCAGGGTGTCGCCGTTGGCCTGCAGGTTGTCGCAGGACAGCAGCGTCAGGGGCGGCAAGCCGCGCTCGCGGCGCAGCGCCAGCCCATAGACCAGGAGACCGATCGCGCTGCGCGGGCGGATCGGGTTGTCCAGATCGTGCAGGATGTCCGGGTCGTCCCAGCGCAAATGGCCGGTGGCGGGCTCATGGCAATAGCCCTTCTCGGTGATGGTCAGGCTGACGATGCGCGTCTGCGGATAGGCAATGCGCTCAAGCACGGCGTTGGGGTCTTCTTCGGCCACCATCACGCGCTGCACCGCCCCGACCACCCGGAGGTGCTCGCGGGGTTCGCCGTCCGGGCCGCTGTCGCGCAGCGCCAGCGTGTACAGCCCGTCCTGCGGCGTCAACGCATCGCGCGTGGCCGCGCTGCGCAGCGATACGCCCAGGATGCCCCAGGACAGATCCTGGCTGGCGGCCATGGCCAGGTCCGTCGCCAGCGCCTGGTGCGCGCGGTGAAAGGCCCCCAGGCCCAGATGCACGATCCCCGGCGTCAGCCGGCTGCGGTCATAGGCGGGTTTTTCCACGTCTGCGGGCAGACGCGGCAACGACTCCGTGTTCAAGCGTTCGAGCATGGATTGCAGTGCCGTAGGGCGCCGTCATGCGTCTGCCATATGGCCTGCAGACAGGCGCGTTGGTAGGAATTCGCGCCAGGGTATCCCATGGCTGCATCGAAGGCAAAACGTAACGTAATATGACGCCACAATGCCATCCACGCCGGGACTCGCCTCGTCAGGCTACAGCGGCAACCCATATCTGTTAAAAAGCCGCCACACCCGGCCTTATCACGCACGCCATGTCCACCCATCCGCACCACTCGCCCTACAAAAGCACCGGCGGCCTGCGCCGCATCCTGAACGCGCTGCGCTATTCGCTGCAGGGCCTGAAGGCCGCCATCAAGTACGAAGCGGCGTTCCGCCAGGAACTGGCCCTGGCCGTGCTGCTGATTCCGGCCGCGTTCTTCCTGGGCCGCACCACGGTCGAAGTCTTCTTCCTGATCGGCACCGTGATCCTGGTGCTGGCGGTGGAACTGCTGAATTCGGCGATCGAAGCCCTGGCCGACGCGCTGTCGGTCGACACCCATCCGCTGCTGGGCCGAGCCAAAGACCTGGGCAGCGCCGCCGTTATGCTATTGCTGTTGTTCACGGTGGCCGTGTGGGTGGGCGTGGCCGTCAGCCGGTTCGTCATGCACTGAATCCGGCCCCGGCTTGCACGCCGCAGGGCCCCCGCCTCTATACTGGGAGCCATGATGCCTAACACCAAGCCCGCCTCCCCGGAACGCATTGTCATCGTCGGCGGGGGTGCCGGCGGCCTGGAACTGGCCGCCAAGCTGGGCCGCATCCACGGCCGCCAGCACGTCACCCTGGTCGACAGCCGCCCGTTCCACATCTGGAAGCCCTCGCTGCACGAAGCGGCGGCCGGCACGCTGGACATCCACCAGGAAGGCCTGTCCTACCTGATGCTGGCGCACATGAACGGTTTTTCGTTCGCGCAGGGTCCGCTGGTCGGCGTCGACCGCGAGCGCCGCGTGGTCACGATCGACCCCGTGTCCGACGCGCAAGGCCAGGAAGTGCTGCCACGCCGCGAGCTGGCCTACGACACGCTGGTGCTGGCCCTGGGCAGCACCTCGAACTTCTTCAACACGCCCGGCGCGGCCGACCACGCCGTGACGCTGGACACCACCGAAAACGCCGAACAGTTCCGCCTGACCATGCTCAAGGCGATGGCGCTGGTGGACCAGGCCAAGGTGCGCAACCCGTCCGCCCGGCTCGACCTGGTGATCGTCGGCGGCGGCGCCACCGGTGTCGAACTGGCCGTGGAACTCACGGAAGCCAGCCACGTCGTCAGCGCCTACGGCCTGCCGAACTTCCGCGCCGAACGCGACCTGGCGATCACGCTGGTCGAAGGCGCGCCGCGCATCCTGTCGGCGCTGCCCGAAAAAATCTCCACCGCGGCCACCGCCCGGCTGACCGAACTGGGCATCCGCGTCGAAACCGCGTGCCGCGTATCGGAGGTCACCGCCGATTCGGTCAAGACCGCCGATGGCCGCGAATTCCCCGCCCAGCTGTGCATGTGGGCCGCCGGCATCAAGGGCCCGGCCCTGCTGGCCGAGCTGGACCTGCCGCTGAACAAGCTGGGCCAGGTCGAAGTCAACGAACGCCTGGAAACCGCCGATCCGCACATCCTGGCGCTGGGCGATTGCTGCGCCGCGCCGTGGCGCGATGGCCGCACGGTGCCGGCGCGCGCCCAGGCCGCCCACCAGCAGGCCGACTACCTGGCCAAGAAGCTCACCGCCCGCCTGCGCGGCACGGCCGAGCCCGCCACCCCTTATGTCTATGAAGACCACGGCTCGCTGGTGTCGCTGGGCCAGGACGCCGGCGTGGGCAGCCTGATGGGCAAGCTGGCCGGACGGGGCCTGTTCGTAAGCGGTACACTGGCGCGCCTGATGTACATGAGCCTGCACCTGATGCACCACAAAGCGGTGCTGGGCATCTCGCGCACCGCCTCCCTGGCCCTGGCCCGCCTGCTCATGCGGCGCACGCGTCCCCGGGTCAAACTGCACTAGACTCCCCCATGAATTTCCTCCAAAGACTCGAACACGCCTGGACCTCCCGCAACTCGCTGCTGCAGGTCGGGCTGGATCCCGATCCGCAACGCTTTCCGCGCGAATTGCAGGACAAGCCCGACGCGATCTTCCAGTTCTGCCGCGACATCGTCGACGCCACCGCGCCCTACGCGTGCAGCTTCAAGCCCCAGATCGCCTACTTCGCCGCGCACCGCGCCGAAGACCAGCTCGAAGCGCTGTGCCAGCACATCCGCGACAAGCATCCCGGCCTGCCCATCGTGCTGGACGCCAAGCGCGGCGACATCGGCTCGACCGCCGAGAACTACGCCCGCGAAGCCTACGAGCGCTACCAGGCGCACGCCCTGACCGTCAGCCCCTACATGGGCCTGGACTCGGTCGAGCCCTACCTGGCCTGGCGCGACCGCGGCGTGATCGTGCTGTGCCGCACGTCCAACCCGGGCGGCTCCGACCTGCAATTCCTGAAAATGGATAACGGCGAACCGCTGTACCTGCACGTGGCCGGGCTGGTGGCCGACAAATGGAACGCCAACGGCCAATGCGGCCTGGTGGTGGGCGCAACCTTCCCGAATGAACTGGCCGCCGTGCGTCAGCGCATCGGCGATGCGGTGCCCCTGCTGGTGCCCGGCATCGGCGCCCAGGGCGGCGACATCACCGCCACCGTCAATGCGGGCGCCAATGTGGCCCGCAGCGGCATGATGATCAACTCGTCGCGCGCCATCATCTATGCCAGCGGCGGCGACGACTGGCGCGAAGCCGCCGGCCAGGCCGCCCGCGGCCTGCGCGACGCGATCAACGCGGTGCGCTGATCCGTGCCTGCAGGGGCGCGTAGCCCCTGCTTGTCCGGCCCGCGGCGCGGCGCCGGATGCTTGGCTTCAGCGGCGCGGCCGCCGCGCCGCGCTCGATCTCAACGCCGGTTGACCGGCGCCCCCAGCAGTTCCAGGATGCCCCGCAGTGCGTATTCCACCGCCGCCTGGCGCACTTGCGCCCGGTCGCCGCTGAATACGTGCGTCACCGCGCGGCTGCTGATGCCGTCGCCGACCCGCATGGCAAAACCGAAGCACACCATGCCCACCGGCTTGCCCGGCGTGGCCCCGCCGGGGCCGGCGATACCGGTGGTGGACACCGCCACCTGCGCCGCCGGCGCCGCCAGCAACACGCCGTTGGCCATTTCCAGCGCCACGGGTTCGCTGACCGCGCCGAAGTGATGCAAGGCGTCGGGCGAGACGTCCAGTTCGGCCACCTTGGCCTCGTTGCTGTAGGTGATGAAACCGCGGTCGAACCATTCGCTGGATCCTGCTACCGCGGTCACGGCGCCGGCCAGCAGACCGCCGGTGCAGGATTCGGCCGTGCCCAGGACCAGCCCCTGGCGCCGCAGCGTGTCGCCGACCCGCTCGGCCAGGCCCAGCGAGGTGGCGTGCGCCAATTGTTCGGCCGACAGATTGGACCGGGTGCTTTCGTGTTGCTGGTTCATCCCAAGACTCCTGTGCGCACGACCAGCGCCATGATGAGCAAGGCGTATCCGGCCGCGACGATATCGTCCCACATTACCCCAAAGCCCCCCTTCAAGCGGGCGTCAAAGAACCTGATGGGCGGCGGCTTGACGATGTCGAACGTGCGGAACAGCACGAACGCCAGCGCCTGCGACAGCAAGCCGGCCGGCGTCAGCCACAGCACCAGCCAGAACGCCACCATCTCGTCCCACACCATTCCGACATGATCGGGCTGCTGGAGTTCGCGGCCGACGCGGTCGCAGGCCCAGCAGCCGTACAGAAAGGCCAGCGCCAGGAAGATGCCGATGGCCAGATCGGACGCGGCGGGCGCCGCTGCGACCCAGATGGCCCAGGCCAGGAGGGTGCCCCAGGTGCCCGAGGCGGGCCGCAGCAGGCCACTGCCGAGCCCGAAGGCGATCAGCCGCCCCGGATCACGGCAGACCCAGGCCAGGGACGGGTACACGGCGCGCGAGCGTTCGCGCATGGAGGGAGAACGGGGCGTAGAGGACGGCATGAGCAGGGTTTGGCGATGGCGGAAAGGGAATGGCGGAATGGCGTGGCAGGAACGCAGGGGCCTGGATTGCGGGACGGTCTTGCCCGGCGCGATTGCGCCGGCCGGTCAGACGGGTGGATCCCCTGGTCATGCCCCCGGGAAGTGATCGAACCCCGCGGGCAATTGCGTCAGCGGCTGGCCGGTGGCATCCAGCACCACCAGGCGAGGGGCGCCGGCTGGCGCGGACGTGTCGCCGGCACGCGTTGCCGCCGGCATCGCGTCCTGGGCCGGCTCGCGCGCCACGATGCCTCCCACCCGGGTCACGCGCGCACCCGCCGACCGCGCAGCGGCCAGCACGGCGTCGCGGCGGCCTGCCGGCGCGGTAAAACAAAGCTGGTAGACGTCGCCGCCGCCCAGCACGGCGCGGCGCAGCGCCTGCGCCGGCAGCCCGGCCAGTGCGGCGGCGGCCGGCATGCGGTCTTCATGCAGCACCGCGCCCACGCGGCTGGCGGCCAGGATGTGCCCCAGGTCCTGCAGCAGGCCGTCGGAAATGTCGATGGCGGCATGCGCGATGCCGCGCAGCGCCAGGCCCAGCGGCACCTGCGGCTCGGGCCACTCCAGCGCCCCCCGGGTCGCGGCCAGCCGCTCGGGATCTGCCGGGTATTGGCCGTCCAGCAGCCGGTAGGCCACATCGGCCGCGCCCAGCTCGCCGGACACCCAGATATCGTCGCCGGCCCGGGCGCCGTCACGGCGCAGCGCGGCGTTCGCGGGCACGGCGCCGAACACGGTCACGCTGATCGCCAGGTCGTGCGCGCTGCGCGTGGTGTCGCCGCCGATCAGCGGGCAGCCGTGAACGGCGGCCAACGCATGAAAGCCGTCGGCGAAGGCGGCCAGCCACGGCTCATCCAGGCGCGGCAGCGCCAGGCCCAGCACGCAGCCGATCGGCCGCGCACCCATGGCGGCCAGGTCGGACAGGTTCACGGCCAGGGCCTTGTGCCCCAGGGATTTGGGATCCACGTCGGGAAAGAAATGCCGGCCTTCCAGCAGCAGATCGGTGCTGGTGGCCACTTGCTCGCCAGGCGGCACGGGAAACAGCGCGCAGTCGTCGCCCACGCCCAGCAGGCCTGTCGGGGCGGTGCGCGTGAAATAGCGCGCGATCAGGTCGAATTCGGACGCCACGGCAACTCCGCAGTCCGGCGCAGCGGCCGGGATTGACTCCCCAACAGGAGCCACCTTCCACAAGGAGGCGCGCTCCAGCAAGGGGCGGGAAGCAGCAGCCCCCCAAAAAAAACGGGCCTCCCCAGACCCGGGCCGCGCGGATCCGGGCTCAGCCGGTCCGCCGCGGCGCCCCCTGGGGGAAAGCGCGCGCAGCGCTTCGGGGGGTTACCGCTTGGCCTGGACCTCGTGCGCGCGCACGTCGGCAGCCAGCTTGTCGAGCACGCCGTTGACGAACTTGAAACCATCGGTGCCGCCGAACGACTTGGCCAGCTCCACGGCTTCATTGATGGCAACCTTGTACGGCACTTCGACGTGATGAATCAGTTCGAAGCTGCCGATCAGCAGGATGCCATGTTCGACGGGCGACAACTCGGCCAGCGGGCGGTCGACGTAAGGCGTGAACCGCTCGCGCAGCGTTGGCGCTTCGCGCAGGACACCGTGCAGCAAGGTCTTGAACCACTGCGCGTCGGCCTCGGAAAAATCCTCGGTGTCGCGCAGATGGGCGTCGATCTCGCCGGCGTCCTGCGTGCCCTGGCCGCCGCGCAGCAGCCACGCGTACACGCCCTGCAACGCGAATTCGCGTGCACGGCGGCGTGCGCTGCGCGCGTTGGCGCGGGCTTGCGCCGCGCTATCAGCGCTGGTCGTCGTCTTCTTCGTCGTCAAAATCTTCGTCCTCGTCTTCGTCGTCTTCGTCTTCTTCCTCGGGTTCCAGCGCCGCAACCAGATTGGCCATTTCAACGGCTACCTGTGCGCAATCGCGGCCCTTGCCGGCGGCGCGGGCTTGCGCCTGCTCGTCGGTGTCCACGGTCAGCACGCCGTTTGCGACCGGGATGCCGGTTTCGAGGGAGATGCGGGTGATTGCCGTGGCCATTTCATTGCTGACCACTTCAAAGTGATAGGTTTCGCCGCGGATGACGGCGCCCAGCGCGATCAAGGCGTCGAATTCGAACGTTTCGGCCATGTGCGACAGGGCCACGCCCAGTTCCAGGGCGCCGGGCACGGTGGCGACCATCACGTCGCGCTCGTCCACGCCGAGTTCGGCCAGCTCTTTCAGGCACGCCTCGAGTTCGGCCTGGCCGATTTCTTCATTGAAGCGGGCGCGTACGATGCCGATGTGCAGCCCTTCGCCGTTCAGGTCGGGGGTAAGGATGTAAGGGTTCATGTGTCGGCCTTCAGTGTGTTGCGGGAGTATGCAGAGGGTCGCAATCGTAACCCGTAATGGTGAGCGAAAAGCCCGCCATGCTGGGCATCTTGCGCGGGCGGGCCAGAAGCCTCATCTGGCCCACGTTCAGGTCACGCAGGATCTGGGCGCCGATGCCATAGGTGCGCAGGCCGTAGCGGTCGGCGTTGGCGGGGTTGGCATTGGCCTTGGGGTCGCTCCAGCCGGCGATCTGCGCGAACAGGTGTTCGGTGGACGACTGGCAATTCATCAAGACCAGCACGCCCGCGGGCGCCTGGGAAATCGTCTGCAGGGCCTGCGCCACGCCCCAGCTGTGCGGGCTGGCGCCGGTGTCCAGCACGTCCAGCACCGAGGCCGGTTCGTGCACGCGGACCAGCGTTTCGACGTCCGGCGTCACGGTGCCATGCACCAGCGCCAGATGGGCCGAGCCGGTGGCCGCGTCTTCGTAGGCCACGGCCTCGAACACGCCCCAGGCGGTCTGCATGGGGCGCTTGCCCACGCGCTTGACGATGGACTCGTGCTCGCTGCGGTACTGGATCAGGTCGGCGATGGTGCCGATCTTCAGGTTGTGCTGGCGGGCGAATTCCACCAGGTCGGGCAGGCGCGCCATGGTGCCGTCCGGCTTGAGGATCTCGCAGATCACGGCGGCCGGGGTCAGGCCGGCCATGGCGGTCAGGTCGCAGCCGGCTTCGGTATGGCCGGCGCGCACCAGCACGCCACCGGGCACGGCGCGCACCGGGAAGATATGACCGGGCTGGACCAGATCGGACGGCTTGGCGTCGCGCGCCACCGCCACCTGGATGGTGCGGGCGCGGTCGGCGGCCGAGATGCCGGTTTCGACGCCTTCGGCGGCTTCGATCGATTGCGTGAAATTGGTGCCGTATCGCGTGCCGTTGCGGGCGGCCATCAGCGGCAGATCCAGCTGACGGCAGCGGTCTTCGGTCAGGGTCAGGCACACCAGGCCGCGGCCATGGGTGACCATGAAGTTGATGGCCTCGGGCGTGACAAACTCGGCGGCCATGACCAGGTCGCCTTCATTTTCGCGGTCTTCTTCGTCGACCAGGATGACAATGCGGCCGGCGCGCAGCTCGGCGATGATCTCGGCAACCGAGGCGATATCGAAGGATTCCGGCTCGGAGCCGGGCAAAGAGGACAACTGGACGGACATGGCGGGCACGTAAACCAGGCAGGAAAGCCCGGATTTTACCGCTCCCGGCGCCAGAACCCCTACCGGGGCGCGACAGCCCCGCCCAAACAGGGTCATCCGGTTAAACTTTCGGCCGGAGAACACCCTGCAAAACAAGGAAAAAACACCATGCAAGCCCTTGCGGCCATGCCTTTGACCGTCGCGGCGGGGATTCGCGTCGTGCTGACCGACATCGACGACACGCTGACCACCGAAGGCCGCCTGCCGGCCGATGCCTACGCCGCCCTGGAACGCCTGGAACAAGCCGGCATCCAGGTGGTGCCGATCACCGGCCGCCCGGCCGGCTGGTGCGACCACATCGCCCGCATGTGGCCCGTGCGTGCCGTGGTCGGCGAAAACGGCGCGTTCTATTACGCCTACGACCGCCAGGCCCGCCGCATGACCACCCACTACTGGACCGACGCCGCCTCGCGCCAGGCCAGCCGCCAGAAGCTGGACGCGATCCGCGACCGGGTGCTGGCCGAGGTGCCCGGCGCCGCCGTGGCCAGCGACCAGGACTACCGCGTGGCCGACCTGGCCATCGACTTCTGCGAAGACGTGCCCGCCCTGCCCGAGGCCGACATCGGCCGCATCGTCCAGATCTTCCAGGACGCCGGCGCACAAGCCAAGGTCAGCTCGATCCACGTCAACGGCTGGTTCGGCGACTACGACAAGCTGACCATGACCCGCACCCTGTTCCAGCGCGAATTCGGCGTGGACGTAGCGGGCGCGCTGGACAGCACCCTGTTCATCGGCGACTCGCCCAACGACGAACCGATGTTCGCGTATTTCCCCGTGTCGGTCGGCGTGGCCAACATCCAGTCGCAGTTGCACCGCCTGACGCACCGCCCTGCCTATGTGGCCGCGTTTCACGGCGGCGGCGGCTTCAAGGAAATGGCCGACCGCCTGCTGGCCGCCCGGGCGCCGCGCGCCCTGCCGGCTTAAGGCGCCCGCCATGGCCACCGCCAAGACGCCCGCCCCGGCCGCCAACGACGGCCGCCGCAGCATCCAGTCCATCGAAGTGGGCGTGCCGCTCCTGGCCGCGCTGGTCGACGCGGCCAAGCCGCTGACGCTGCGCGACCTGGCCGCCGGCGCCGGCATGACGTCCGCCAAGGCGCACCCCTACCTTGTCAGCTTCATCCGCGTCGGCTTGGTGCAGCAGGACAGCATCACCGGCCAATACGAGTTGGGCCCCTTCGCCCTGCAGATGGGCCTGGTCAGTCTGCAACGGCTGGACCCGGTGCGCATCGCCATGCCCGAGATCGCCAAGCTGCAATCCGAGATCGGCCACACGCTGGGCATCGCGGTGCTGGGCTCGCACGGCCCCACCATGATCCACATGACCGAAGCCAGCTATCCGGTACACGTGAACATGCGCAAGGGCACGGTGATGTCCATGCTGCACACGGCCACCGGCCTGGTGTTCGCGGCCTGGCTGCCGCCCAAGGTCAGCGAGCACTACATCGCCCGCGAGGAAGGCGACACGGCGGTCATCGCCAGCGTCCCCCCGCCGCGCAAGGCCAGCCGCGCCCATATCGATGCGCAACTGGCCGACATCCGCGTGCACGGCATGGCACGCGCCCTGGGCAATCCGCTGCCCGGCGTGGATGCCCTGTCCGTGCCCGTGTTCGACAACACCGGCAACATCGTGCTGGCGCTGACCAGCCTGGGCCCCACCGGCCTGTTCGACGTGTCCTGGGATGGCGCAATCGCCCGCCCCCTGCTCGCCTGCGCCCACGAAATCTCGCGCAAGCTCGGC
Organism: Achromobacter sp. ASV32; assembly: GCF_016428805.1. Taxonomy (GTDB): domain Bacteria; phylum Pseudomonadota; class Gammaproteobacteria; order Burkholderiales; family Burkholderiaceae_B; genus Achromobacter. The sequence continues at coordinate 25,422 of NZ_JAELTJ010000038.1, forward strand.
TACCGGGCCTGACGCGCCGCAACCCAAGACTGGCGGGCCCCATCCGGGGCCCGCTTTTTTTTCGCGCAAAAACGAACCGAAAGCGAACAAAACGAACAAAACCCGAAAAGAAAGGCAGGGACTTTCCCGAGTGCGCTCCCTCTATGCGTATGTTTGAATTCAGTTACCAGTCATATTCAAACCCATAAGAGGAGACATACGATGCGCGCTTTGCGTCTACTGCAAGCGGCCTCGCTGGCCGCGCTCGCGTTCGGGGCGTCCGCCGCCCACGCCGCCGACACCTGCCCCAACCGTGGCGACCTGGACCAGATGTATTGCGACGCCGACAAGAACCTGGTGGCCGACACGCCCACGGATCCGGCCAAGCTGAAGACGCCTTCGACGCTGGTCTTCACCTACACCCCGGTCGAAGACCCGGCCGTGTACGAAGACATCTTCAAGCCGTTCACCAAGCATCTGTCCGAATGCACCGGCAAGCGCGTGGTGTTCTACCAGGTGCAGAGCAACGCCGCCGAAATCGAAGCCATGCGCTCGGGCCGTCTGCACGTGGGCGGCTTCTCCACCGGCCCCACCGCCTTCGCCGTGAACATCGCCGGCGCGGTGCCGTTCGCCGTCAAGGGCTACGCCGACGGCTTCCAGGGCTACAACCTGATCGTCATCGTCAAGAAAGACAGCCCCTACCAGAAGCTGACCGACCTGAAGGGCAAGAAGCTGGCGCACACCGCGCCGTCGTCGAACTCCGGCCACATGGCGCCCGTGGCGCTGTTCCCCAAGGAAGGCCTGACGCCCGACAAGGACTACAAGGTGGTCTTCTCCGGCAAGCACGACCAGTCCGTCATGGGCGTCAATTCCGGCGACTACGATGCCGCCGCCGTCGCCTCGGACGTGTTCAAGCGCATGATCGAGCGCGGCCAGGTCAAGGAAGCCGATTTCCGCGTCATCTACAAGAGCGAGAAATTCCCCACCTCGTCGTTCGCCTACGCGCACGACCTGGAGCCCAAGTTCCGCGACCAGATGCTCAAGTGCTTCTACGACTACCGCTTCCCGGCCGAGATGTCCAAGGCCTTTGACGGCGCCGACCGTTTCTATCCGGTGACCTACGAGAAGGACTGGGCCATCGTGCGCCAGGTCGCCGAATCCGGCGGCGAGAGCTTCAACCGCGCCGCCTACGACCGCGAATCCGCCAAGAGCAAGAAGTAATCAGCATGACGACGTCGCTACGCATTTCCGGCCTGGTCAAGGAATACCGGGCCGGCCGCCCGGTTCTGAACGGCATCGACCTGCAGATCGCGGGCCAGGGCCTCACCGCCATCATCGGGCCGTCCGGCACCGGCAAGAGCACGCTGCTACGCTGCATCAATCGGCTGATCGAGCCGACCCGCGGCGAAATCGTGCTGCAAGCCGGCGACGGCGCGGTTGACCTGGCCCGGGTGCGCGGCGCGTCGCTGCGCCGCGCACGCCGGCGCATCGGCATGGTGTTCCAGGAATACAACCTGGTCGAACGCCTGACCGTCATGGAAAACCTGCTGACCGGGCGGCTGGGCTACACCAGCGCCTTCAAGGCCTGGACCCGCCGCTTCGAAGCCGAAGACATCGAGCACGCCTATTCGTTGCTGGATACCGTGGGCCTGGCCGGCTTTGCCGACCAGCGCGCCGACGCCCTGTCGGGCGGCCAGCGCCAGCGCGTGGGCATCGCCCGCGCCCTGATGCAACGCCCGCAATTGCTGCTGGCCGACGAGCCCACCTCATCGCTCGACCCCAAGACCTCGGTGGAAATCATGGAGCTGCTGGCCGCCCAGGGCAACGCCACCGGCATCCCCGTCATCGTCAACATCCACGACGTCGAACTGGCGCGCCGCTATGCCAGCCGCATCGTCGGCATGTCCGGCGGCCACGTCGTCTACGACGGCGACGGCCAGGGCCTGGATGCCGCCATGCTCAAGACCATCTACGGAGGCGAGTCTTGGCTGGAATAACGCATCCCCGGGGCCCGCGCCCATTCGCCCTGTCCGGCCGCGCGAAAGCCGGCCTGCTGTTGCTGGTGCTGTACACCATCTACGCCGCCGCGCAGCTCGATTTCAGCTGGAGCCGCTTCGAATCCGGCATGGGTCACGCGTCCACCTTCCTGGCGCGCATGTTCCCGCCCAACTTCGAAAAGCCCGCCACGCTCTGGAAAGGCATCGCCGAAAGCCTGGAGATCGCCGTGCTCGCCTCAGTGCTGGGCATCTTCCTGGCCCTGCCCGTCGGCCTTTTGGGCGCGCGCAACCTGATGCCCGCCTGGGTCTCCTGGCCCGCGCGTTCGCTCGTCGCCCTGTGCCGCGCCCTGCACCCGGTCATCGTCGCCATCCTGTTCGTCAAGGCCGTCGGCTTCGGCGCCCTGGCCGGCATCCTGGCCCTGACCGTCGCCTCCATCGGCTTCATCGGCAAGCTCTTCACCGAAGCCATCGAGGAAATCTCGCTCAAGCAGGTCGAAGCCGTGCGGGCCACCGGCGCCTCGTTCGCCAACGTCATCGTCTTCGGCGTGCTGCCGCAGGTGTTCGCGCGCTTCATCGGCTTTGCCACCTACCAATTCGACTCCAACCTGCGCAACTCCACCATGGTCGGCATCGTCGGCGCCGGCGGCGTGGGCGGCACGCTGTTCTCGGCGTTCCAGCGCTTTGACTACGACTTCGTCAGCGCCATCCTGCTCACGCTCATCGCCATCATCATGCTCGGCGAAATCCTGGCTGGCTTCGTGCGCGCCGTGTTCCTGGACAACCTGGGCTTTGACCGCATCCTGCAAAGCCGCTTCGCCGGCGCCCGCGGCATCGGCTCCAGCCAGTCCAAGACCGCCAAGCCGGTCATCAACAAGGCGGAGGCAGACCAATGAACGCCCACGCCCCCACCCTGCGCGACACCGGCACGCCCCGCGTCTGGCAACGCTACAGCCTGGGCCAGCGCCTGCTGCGCTTCGCCCTGTACCTGCTGGTCGTCGCCGCGATCGTCCAGGCCATCCGCGGCGTCGAAGTCATACCGGAATTCCTGTACGACGCCCCCGAGCAGATGGCCGACCTGTTCCAGCGCATGTGGCCGGTGGACTGGGCCTACTATCCCAAAGGCGTGCACGACGCCCTGATAGAGACCCTGCACATCGCCACGCTGGGCACCATCCTGTCCGTCATCATGGCCGTGCCCGTCGGCCTGCTCGCGGCCAACAACCTCACCCCCAGCAAGACCATCAACATGCTGGCCCGGCTGATTCTCGTTTCCAGCCGCTCGGTCAACTCGCTGGTCTGGGCCCTGCTCTTCATCGCCATCTTCGGCCCCGGCGCCCTGGCCGGCACGCTCGCCATCGCGTTCCGCTCCATCGGCTTCGTCGGCAAACTGGTCGGCGAAGCCATCGAAGAAGCCCAGCGCGGCCCCATCGAAGCCGTCACCGCCACGGGCGCCAGCAAGGCCTCGGTCATCTGGTACGCCTATTGGCCCCAGATCCGCCCCGCCTTCTGGTCCATCGTGCTGCTGCGCTGGGACATCAACGTACGCGAATCCGCCGTCCTGGGCCTGGTCGGCGCTGGCGGCATCGGCATGGCGCTGGACACCGCCCTGAACCTCTTCCAATGGGACCGCGTCGCCCTGGTCCTGGCCGCCATCTTCGTGGTGGTGGTGCTGGCGGAAGTGATCATCACCCAAGCCCGCAAACGCATCCTCTGACCCAACAACGCATCACCCAACGTTCCTTTGCGCCGCCCGGAAACGGGCGGTTTTTTTTGCACCCCAATCAATCCAAACGCAGTTCATCCACCCGCCCCGCGCAAGCGCGCAGCGTCATCGCAGGACGCGAGACACCGCGTAAGCCTCGCAAGGCCGCCCGCGCGGCCGGCACGAGGCGGGCCCCGCAACCTCCTCCACCCCCAAGATGCGGTCAACAAAAACGCCAAGCACACCCCCCGCCCCAGCCCCCGCCAGTAAGGCACATCAACAGCGCGTGACGGGGCAGGCGGGTGAGGGCGGGGCGTGTAGATGCGCCCGAGGGAATCCGAAGGGAGCCGAAGGCGGACGAGGATGACAACGGGGGTAGTCCGGAGCGAAGGCTCCGGACCGCAATCGTAGCCCCGCCCTCACCCGCCTGCCCCGTCACGCGCGGCTAAAGAACCCACAACCCCCCCCTTGTTGACGCACCGCAACCCCGTCTAAGCTCAATGTGAACAAAATATGACCCGTCATCAAATAACCCCCTCCGATTGACTAAGATCTCGGCTTTTGCCGTCGGACACCCCCGCCATGTCGGAACAGGAATTGAAACTGCACGTGCCCACGGCGTCCCGCCAGGCCGTGCTTCGAGAGGTCAAGCAACGTGAAGCGACCCGCATCCGCTTGCACGCCATGTACTTCGACACCCCGGACCGTGAACTGGCCAAGGCCCGCATCGCCATCCGCCTGCGCCAGGAAGGCCGCGACTGGGTCCAGACCCTGAAGATGCCCGGCATCAACGCCATCACCCGCATCGAACTGAACCACCCCCGCCCCGGCCCCGTCCTGGACCTGTCCGTCTACGCCGGCACCGAAGTCGAAGCCGCCCTGGCCGCCATCAAAGGCGAACTCGGCCTGCGCTACGAAACCGACGTCCAGCGCATGCTGCGCAAAGTCCGCACCCGCTACGGCACCGTCGAACTCGCCTACGACACCGGCATCCTGCGTGCCGGCGCGCTTGAACTGCCCATCTCCGAACTCGAATTCGAACTCGTCTCCGGCCGCCCCGCCGCCATCTTCGCCGTCGCGCGCGGCTGGCAGCAGCGCCATGCCCTGGTGGCCGACCCGCGCAGCAAATCCGAGCGCGGCGATGCCCTGGCGCAACTGGCCCAGCGCCTGGCCGACGTCGACGCCATTGCCGGCGACGACCTCGAAGCGCGCCGCGCCCAGGCCATCGCCCAGTTCTGGGCTCCCCGCGGCGCCGCGTCCGTCAAACTGCGCGACGACATGACCGCGCCCCAGGCCATGGGCCGCATCGCCGCCGAATGCCTGGACCAGATCGCCCGCAACGCCGCCGTGCTGGCCGAAGTCGACACCGAAGGCGTCTACCGCGCCGGCAACTCCGAACACGTCCACCAATTGCGCGTCGGCATCCGCCGCCTGCGTTCGGCCTGGAAATTGTTCGACGGCTGGATTGCCCCCGTACCCGACTCCCTGCTGCAAGGCGTGCGCGCGCACTTCGCCGCCTTCGGCGCCAACCGCGACCAGGACGTCCTGAACGAAACCGTTGCCCCCGCGCTGATGCGCGCCGGCATGCCCGTCATTCCCATGGAAGCCGCCCCGCCCGAGCAGGACGCCCGCGCCATCGCCGGCGGCAAGGCCTTCCAGGCCTGGCTGCTGGACCTGCTGGAATGGAGCCTGGACGTGCCCCCGCCCGTGCCCACGGCCGACGGCATGGCGGTGCCCAACGGCGTGCCCAGCGATGCCGCCCCCGAGCCCGCCATCCGCCTGCAAGGCGGCGTTGCCGGCCCCAGCGTCAAGCCCACCATCATTCCCATGCTGGCGCCGCAAGCCGATCCGCAGCAGCTGCACAAGCAGTTGGCGCGACGCCTGCACCGCTGGCATAGCAAAGTGGCCGACCAGGGCACCCAGTTCGCCACGCTCGACATTCCCACCCGCCACGAACTGCGCAAGCGCGGCAAGCGCCTGCGCTACAGCCTGGCCTTCGCCGAATCGCTGCTGCCCGCGGCCAAGCTGCGCGGCTACCGCAAGCTGCTGTCACGCGTGCAGGACATCCTGGGCGAAATCAACGACCTGGCCGTCGCTAAGGACTACTACGAGGCGTGTACGGCCACGCACCCGCAAGCCTGGTTCGCGCTGGGCTGGATCAGCGCGCGCCTGGAAGAACTGGCGGTCGACGCGCAGCGGGCCTTCGACGACCTGGCGGGCAGCAAGCCTTTCTGGAAATAAGGCCGGGTCCGGCCGGCGGGCCCAGGCGCCCCTGCGCCCTGACGCGCCGCGATTGCACCGACCCGGCAAGCCCAAAAACATCGCGCCCCACGTGTCCGGCAACGGATACGTGGGGCGCGGTGTTTTGAAGCCGCCGGACGCGGCGGTCTTTCGAGCGGTCAATCCGCCAGCAGGGCCCCGGCGAACTCATCCGCCACGAACGGTTGCAGGTCTTCCAGGCTTTCGCCCACGCCGATCCAGTACACCGGAATCGGGCGCACGCCCTGGCTGCCCGCCGCCACCGCCGCCAGCGTGCCGCCCTTGGCGGTGCCGTCCAGCTTGGTCACGACCAGGCCCGTCAGGTTGATGGCGGCATCGAATGCGCGGATCTGCGCCAGCGCGTTCTGGCCGGTATTGCCGTCCACCACCAGCAGCACCTCGTGCGGCGCCGACGCGTCGGCCTTGCCGATGACGCGGCGGATCTTCTTCAGCTCTTCCATCAAATGCAGTTGGGTCGGCAAGCGGCCTGCCGTATCCACCATCACCACACCCATGCCACGTGCGCGGCCGGCATTGACCGCGTCGAATGCCACCGCGGCAGGGTCGCCGCCGTCCTGCGAGATCACGGTCACGTTATTGCGGCTGCCCCATTCGACCAACTGCTCGCGCGCCGCGGCGCGGAAGGTGTCGCCCGCGGCCAGCAGCACACTGGCGCCCTGGCGCTGGAAGGTATGCGCCAGCTTGCCGATCGACGTGGTCTTGCCGGCGCCGTTCACGCCCGCGATCATCACCACCAGCGTCTTGGCCTGCTTCAGGTCGAAGGCGCGCTCCAGCGGACGCAGGTGGTCGGCCAACAGCTGGCGCAGCGCCGCCTTGACCTGGGCAGGGTCTTCGATGCGTTCTTTCTTGACCCGCGCGCGCAGCGCGGTCAGCAGCTTCTCGGTGGCCTCCAGCCCGGCATCGGCCATAATGAGCGCCGATTCGAGTTCCTCGAACAGGTTTTCGTCGACCTTGACGCCAACGAAAATGCCGCCAATGCTTTGGCCAGTGCGCGACAGGCCCTGCTTCAGGCGCGACAGCCACGACGCTTTCTTGGGCGCGGGTTCGGGCGCAGGGGCCGGGGCAGGAGCGGCGACCGGGGCCGGCGCGGCAGGCGCCGCAACCGGCGGCGTGATGGCCGGGTCCGGCGCGGCTGCGGCTGGCGTCGCGGCAACAGGCGCGGTGGCAATGGCCGGCGTGGCAACCGCAGGCGCCGTGGCCACCGGCGCCGTAACGACCGGCTCAGCGGCAGCTCGCGCAGCCGATGCCGCCGGCGCGGCCGGCTGCGACGCGGCAGGCTGCGGCACCGTGGCAGGTGGGGGTTGCGGCACGCTGGCAGGCGCTGGCGCGGGCACCGACGCGGCCGGAACCGGCAGCGTCAGTTCGGGCGGCGCGGCAGGCGAAAATTCGCGTACTGGCGCGGGGGACGGAACGGGTGCGGCGGGCGTCTCGACACCGGCTTGCGGGCCGGGCGTGGCCTCCACGCCCTCGGGCGGCGGCGCGGGCTGGGCCGGCGCGGCGGGCGGAGGGGATTTTTTCTTGAAGAAGCGGCTAAACATGGGTAACAAGTATATTCGTATCGTTGGGGGCCAATACCGGCGCACCCCTATCGCCGTGCCCGACGTGGAGACGCTCCGTCCGACCCCCGACCGGGTGCGGGAAACGCTGTTCAACTGGCTCAATCACCTGTGGGGCGGCGAATTCGCCGACAAGCAGGTGCTGGATCTGTTCGCCGGCAGCGGCGCCCTGGGGTTCGAAGCGGCTTCGCGCGGCGTGGCGCACGTGCAGATGGTCGAACGCGACAAGACCGCCGCGTCCGCGCTGCGGACACTGCGCGACAAGCTCAAAGCCGACATGATACGCATCCACGTGGGCGATGCGATGCAGGTCGCCGAAAGAATGGATGCGTCCCGATTTGACCTCATTCTGCTGGATCCCCCGTTCGGACAAGGCTGGCTGCCGCGCCTGTGGCCGATCCTGCCGGGCATCCTGGCCGAAGACGGCCTGGTCTATGTCGAAGCCGAAACCGCCATCGACGCCCCCGACGGATTCGAAGTATTGCGCCAGGACAAGGCCGGGGCGGTCCACTACCATCTGCTGAAATTTGCTGCATTGCGCAAATAGGTCAATAATCCGAGCTTCGGAGGATGGTGTACACCACTAATAACGGTACGGAGCTCGCATGATCATCGCTGTTTACCCCGGCACTTTCGACCCGCTGACCAGAGGCCACGAAGACCTGGTCCGCCGTGCCGCCACGCTTTTCGACAAAGTCGTGGTCGGTATCGCCCATAGCCGCAACAAGAAGCCCTTCTTCAGCATCGACGAGCGCGTGGACATCGCGCGCGAAGTGCTGGGGCACTATCCCAACGTGGAAGTGCAAAGCTTCGGCGGCCTGCTCAAGGACTTCGTGCGCGACCAGGGCGGCCGCGTCATCGTGCGCGGCCTGCGCGCCGTGTCCGACTTCGAATACGAATTCCAGATGGCCGGCATGAACCGCCATCTGCTGCCCGACGTCGAAACCCTGTTCATGACGCCGTCGGACCAATACCAGTTCATCTCGGGCACCATCGTGCGCGAAATCGCCCAGCTGGGCGGCGACGTCAGCAAGTTCGTGTTTCCCTCGGTCGAACGCTGGCTGCAGGAAAAAGCCAAAGAACGCCGCGAACAGTCCTGGCCGGGCTGACCCCGCGGGCTCCCCCCGCCGCCGAATCCCCCGAAGAGCGCCTCGTGCGCTCTTCTTGCGCTTTGGGCGGCCGGCCACCCATAGCGCCATTGGCAGGACGGCGTCAGGGGCTTGTCCGGGCCCCGTCCGGGGTCGGCAGTACAATGGCCGTGCCCCCAGCTTGATTTTCCTTGCCCGCCCATCATGGCTCTGACCATCACCGAAGAATGCATCAATTGCGACGTTTGCGAGCCTCAGTGCCCGAACGACGCGATTTCCATGGGCGAGGACTATTACGTCATCGACCCTGACCGCTGCACGGAATGCGTTGGCCACCACGACGAGCCGCAGTGCAAAGTGGTCTGCCCGGTGGAGTGCATCGAACTGCACCCGCAATGGAACGAAGGCCAGGAACAACTCATGGCCAAGTATCGTCGCTTGACCGGTGCCGCATGAGCGACACCGCGCAACCAGGCTTCAATCCCCCCAACTCCCGCCCCCACGCCCGCCGCGACCTGTCCGCCTCCGCCATCGCGGCCGGCCTGGTCGCCGTGCTGGTGAGCTTCGGCGGCACCGCGGTGTTGATGGTGCAGGCCGGCCACGCCGCCGGCCTGGACGCCGCCCGCATCGGTTCCTGGATCGGTTCGCTCAGCCTGGTGCTGGGCTTCGGCGGCGCGGCCTACAGCCTGCGCACGGGCCTGCCCATCGTCATGGCCTGGTCCACGCCTGGCGCGGCCTTGCTGGTCACCGCGCTGGCCGGCGTGCCCTTTCCCGAAGCCATCGGCGCCTTCGTGCTGGCCGCCGCGCTGACCTTGGCCTGCGGCCTGTTCGGCTGGATCGACCCCATCTTGCGCCGCATCCCCGGTGAAGTCGCCGCGGCCATGCTGGCCGGGGTGCTGCTCAACTTCGGCATGGGCATCTTCACCAATGTCGGCAAGCAGCCCGCGCTGGTCCTGGCCATGTGCGCCGCCTACCTGATCTGCCGTCGCTGGGCGCCCCGCTACGCCGTGTTGGTGGTGATGGTCGTGGCCGTCGCCATGGCCGCCGGCCTGGGCCTGCTGCAAATCGATCAATTGGACTGGCACCTGACCGAGTTCGTCTGGACCACGCCCGTTTTCAGCGCGCAGGCCGCGGTCAGCCTGGGCATCCCGCTGTTCGTGGTGGCCATGGCCTCGCAGAACCTGCCGGGCCTGGCGATCCTGCAAGCCGCAGGCTATCGCCCTCCGGCCTCGCGCCTGGTCGCCGCCACCGGCTTGCTGGGCCTGCTGGCCGCCCCCTTTGGCGCCCACAGCGTCACATTGGGCGCCATCAGCGCGGCCATCTGCACGGGACCCGAGGCCCACGCCGACCCGTCCAAGCGCTACATCGCCGCGGCCACCTACGGCATCGGCTACTTCGCGCTAAGCATCGTGGCCGGCGCGGTCGCCGTGTTCTTCCAGGCGCTGCCCGCGGCCCTGCTGGCCGCGCTGGCGGGCCTGGCGCTGCTGGGCACCATCATGGGCGGCATGGCTGCAGCCATGGCCAACCCGCAACGGCGCGAAGCGGCGCTCATCACGCTGCTGGCTACGGCCTCGGGCTTCAGCTTCTGGGGTATCGGATCGGCCTTCTGGGGCCTGGTGGCGGGCCTGCTGGCCCATACCGCGTTCGAGTACAAGCGCAAGCAAGCTGCGCAGTAGGGCATTTCAAGAGAGATTCGAAGACGCGTCGCGCAGGCCCGGCGGCCCGCGCAGCGCCGCCGGCCGCTCAGGCCGGCCAGGCGGACACGGGCGTGTCCGGATGCACCTTCATGATGCGGCACGGCACCTGCACGAAATTCGAAATCCAGGCGGCGGCAAGCTCGCCTTCGTCGATCACGTCGATGGTGTGCTCGCCCACTTTCATGCTGTAGCGCACGCTGTCGTCGTCTTCGATGACGTCCAGCGGAATATCCATGCGCAGCATGCCCGGCGCGCGCAGCACCAGGTAGCCCAGCCGCAACTCTACCGTCACCTCGGCCAGGCGCGGGCACAGCTCGCGGTTGAGCCACTGGCCCGAATCGTTGGCCACCAGCCACTGGCGATGATAGGCGGCGGCCTCGGGCTGCGCCGTATGGCCGCACTGGGCGATGGGCTGGAAGGTGTCGCTCATTTGCCGAGCAGGCCCTTCAGTGCCTTGTCCACCGCCGCGCCGCCCTTGCCCTTGCCGGTCACGGCTTCGCGCAGCTTGTTTTCCAGGCTGCGCTTGAGAATGCCGCCGATGGCGTCTTTCCAGAGCAGCGTGTAGGTGGGCTTGTCGAACGGCCCCTTCACGTGCACGGGAATGGTCACGTCCTTCAGGTCGATCAGTTCGCGGCCTTCCGGGTCGGCGGCCGGGTTGACCACACGGGCGCGCGCCACCAGGTCCAGTTCGTTCTTGACGAAGTCGATGGTGGCCGGCTCGCCCTGCGTCACGCGCAACAGCGGCGACACGACGTTCAGGCGCTTGACGCTGGCCACGCCTTTGGTGAAGGCCAGGTCGGCGTCCATTTCCGAAAAAGCGGTCTGCTTGCTGGTGTCGGCCGCCACGGTCTCGTCTTGCGATTCGGGCTTGAGCGCCGCCTTCAATTCCCGCAGGGTCTGCGTCAGGTTGATGCCCTTGACCGCGCCGTCGCGCAGGCGCACCTGCAGCGTACCGCCCAGGTTGCTCTTCATGGCATAGGTATTGGCGCCGCCGGTCTTCAGGTCCAGCGCCAGGCTGCCCGTGCCGGACAGCACGTTCTTCTGCGCCAGGTCCATCAGCAGGGGCTCGATGGCGATGCCCGCCAGCGACATCTTCGTGGCCAGCTGGTTGCCCTGGGCCGCGTCCACCGACAAGGCGCCGGCCAGCTTGCCGCCATACAACCCCGCCGTGAGACTGGAGATATCGAGCTTGCCGCGGTCCAGCTTGACGGCAGCGGCGACGTCGTCGGCCTTCAGGCCGCGCACCACCAGCTTGCCGACCTTGAGCGTGCCGTTCACGCTGGGGCCGACCAGCGCCGACAGGTTGATCGAGTCGTCCGCGGGCTTGGCCGGGGCCGGTTGGGCAGGCTTGTTTTCGTCTTTCTTGCCATCGGCGGGCGGCTTGGCGGGCGCGGCCGCCACCGGCGGCACCAGCTTGTCCAGATCCAGCGTATCGACCGCCAGCGCGAAATTGACCTGCGGCGCGTCACTGAGCTTGGTGATATCGGCGCTGAGATCGAACTTGCCGCCTTCCAGAACCGCGTTGATCTTGCTGCTGGCCTGGTCTTTGAGCAGGTCCACATTCAGGCTGCCGATCACGGGGATCTGCAAGTTGCCCTTGGGCAAGCCCGGATCGGTGATGTTCACGTCGCCGCGCAGCCCGGACAGGCCGCCCTTGCGTTGCAGCAGGTTCAGCGACAGCGGCGAGGCGAAGGTCAGCTTGACGATGCGGTCGCCATTCTTGGACGTGCTGTCCAGCTTGGCTTCCTTGATGTCCAGTTCGGCTGCATTGCCGCTGATGCCATTCAGGCCGAAGCTGGCATCCAGCCCGCTGATGCGCACCCGGCCGGTCAGGGCTTCGCCCGTGGCCTGGGTGGGCGAGATGTTCAGCGACGGCGCATCCACCGCGAATTCGAACGGACCGTCGGCCACGCCGCCCTTGGCGCGCACCGCCAGCTTCTCGATCTGCAACTGGCTCTTGTGCGGGTCGATCGACAGCTTGGGCATCGCCACGCTGGCTTCGACGCCGGTGGCGCGAGCGGCCGGATCGGTGATGTCACCCTGGAACACCAGTTCCAGACCCGCCACGTCCAGCGCCGACTTCTGGCCATTGAACGCCAGGTTGCCGCGCATGGCCAGGCTCTTGGCCTCCGCGCCCGGCAGTTTGCCGTCCATGCGCAGATCCAGCTTCTGGGCCGCATAGCGCTTGGCCGAAGGGTCCAGCGTCAGGAGCGCCTGGCCCGTCAGGTTGGCGTCGATACGCGGATTGCCACCTTCGACGCGAGCCGTCAGGCGCACATCGAACGGCTGGTTGAACGTGACGCGGCCGGTATTGGCGTTGATCCGGGTGACCGCCACCGCCATGCCCGACATCTGGTCCTGCAGCAGCACTTCGCCGTCTTTCAGGTCCAGGCCGGCGATGTCGATCTGCATGTTGTTGCGCGTCGCCGGTGAGGTGCCGTTGGTCAGCGCCTGGGCCGCGGTCTGGGCGGCACCGGCAATGGCCTCGGCCGGATTGGCGGGCGTTGCCACCACCGGCGCCGTGCCGCCGACCAGATTGCTGAAATTGAACTGGCCATCCTTGCCACGCACCACCCGGGCCTTGAAGCCGCTGATGGCGACGTGGTCCACCACGAAGCTGTTGGACAAGAGCGGCCACACGGCCACCGCCAGGCGGGTGCTTTCGATGGAGGCGAAATTCTCGGTGCTATTGGCTTCGGACAGCGACACGCCCTGCACCGACAGGCCGATGCGCGGGAACAGCGACAGCTCGATTGCGCCATCGATCGTGAGCGTGCGGTGATAGCGTTCCTGCACGAGCTCTTCGAGCTTGTACTTGTACGCGTTGGGGTCGAACGTCAGCAAAAAGATGGCCAGGCCAACGACGGCCACGACAACCAACACCACCAGGCCTATCAGAATGCGCTTGAACCACGTTTTCATTGCCGCCCCGTCGGACCCTCGACTGGTAATCCTTGAATGCCACCCGCCAGCGCCGCGCGCTGGGATGACGCTTTGCACAGGCGCAGCCGCCCGGCATCCTGATCTGACTGCCTTCCATGGCGTGCCGCCGCATGCGCCTGGCCTGGGGCCGGGTCGCCTGACAAGGGGGGCTTACCGAAGGAAAGACTTGCTGAAGACACAGGCATCGCCTGCGTGCAGATACCGCTATCGTAACAAATCGGGCCCACCTGCGCGCCGGCCACGAAACTGACGGCTTTCTGTCTGCGGGATTGTAGGACTAGAATTATTGATCCATCAATCATTGACGCATCCAACAATGCCCGCCCCCACCCCCAGCACCCCATATTCGCCCGGCCAGGTGCTTCCCTTCCGGCAGACCCTGCTCGCCATGCTGGGCATGTGCTTCGTCATGATGATGGTGGCCATCGACCAGACCGTGGTGGGCACCGCGCTGCCCACCATCGTGGCCGAACTCAAGGGCTTCGAGCTGTACGCCTGGGTGGCGACCTCCTACCTGCTGACCTCCGTCATCACCGTGCCGATCTTCGGCCGGCTGGGGGATTACTACGGCCGCAAACCCTTCGTCGTCGCGGCCATCGTGTTGTTCACGCTGGCCTCGGTGCTGTGCGGCGCCGCCGACAGCATGCTTACCCTGGTGCTGGCGCGGGCCTTGCAGGGCATCGGCGGCGGCATGCTGGTCGGCACGGCCTTCGCGTCCATCCCCGACCTGTTCCCCGATCCCCACGTGCGCCTGCGCTGGCAGGTGATGCTCAGCTCCGCCTTCGGCATCGCCAACGCCGTCGGCCCGTCGCTGGGCGGCGCGCTGACCGAGCACTACGGCTGGCGCTCGGTGTTCTACGTCAACCTGCCCATCGGCATCCTCGGCGTGTTCTTCGTGGCGCGCTACCTGCCCCACCTGCGCAACCACACCGCCGGCAAGGTCCGGCTGGACTGGCAAGGCGCCCTGCTGATCGCCGCCGCGCTGGGCGGCCTGCAACTGCTGGTCGAACTGTTGCCCAAGGAAGGCGCCAGCCTCACCATCGCCCTGCTGGGCGCCGGCAGCGTCGCCGCCTTCGGCCTGCTCTACTGGTGGGAACGCCGTTGCCCGCACCCGCTGCTGCCCTTGGACATGTTCCGCAACCGCGGCCTGGCCATGCTGTTCACCCTGGCGCTGCTGGTCGGCGTGACCATGTATTCGCTGCTGTTCTACGCGCCCTTGCTGCTGCAGGGCGGCTTCGGCCTGTCGCCGCAGGACGCCGGCCTGCTGATCACGCCGCTGGTCGTCTTCATTACCGTGGGCAGCATCGTCAACGGCCGCATCATCACCCGCATCCGCAACCCCAACCGCATGCTGTACGCCGGCTTCATCCTGATGGCCGCGTCCTGTCTGGGCATCGTCACCACCCACAATTACACCTCGCACGGCCTCATCGCCGGCTACATGATGATGGCCGGCCTGGGCATGGGCTTCATCATGCCCAACCTCACCGTCTTCGCCCAGCAGACTGCCGGCCGCACTCACCTGGGTATCGCCACCGCGCTGTTGCAGTCGCTGCGCATGATCGGCGGCATGCTCGGCACTGCGGTCGTCGGCACCATGGTCAATCACAGCTACTTCAGCGGCGTGGAATCCACGCTGCGGGGCACGTCGGCCCAGTGGCTGCCACAACTGGACGACCCGCAGATGCTGGTCAATCCGGCGGCCCAGACGCAGTTCCTGGCACAATTGGCGCATCAAGGCCAGGATGGGACGTCGCTGATCGAGATCGCGCGCGTGGCGCTGGTCAGCGCCATCCACGAGGGGCAGCTCATCGCCCTGGCGGTCGCGGTGCTGGCGCTGTGGTGCGTGCGGCGCGTCCCCCTGGTGCAATTGGCGCGCGCTCCCAAACCGGAGCCCGCCGGCGTCGGAGAGTAGCTTTTGCCCAAACAACAACAAGGCCTGCAAGTCATCCAGCACATGGGCCAGACCTACCGCGTCATGCAAAGCGCCTTCAGCGCCAAGGTCGGCCACGCGCTGCCGCGCTGGCGCATTCTGTTGGCGCTGCATGAATGCGGGCAGTGTTCGCAAAAACACCTGGCCGAACGCTGCCGGCTGGATCCCGCCTCGCTCACGCGTCAGTTGCAAGCCATGCAGAAGCTGGGCTGGATTGCCCGTGCGGTCGATGCCAACGACAACCGGCTGACCAATGCGCGGCTGACGCCGGCCGGGCAGGCGGTGGTGGATGAAGCGCTGCCCAAGCGGGCGGCGTTCTTCGATGAGTCGCTCAAGGGCCTGTCAGCCGCCGATATCGATACGTTGAATCGGGTGTTGAGCGTGCTGGAAGAGAATTTCCTGC
This sequence comes from Achromobacter sp. ASV32, assembly GCF_016428805.1. Classification (GTDB taxonomy): domain Bacteria; phylum Pseudomonadota; class Gammaproteobacteria; order Burkholderiales; family Burkholderiaceae_B; genus Achromobacter. The sequence continues at coordinate 41,000 of NZ_JAELTJ010000038.1, forward strand.
GCGGGGCGGGGGACAAGAACGCTTGAGCGGGCGCGGCGCTCGGGCGGGTCTTGTACGGGTCTTGTACGAGTGCGGGGATAGTCCTCGCAATTTCCGGGGCGATCACACGCCGATGCACTGCACGACATGTGGCGAATAATCCCGCGTCAACAAAAAAGCCGCATGACCATGCGGCTTTCTTGTTGAAAGGTAGCGCACCGCCGGGCATTCATGGAAGGCCCGGCAACGGCGCGGCCGATCAGACGTTAAACAGGAAATTCATCACATCGCCATCCTGCACGATGTATTCCTTGCCTTCCGCGCGCATCTTGCCCGCTTCCTTGGCGCCCTGTTCGCCCTTGTAGGCGATGTAGTCTTCGTAGGCGATGGTCTGCGCGCGAATGAAGCCGCGTTCGAAGTCGGTGTGAATCACGCCCGCGGCTTGCGGCGCGGTGGCGCCGATCGGCACGGTCCAGGCGCGCACTTCCTTCACGCCGGCGGTGAAGTAGGTTTGCAGGCCCAGCAGCTTGAAGGCGGCGCGGATCAGGCGGTTCAGACCGGGTTCTTCCATGCCCATGTCGGACAGGAAGGCCTGGCGGTCGGCGTCGTCCAGATCAACGATTTCGGATTCGATGGCGGCGCAGATGGCCACGACCGGCGCGTTGCGGGCAGCGGCGAATTCGGTCAGGCGGTCCAGCAGCGGGTTGTTGGTGAAACCGTCGTCGGCCACGTTGCCCACGTACATCGCGCGCTTGGCGGTGATGAAGCACAGCTGGGCGATGTCGGCGTGCTCTTCCGTGGTCAGGTCCAGCGCGCGGATCGGCTTGGCTTCGTTCAGCTGGGCCACGCATTTTTCCAGCACGGCCACGATGCGCTGCGATTCCTTGTCGCCGGAACGGGCGGTTTTCTGGTGGCGTTGCAGCGCCTTTTCGGCGGTTTGCAGGTCGGCCAGGGCCAGTTCGGTTTCGATGACTTCGATGTCGGCGATGGGGTCGACCTTGCCGGCCACGTGGATCACGTTGGGGTCTTCGAAGCAGCGCACCACGTTGACGATGGCGTCGGTTTCGCGGATGTGTGAGAGGAACTGGTTGCCCAGGCCTTCGCCCTTGCTGGCGCCAGCCACCAGGCCGGCGATGTCCACGAATTCGACCGTGGCGGACAGGATGCGCTCGGGCTTGACGATTTCAGCCAGCTTCTGCAGACGCGGATCCGGCACCTCGACGACGCCCACGTTGGGCTCGATGGTGCAGAACGGGTAGTTCTCGGCGGCGATGCCGGCGCGGGTCAGAGCATTGAAGAGTGTCGATTTGCCAACGTTGGGCAGGCCGACGATGCCGCATTGCAGAGCCATGGGAATCCTGTGTAAGTACGGTATTGAGCGTTAACGTTCTAGTTTACCCCGCCGGCGACGACGGCACGGCGAAAGGGCGGGCGCCGCTCAACCGGCAACAGCGGACCGTGCAGACGGGCGGCATGGCGCGCGAACGCGTCGCGGCGCCCAGTCACTGCGCCGCGGCGGGCAGCCAGCGCATGACGGCCCAGATCAGCAAAATGGGGCCAGCATTGAAGGTGGCGTGCAGCGCGATCGCGGCGCCAATGCCGCGGCGCACGCGCATCCAACCCAGCACCAGGCCCGTGACCCACTGCGGCAGCACCAGCAGCGGCAACAACCAGAACGGCGTGTCCTTGAAGATGAAGTTGGTCAGGTGCACCGCGGCGAAGGTCAGCGCCACCAGGTGGAACACCCAACCGAAATGCTTCAGGTAGCGGCGCCGCCAGGCGGTGTTCCAGCCTTTGAGCGGTTCAGGCCTGGGACGCAGCGACCAGCACACCAGCAGCACGAAGGCGGCCAGCAGCAGGCCGGTCCAGATGCGGGGTCCGTACAGCACCACCGGCAGCAGCGCAGGGCAGAACCACAGCGCCTGCTTGGGGCGGCGCAGCCCGTAGCGGAACAGCATTTCCTCGACCAGCGGCGCCCAGATGATTGCGGTCAGCCAAGGGATATTGGCCGGGTCCAGGCGATGCGTGACGCCGCCCGCCCCGGCCGCGGCGACGGCCAGCGGCCCCAGGGCGAACAGGTTGATCAGCCACAGCACACCAGCCCAGGCCAGAATGCGCCCCGGGCCAACGCCGGGCCACCAGTCCGAGACCCAGCCGATCGCCGCGGTGCGCCCGGGCAGGCGCCGCAGGGGATGCGGATGGCGCACGAAGCGCCAGAAGTCCGCCAGCTCGCTGCGAAAGCGCGGTTTGGACCGGGAAGCTGGACTGCGATCCATCAGGCGTCGTTGCCGCTATGCAGTTGACGGGTGGCCAGCGCGAAGTCGCCGGCCAGCATGGCCGGCACCACGGCGCGGCAGCGGTCGATGACGGCCTCGATTTCCTTCTGTTCCTCGCGGCGCGGCGGATGCAGCACGAAATCAGCGACCTGCTGGGCCAGGTTCAACGTGCGCGGATGACCGATGCCGATGCGCAGGCGCCAGAAGTTCGGGCTGCCCAGCGCGGCCTGGATATCCTTCAGGCCGTTGTGGCCGGCGTGACCGCCGCCTTGCTTGAGCTTGACTTGCCCCGGCATCAGGTCCAGTTCGTCATGCAGCACCAGCACCTGCTCGGGCACCAGCTTGTAAAAGCGCGCCAGCGCCCCGACCGCCTGGCCGGAACGGTTCATGTAGGTGTTGGGCTTGAGCAGCAGGACGTTGTCGGCCCCCAGGCGGGATTTGGCCACCATGCCAAAGAAGGATTTCTCCAGCGCAAAAGAAGTGCGCAGATCGTCCGCCAGATGGTCGGCCAGCCAGAAGCCGGCGTTGTGCCGGGTGGTTTCGTAGTCGGGACCGGGGTTACCCAATCCCACGATGAGGCGTATGGGAATAGACATGATGGGGGTGTTTAAACCAAAAAACCCTGCGCATGCAAATGCACACGCAGGGTTTCGGGCACAAGCCGCAGGAAAGCCGAAGCTTTCCGGCCTGTCTCTTATACACATCTCCGAGCCCACGAGACCTAATAACCGATCGCGTATGCCGTCTTCTGCTTGAAAAAGGGGGGGGGGGGGGGGGGGGGGGGGGGGGGGGGGGGGGGGGGGGGGGGGGG
>NZ_JAELTJ010000382.1 GCF_016428805.1 Achromobacter sp. ASV32
CACATATCATTGTTCAAGAGATGTTTTTGGAAGGTCTCTCCGAGATGCCGTGCACAGGTTTGTAAGTCAGTTTACTACGTCTTAACTCTTGGCAAAATCCTGAAACGGTAGATAGTAGGCTGGAAGCTGTCGATACAGTCGCACCGGACACGACCTCTTCGCAGGCAATTAAAACGATACAGAATGATGAAACAAATAACATTTGCAGTCTATCTTTTTTGCCTTGTAGTCGCAAAGGCTTCCCCGTCTTTGCTTCGATCATGGTACCCGCCTTCACCAGGAGATCGTGAGTTGAGTAATCCAATTCATCACAGCCTTATTACTAACGCCGCCCTCAGTCCGAGGTCCTTGTCCCATGATGAATACCCTAGCAAACCACGGCTACCTCCCCCATGACGGTCGAAATATTACAGAGGATGTGGTGGTGGACGCCATGGGCGCAGCGCTCAACTTTGAAGAATCGCTCGCAAAGGTCATGTT
>NZ_JAELTJ010000383.1 GCF_016428805.1 Achromobacter sp. ASV32
GGGCTGGCATTGTCTCGTCCATGTACCAGATTGGCGGTGTCGTTGCATTACCTTTTGTCGGTCCCATCATTGATGGCTTCGGCAGAAGAGTGGGCATGGCTAGCGGTGCTCTGCTTGTCATTGTAGGCACAATCATCCAGGCTACCTCTCATGCACGAGCTCAGTTCATGGGGGGTCGATTCTTTCTCGGCTTCGGTGTCGGAATCTCTGCTTCGGCTGGTCCCATGTATGTCGTTGAAATCAACCACCCTGCCTATCGTGGTGTAGTTGGCGGTAAGATTCCCCTCACCCCCTCTACTCTCTATTTCATCTAACAAATTCCCAGCCATTTACAACTGTCTCTGGCTCGGAGGTGCGATCCTCTCCGCCGGTGCTGCCCGCGGCAGTCTCGAAGTCAACGCCGAGTTTTCCTGGCGTCTCATCACCTGGCTGCAATGTCTCTTTAGCGGCCTCGTTGTGCTCGCAGCGCCCTTCATTCC
>NZ_JAELTJ010000384.1 GCF_016428805.1 Achromobacter sp. ASV32
GTCCTGTCCCGGTCCGTCTTTCTGTGACTCGTCTTGCGCAGTTGATTCTGCAATAACCGTTTCTGGTGTACTATCTGAAGATTTTTTGGATTCATCTTCCACTTCCACTTCGGCTTCGTCTTCATGCCCTGCGTCTTGTGAATCGTCGTCATGCGACTCCGCATCTTGGGCAGCTGTTACTCTTCGCAGAGGGGAGCTCAAATGCGGCGTCATGGGCGCCGACTGGGCGTCTGTGAATTGATCATCGGAATCTGAGTAGTCATCTATAAGCATTGTTAGCAAATCAGCCACATTGGTTGCACTTGTCCAGCGTTTCGCATACCCTGCTGCTTCTGCTCCCCCGGGTCCGCTCGCTTGACCTCGAGTGGCGGGTCCAAACTCCCGCTTTCTGTCATTACAGAAGAAGCATCCGGTGAGCTGGCGTATTATCTGCTATTCCTTGTATGTGATAAATGAGCACCGGTCGAGGCGTTTGCTGG
>NZ_JAELTJ010000385.1 GCF_016428805.1 Achromobacter sp. ASV32
GCGTAAGTTCACCTTCTTTTGCTTCTTTAGTCCGCACATACTGACAACGCTACTGCGCAGCGTACACAGAGCAAAATGATCTAATAAAAGCAATGAACAAGAGCGAAGATGCTGAATACATTGAACGGCTCAAAAGGGAGCTTCGAGAAAAGGCCAAAGAGACTCTTGAAAATGTATTTTCTGAAATTGAGGTGAATCTTATAGCTGGCCCTTGCGACTCGGCGTTATGTGTCTACGCCGCAGCAGCTGGTAAGTATTTTTCTATACTGTCCTTCAAATACACTGACCGGAAACGTACTTACTTTCAATGTTTTCTAGGGTACCCCGTAGCAGCGGTGCCAGTAGGCACACTTCGATACAATGGTCGCCCGTTCGGAGTCTGCATAACGGCCAGGGCAAACCGAGAAGATATCCTGTTGCGATTTATGGAAAACTACGAAGCAATTATGGAGCCGCGGCCAGTTCCAAAGCTAGAAAT
>NZ_JAELTJ010000386.1 GCF_016428805.1 Achromobacter sp. ASV32
GAAATCTACATACGCGAATCAAGCTCACCCGGCTTTATGACACTGGCGCCTTCGAGCCTTCAACCATTGCACTTTATGCAAAAGGGCACAGTTAAGCAGCTAAGCTTGTGTTACGCCGATGTGGACAACCAGTGGACATCGCCATTCAATATTGCCGACATAGGAACAACGCATGTCAAAATTGCGAAGCCAGGGCAGAGACAGCGTCTCATCCGAGTAGAAATCCTGATGGAAGACTCTACTGTGTTTATCAATCTCAGCATGGAGACCAAGAATTGGCCCTTTTCTATGCGGAATGAAAGTGACACAGAGTTCACGTTCTACCAAGCGAATCCCAATGTCGAGGAAGATGATGTTGAGGACCGCAGTGGCTGGAAGCCTATTCGTTATAGGCTACCACCCAGAAGCATCATGCCATATGCTTGGGACTTTCCCGCCGCCAAATTCCGCGAAGTCGTCATTGCAACGGGTGCTAAGG
>NZ_JAELTJ010000387.1 GCF_016428805.1 Achromobacter sp. ASV32
GGCCAGGTTTGACGCAATTTTTGCGACCGCCGGCAAGTTGAAGATAATCGAGTAGATTCCTCAGAACTAGGGTAAAAGATACCATCACCTGTGATGCCTCATTGAAGAAAGGATCCCAGAGATTGACGTGCGACTTGCTTGCGCCACCAGAACCATAATAGGCGTTGTGAAGCACTGGGACTTTAAACTTAGTGATCAAAGATCAGATGTACCAGAACTCTCTTCAAAATGTTTGGCTACGTTAAAATCTTCATATAACCCAATTCCACCGATCTTTAAAGTTTGGCCCATTGTTGCCGCACTGTGGAGGATGGACTGTGACTAGGGGACTTCATGGTGAAAGTGGCTGTACTCTGGAAACAATCACTACACACATTCCTAACGGTACTGAGGGTTCACAAATACCAACAATGTGAATAAGGCTTCTGACCGACTGTGTGTTTGACGGTATTTTGGTGATGTTCATGCACGCATCGGT
>NZ_JAELTJ010000388.1 GCF_016428805.1 Achromobacter sp. ASV32
GAGGCGGTTGTGTCCCGACCGACATGTTGGACATTCCTTGTGTGATTCCGCCAACACCGCCGGCGGCAGGTGGCGGGCCTGCGCCAGGTGCAGGATATCCTTGATCGGGGGCGTGGTATCCGCCATATCCAGGTTGCTGAGGAGCGCCGCCTTGGGGCTGCTGGCCGTAGGCCTGGCCATATGACTGACCGTACTGGTAACCGGCGGCTTGGTTGGGATCACCCTGGGGGTAAGATCCGTAGCCTTGAGCAGGTTGGCCGGCAGGGGCGCCAAACTGGCCGCCGCCTTGCATCTGCCCTCCGACAGCAGAATTGGCGCCAGCACCGACGTCGAATGCGCCGGCGGCATAGCCACGCTTCTTCTTCTTTGGCGCAGCGGCTTCCTGTGCAGGCTGAGCCGGCTGGTTGTCATAGTCTTGCTGCGCTTGTTGATCAACGGGCTGGCCTTGGAATTGGCCGTAGCCGTCGTTGGGAGGAGC
>NZ_JAELTJ010000389.1 GCF_016428805.1 Achromobacter sp. ASV32
GTACTAGACAATGATGGGTGTTGAGGCTTGAGGGAGGGTGTATGTCCATGAACTGCTGGCCTTGGTGAGAGTAGCAGGCAATACTCGTAACTCGCAAGAGGTGAGCCTAAAACACCTTCATACTACACACTTAGTACTAACCGTGGGACTACATACCTTAGTACCTAGTACGAATTGACGCCGCTTATCATGTCACTGTCACTTTCAACCTGTTTCGTTTTTGTGATGCAGATGCAGATGCCAATGTAACGAAAAACCACTGGGATCGCTCGATGAGTGGGTTTCCGGGGTTCTCTGAACAGGTCACCCCAAAGGCAGGCCGGCTTTTGGCAAAAAACCCTGTAATTTGTCTCGCCTTTTTTGGAGCAGCGTACCATTGCGAGCCGCCTTGTCGAAGCGCTCGCTTGTTGAGGCGGTGCGGCGCAGCACGTGTACGCTGTGATACCGCACAGCCAGGTGTCCTGCGGTGGCCTCTTT
>NZ_JAELTJ010000390.1 GCF_016428805.1 Achromobacter sp. ASV32
CCACAACACTGAAATCAACACTGCCGTTGCGTACTCCATGCCAGCTAATGAAGTTTCTTACTTCAGAGCCAATAACGGCGGCGATGAATGTCTGATGGATACGGTAATGTCAGTCTTGAACTAAAAACGTTCGTTATTCGCCAAACCCACCAATTTTTTTCTTGGAAAATCGGTCCGACGAGCCTTGGGTTGCTCAATGTTGAAACAAAAACAAAATGTGGCAACTATAAGAGTTACAAGAGTCGGAACGGTGTTGCAGATGCTCTGCTCAGCCCACATCAACGACTCCAAACGAGAAGCCGATTGCTCGGTGCTGTTCGTCTTCCAAATCCACTCTTGCAGAGACATCATTATGACAGACTAATGGGGTTCTAAACCAACAAATTGGTCTTCATCGGCGACGTAGCTCCGAATACTGTTTTGGTTTGAACATAAGCTTGCTCCTTAGTCGTAGGAGCTGCGTTTATTAGGAAAGAT
>NZ_JAELTJ010000039.1 GCF_016428805.1 Achromobacter sp. ASV32
GGTGCAGCTGGGACACGATGACACGCTCGGTGCCATTGATGACGAACGAACCGGTGCCCGTCATGAGCGGAATTTCGCCCATGTAGACTTCCTGTTCCTTCACTTCCTTGACGGTGGGCTTGCTGACTTCGCGGTCAAGCAGCACCAGGCGGACCTTGGCTCGCAGGGGCGAGGCATAGGTCAGGCCACGTTGCTGACATTCCTTGACATCGAACACCGGTTCGCCGAGCACATAGCTCACGAACTCCAAGCGCGCCATACCGTTGTGACTAACGATCGGGAAAATCGACGAAAACGCCGCCTGCAAACCGTCGGCTACGCGATCGGACGGGGCGGTATCCGCCTGCAGGAAAGTTAGGTAGGATTGAAGCTGTGTCGCCAAAAGGAAAGGAACGTTTTGAACGTCTTCACGCTTGGCGAAGCTTTTGCGGATGCGCTTTTTTTCGGTGTACGAGTAAGGCATGAGCACTCCGACTCGAGGTTGCATGGGCCGTCAACCACGGCCCCAGGTGATACGACTCCAGGAAACCCCTCTGAAAGGTCATGACCCCAGTAGGGGTTTCCTGGAAACGCAAAAGCCCGGGGACTGCAAACTGCGCTGTCCCCGGGCAAATTGACGCAGGTCTTACTTGACTTCGACCTTGGCGCCAGCTTCTTCCAGCTTCTTCTTGGCGGCTTCGGCGTCAGCCTTGGCCACAGCTTCCTTGACGGGCTTCGGAGCGCCGTCAACCAGGTCCTTGGCTTCCTTCAGACCCAGACCGGTCAGCTCGCGCACGGCCTTGATGACGCTAACCTTGTTGGCGCCAGCTTCGGTCAGAACGACGGTGAACTCGGTTTGCTCTTCAGCAGCGGCGGCAGCGCCACCAGCAGCGGGAGCAGCGACAGCGACAGCGGCGGCAGCAGCCGACACGCCGAACTTCTCTTCCATTTCCTTGATCAGCTCGGACAGCTCGAGCACGGTCATGCCAGCGATGGCGTCAAGGATTTCAGCTTTGTTAAGTGCCATTTTTCAGAACTCCAAAAATTTTGGTAATGCCAGGGTTTGGGTGTCGCTCGGTCGTTCAGCGAATTCCGTGAAGGAGGGCGATTAAGCCGCAGCCTTCTGGTCGCGCACGGCGGCGAGGCCACGGGCGAACTTGGTCGGAACTTCGTTGAGCGTACGCACGAATTGCGCGATGGGGGCTTGCATGGTGCCCAGCAGTTTCGACAGCAACTCTTCGCGCGAGGGCATGGTGGCCAGAGCCTTCACACCATCTTGGTTCAGCAGGCTGTTGGGCAATGCGCCCGCCTTGATGACCAGCTTGTCGTTGCTTTTCGCGAAACCTGCGAGGACCTTGGCCGCCGAAACCGGATCAGTGCTGATGCCATAGATCAGCGGACCGGTCAGTTGCTCAGCCAACGGCTCGAAAGCCGTGCCGGCAACAGCACGACGGGCCAGCGAGTTCTTCAGAACACGCAGATACACGCCCGATTCACGCGCAGTTTTGCGCAGTACGGTGACAGAGGCGACGTCCAGACCACGGTACTCGGCGATAACAATCGATTGCGCCTTGGCCACTTCGGCCGAGACTTCCTCGATTACCACCGCTTTCTCTTGACGATTGAGACTCACGGTTTGAACACTCCATCAAAAGACGTTTGGGGCCTAAGCCTTGCACGTCAACCGAATGCGGCGCCTGGTCGAGTTCTTCAGATAAAGAATTCTTCCTGGGGACGCCGTCTACGCTGGATCCGAACTATGCGAGCTTCGGGATTAAGCGGGGCAGCGAGGGGACTGCTTCCAGTGGAAGGAGAACCTTCACACTGCCCTGCTCCAGCGGTCTTTGACAGCAACATCCGGAGGGATCCGGATGCAGCCCAAAGTACGTTTACTGCTGTTGGCTTAGTTGGAAGCCGACAGCGAGGCAATTTCCACACGCGCACCGCCGCCCATCGTGGACGAGACAGCCAGCTTGCGCAGGTAGATGCCCTTGGACGCGGCGGGACGAGCCTTTTGCAGGGCGTCGACCAGAGCGGCCAGGTTGGTTTGCAGCTGCTCCACGCCGAACGACGCACGGCCGATCGTTGCGTGGATGATGCCGGCCTTGTCGGTACGGTACTGAACCTGACCGGCCTTGGCGTTCTTGACAGCGGTGGCGACGTCAGGCGTCACGGTGCCGACCTTCGGGTTCGGCATCAGGCCACGGGGACCCAGGATCTGGCCCAGGGCACCCACGACACGCATCGTGTCGGGCGAAGCGATGACGACGTCGAAGTCCATTTGACCGGCCTTGATCGCGTCAGCCAGGTCGTCCAGGCCGACGATGTCGGCGCCAGCGGCCTTGGCGGCCTCAGCCTTGTCGCCTTGGGCGAACACGGCCACGCGAACCGTCTTGCCGGTGCCGGCGGGCAGCACGACCGAACCGCGGACCAGTTGGTCCGACTTCTTCGGGTCGATGCCGAGCTGCACGGCCACGTCAATGGATTCATTGAACTTGGCGACAGCGGTTTCCTTGACCAGGGTCAGGGCTTCGGCGACCGGGTACAGCTTGGTACGGTCGATCTTTTGCGCAATGGCGGCGGCGCGCTTGGACAGTTTTGCCATGATTAGATCCCCTCAACCGTGATGCCCATGCTGCGGGCGCTGCCAGCGATCGTACGCACAGCGGCGTCCAGATCAGCGGCGGTCAGATCGGGGCCCTTGGCCTTGGCGATTTCTTCAGCCTGGGCGCGGGTCAGCGTGCCGACCTTATCGGTATGCGGCTTGGGCGAACCCTTTTGCACGCCGGCGGCCTTCTTGATGAGGACCGTCGCGGGCGGGGTCTTCATGATGAAGGTGAAGCTCTTGTCGGCGAAAGCGGTGATCACCACCGGAATCGGCAGACCAGGCTCCATGCCTTGGGTCTTGGCGTTGAACGCCTTGCAGAATTCCATGATGTTCAGGCCACGCTGACCCAGGGCCGGGCCAATCGGGGGGGAGGGGTTAGCCTTACCAGCCGGCACTTGCAGCTTGATAAAGCCGACGATCTTCTTCGCCATGCTTTGCTCCTTGCGGGTTATATCGCCCTAGCACGCAGGCCAGGGCTCCCCGGGGGGTTGAAATCAGGTCTTTTCGACCTGGCTGAAATCGAGTTCGACGGGCGTGGCACGACCAAAAATCGTGACCGACACGCGAACCTTGCTTTTTTCGTAGTTGACTTCTTCGACGTTGCCGTTGAAGTCCGCAAACGGACCTTCCTTGACCCGAACCATCTCGCCCACTTCGAACAGGATCTTGGGGCGGGGTTTCTCGACACCCTCTTCCATCTGGGAGAGGATCTTCGCGACTTCCTTCTCGGAAATCGGGGTCGGACGGTTGCCCGAGCCACCCAAAAAACCGGTGACGCGGTTGGTGTTCTTGACCAAATGCCACGTTTCGTCGGTCAGGTCCATTTCAACCAGGACGTAACCGGGGAAAATGCGGCGTTCGGTGATCGACTTCTGACCACCCTTGACCTCGACGACTTCTTCGGAGGGCACAAGGATCTGGCCAAAAGACGTTTGCAGGCCCGCGCGCTCAATGCGCTCGATCAAGGCCTTATGTACGCTTTTCTCCATGCCGGAGTACACATGGACGACATACCAACGCTTACTCATTTGCCGTCCTTATTTCCAGCCCAACAGCAGGCCGTAAAGAATCCATTCGATGCCCTTGTCGAGCACCCACATGAAAATGCCCATGATCGCCACGAACGCGAAAACGATGCCCGTCATCTGGGTCGTTTCCTTGCGGGTGGGCCACGAGACACGCTTGACTTCGTTGTAGGACTCGCTGGCGAAGCTCAAGGTACGGCGGCCGGGTTCGCTGAACCAGGCGATCACAGCTGCGATCACGAGGCCGCCGACGAACACGCCGACACGTGCAGGCATCGGTTGCGCGCTAAGCACGGAAAACCCGACGATGCCAGCAATAACGACGAGAACCGCCAGCCCGAGCTTCACCCGGTCGGCGGTACTGGTTACAGTTTCTACGCTGGTATTAGACATATTGCGACGCGAGCCGCCGTGAATGCGTAACTCGCGATGATCTCCCGCGGGTTTATCCTGGCGGTGGCAGGGGCAGTAGGAATCGAACCTACAACCTTCGGTTTTGGAGACCGACGCTCTGCCAATTGAGCTATGCCCCTAAAACACTACACGTGCACTACATTTCAACCACTTTCCGCACCTGCTGCCTGCGTGGCAGCTTGCGGAACCATACATAGTACTACTTTTACAGCAAAGATGGATAGAGGGGCTTGAGAGCCCACTCTACCCATCTGGGTATTGCTTACTTCAGGATCTTGGCGACGACGCCGGCGCCGACGGTACGACCGCCTTCACGGATGGCGAAACGCAGACCTTCTTCCATGGCGATCGGGGCCAGCAGCTTGACGGTCATCGTCACGTTGTCGCCCGGCAGAACCATTTCCTTGTCGGCCGGCAGGTCGATCGTGCCCGTCACGTCCGTCGTGCGGAAGTAGAACTGGGGACGATAGCCGTTGAAGAACGGGGTGTGACGGCCGCCTTCTTCCTTGGACAGGATGTACACCTCGGACGTGAAGTCCGTGTGCGGGGTGATCGAGCCCGGCTTGGCCAGAACCTGGCCGCGCTGGACGTCTTCACGCTTGGTGCCGCGCAGCAGGATGCCCACGTTGTCGCCGGCTTGACCTTGGTCCAGCAGCTTGCGGAACATTTCCACGCCGGTGCAGGTCGTCTTGACCGTCGGAACGATACCGACGATTTCGATTTCTTCACCAACCTTGATGATGCCGCGTTCGATACGGCCGGTCACCACGGTGCCGCGACCCGAGATCGAGAACACGTCTTCAACCGGCATCAGGAACGCGCCGTCAACGGCACGCTCAGGCGTCGGGATGTACGTGTCCAGGGCTTGGGCCAGCGACAGAATCGCCTGCTCGCCCAGTTCGCCCTTGTCGCCTTCCAGCGCCAGCTTGGCCGAACCCTTGACGATCGGGGTGTCATCACCCGGGAAGTCGTACTTGGACAGCAGTTCGCGAACTTCCATTTCCACCAGCTCGAGCAGCTCGGCGTCGTCAACCATGTCAGCCTTGTTCAGGAAGACGATGATGTACGGCACGCCAACCTGGCGGCTCAGCAGAATGTGTTCACGCGTTTGCGGCATCGGACCGTCAGCGGCCGACACGACCAGGATCGCGCCGTCCATCTGGGCCGCGCCCGTGATCATGTTCTTGACGTAGTCGGCGTGGCCCGGGCAGTCAACGTGCGCGTAGTGACGCGATTCCGTTTCGTACTCGACGTGTGCCGTGTTGATCGTGATACCGCGTGCCTTTTCTTCAGGAGCTGCATCGATCTGGTCGTAGCCCTTGGCTTCGCCGCCAAACTTGCTCGACAGAACGGTCGTGATCGCCGCCGTCAACGTCGTTTTGCCGTGGTCAACGTGACCAATCGTACCCACGTTCACGTGCGGCTTGGTACGTTCAAACTTGCCTTTTGCCATGGCTGACTCCTGACCTGGATTGCGCTTCTGACTGAAGAAAAGAACTTTGGAAATTAGTGGTGCCCATGGCGCGGATCGAACGCGCGACCTCTCCCTTACCAAGGGAGTGCTCTACCACTGAGCCACATGGGCATGTAAATCTTGGAGCGGGTGAAGGGAATCGAACCCTCGTCGTAAGCTTGGAAGGCTTCTGCTCTACCATTGAGCTACACCCGCGGGCTATCCATTCACCACGTCTTGTACTGCATTCCCAGACTTTCAAAATCAAGGCCTGGGGAACCTTACAACCTTCGTTGCGAAGGCCGCCCAGTTCCCTAGGCCTACATTTTAAAATCCAGGCAAACATCGCCTGGATTCAGGTATGGGTCTCTGGTGGAGGAGGTTGGATTCGAACCAACGTAGACGCAAGGTCAACAGATTTACAGTCTGCCCCCTTTAACCACTCGGGCACCCCTCCAGCGGAGAACTTGAGATTATGAACACTTTCAAATCCGCTGTCAAACGCCCGGGACGAAAAATATTCAAATCTTTTGTTCTACCTCCGCCGCGTTTCCGCGCAGAGGGGGCGAAGCTTACAAGATTCCGCGCACGGCTGCACGGAAAAGTTCGGCGTACTGCGCCGGCGTGTAGATGACGGGGTTGGTTCCCCCCGAAGGATCCTCGCTGGCCATGCGCCCTACCCGCTTGGCTTCCGAATCATTGATGCCGATGTCGGCCAGGGTATGCGGGATGCCTACGGTGTCGCGCAGCGCCAGCACCCATTCGAGCACGGCGCCCGGCCCGTCGCCGGGCAGCGCCAGGTAACGCGCCAGCGCCTGCAGCCGGGGCGCCACCGCGTGTTCGTTGGCCTTGAGCACGTAGGGCATGAGGATGGCGTTGAGCATGCCGTGGTGCGCGTCGTACAGCGCGCCCAGCGGATGCGCCAAGGCGTGCATCGCGCCAAGTCCGCGCTGGAACGCCGTGGCGCCCATGCTGGACGCCACCAGCATCTGCTGGCGGGCCTGCAGATCGGCGCCGTCCGCCACGGCCTGCGGCAGGTATTCCTTGATCATGCGCATGCCTTCGAGCGCGATGCCGGATGCCATGGGATGGAAGAACGGCGAACAATAGGCTTCCAGGTTGTGCGACAGCGCATCCATGCCGGTAGCCGCGGTGATCCTGGGCGGCAGGCCGACCGTCAGTTCCGGGTCGAGGATGACGATGGCGGGCAGCATGCGCGCGTGGAAAATGATGCGTTTGACGTGGGCCGTCTCGTCGGTAATCACCGATGCGCGCCCGACTTCAGAGCCTGTGCCGGCAGTTGTCGGCACCGCCACCACCGGCGCCATGCCGGCCACGTTGACGCGCAGGTAGTTGTCGCCCACGTCTTCGAAATCCCATAGCGGACGATTCTGGCCCGCCATCAGCGCAATCGCCTTGGCCGCGTCCAGCGCCGAGCCGCCGCCAAAAGCAATCACGCCATCATGCCGCCCTTCGCGATAGCGTGCGACGCCGTCATCGACGTTGCGGCCGGTCGGATTGCCCTTCACTTCATGGAACAGGCCGCATTCCAGGCCCGCCTGGCGGCAAGCCCGCACCGCCTCGCCGATCATCGGCAACGCTGCCAGACCTGGGTCAGTGACCAGCAATGGCCGCCTCATGCCGAGTTCGCTGCACCATTGCGGCAGTTCTTTGATGCGGCCGGGGCCCGCCTTGATGGCGGTGGGATAGTTCCAGTTGACGCTGGGGACATTCATGTCGGCTCCTGGTCGCGCGGCCTCAGGCCACGCTGCGCAGATGGAAGGATTTGGCTTGCGTGAGTTGTTCGTAGCCGACCTGCGACAGGGAAACGCCGCGGCCGGTGTGCTTGACGCCGGTCCAGGCCAGCGCGGGATCGAGATAATCGCAGCGGTTCATGAAGAAGGTGCCGGTGCGCACCTGGCGACCCAGATGCAGCGCGGCGTCTTCGTCCTGCGTGAACACGGCGGCGGTCAGGCCATAGGGACTGTCGTTCATCAACGCGACGGCCTCTTCATCGCTGTCCACGGGCATCACGCCCACCACCGGCCCGAAGCATTCGTCGTTCATGACGCGCATGTGGTGGTCGACCTGCGTGAGCAACGCTGGCGCCACGTAGGGCGTGCCGGCGCGCGCGGCTTGGAAGCGGGCGGGATCGGCCAGGTTTCGAGCGCCACGCGACAACGCCTCGGCAATCACCTCACGCACCTCGTCGGCGGCGCGCGTGCGCACCACCGGTCCCAAGGTGGTTTCCGCGCGCAGCGGATCGCCCAGCACATATTCGTTGGTCAAGGCGGCGGCGCGGTCGATGAATTCCTGATAGTGCGGCCGCGCCACATAGATGCGCTGGATGCCGCAGCAGGACTGGCCCGAATTGAAGAAGGCGCCATCCACCAGGGTTTCGACCGCATGCGCCAGCTTGGCGTCGGCACGGACATAGGCGGGATCGTTGCCACCCAACTCCAACCCCACGCCGATGAAGCGCCCTGCCGCGGCTTGTTCCACGCTGCGCCCGCCACGCACCGAACCGGTGAACGACACGTAGCCGATCTCGGGCGCGCGGATCAGCCGCTGCGCGATATCGTGGTTCGCATGCAGATACTGGAACACGCCTGGCGGCACGCCCGCTTCGCTGAACGCGCGCCCGATGAGTTCGGCGCACAGCGGCGTCTGGTCGGAGTGCTTGAGGATGACGGTGTTGCCCGCCATCAAGGCCGGCACGATGCTGTTGACGGCGGTAAGCAACGGGTAATTCCACGGCGCGATCGTCAGCGCCACGCCGATCGGTTCGCGGCTGATGAACCGCGTGAAGCCGGTCAGCTCGGGCACGCGTATCGGCGCCAGCGCATCGGCCGCAATGCTGATCATGTGGCGCGCCCGTGCTTCGAATCCATCCACCTCGCCTGGCGTATAGCGCAGCGGCCGCCCCATCTGAATGGTGATCGCGCGCGCCGCCTCGACCTTGGCGGCGACAAAGCGCGAGACCGCATCCGACAGGATGCGCCCCCGCTCCTGCACGCCCAGCGCATGCCAGGCCCCCTGCGCGGCCTGGGCATTGGCCAGCGCCTGCGCGACCTGCGCTTCGCTGGCATATGGGCGGCGCACGACTTCGTGACCGTCGATGGGACTGATAGTGATGAGTTCCTGCGTCATGGCGGCCCTATGCGTGCATGGTGGACAAGTGAAGATAAAAGGCGGTCAGATGATCTCGAAGTAGCGTGCCAATTCCCAATCGGTGACATGGCGCCTGAACTGGCGCTCTTCCCATTCGCGCGTGGCGGCGTA
This sequence comes from Achromobacter sp. ASV32, assembly GCF_016428805.1. GTDB lineage: Bacteria > Pseudomonadota > Gammaproteobacteria > Burkholderiales > Burkholderiaceae_B > Achromobacter. The sequence goes on from NZ_JAELTJ010000039.1 coordinate 8,762, forward strand.
GTGTTCGACGAAGGCGTCGCCGAACAGGTTGCGCGCCGCTTCGGATCCACGCAAGCGCTGAGCGGCTTCCCACAAGGTGGTGGGCAGGCGCAATTGCGGGGGGAATTGCTGCGTATACGCATTGCCCTGCACCATGGGTTCGGGCTCGAGGCCTTGCTCGATACCGTACAGGCCCGACGCCAGCGCAGCCGACAGCGCCAGGTAGGGATTGGCGTCGGCCGAGCCGATGCGCACTTCCACCCGCTGCGACTTGTCGCTGCCAGGAATGAGCCGCAACGCGGTGGTGCGGTTCTCCATGCCCCAGGTGGCATCCAGCGGCGCCCAGTATCCCGGCACCAGCCGCGAATAGCTGTTGATGGTCTGCGCATATAGCGCCATGAATTCGGGCAGGTAGCGCTGCACCCCGGCCATGAATGCGGATTGCGTAGCGCTCATGCCATGCGGCTGCGATTCGTCGTAGAACGCAGAGCGCCCGCTCTTGCGATCGCGCAGCGACAGGTGAATGTGGCCGCTCTGTCCAGGATGGTCATGCGACCACTTGGCCATGAAGGTGGCCATCAATCCGTTCTGCTGCGCCAGCGCCTTGGTGAATGTCTTGAAGAGGAAAGCCTTGTCGCCGGCCGCCGCGGCCTGGTCCACCGCGATCGCCGCTTCCAGCACACCCGGCCCGGTCTCGGTATGCAGGCCCTCGATCGGCATGTCCATGCGCTCGCACATATCGAGCAACTTGCGGTAGAAGTCGCCCTGCACCGTACTGCGCAACATGGAATAACCGAAGTTTCCCGGCGTCCAGTTTTCCATGTCGCGGTAGCGCTTGGCGCGCACGGAGTGCGGCGTCTCACGAAACATGAAGAACTCGTATTCCAGCGCGGCGTAGACGTCGAATCCCATGCCCGCGGCCCGGTCCAGCGTGCGGTGCAACAGGCGGCGCGGGCAGATCTCGGCCGCGGGGCCTTCGAACTCGGCCAGGAACAGCAGCATGTCTTCGCCGCCGGGCCCTTGCTCCAGCGGCAACCGTCGCCCCGTGGACGGCACGATGCGCAGCTTGGCGTCGGGATAGGCCGTGTGCCAGCCCGTGTACTTGGTGTTGTCGTAGAGCTGGTCGTCCAGGTCCCAGCCGAACACCACGTCGCAAAAGGCCAGTCCACCGCGCAGCGCGGACAGGAACTTGTCGCGCCGGATGTATTTGCCCAGCATGACGCCGTCAACGTCGGACAGGCCGACCTTGATGTGCGAGAGCGGGCTGGCTTGCACCAGCCGCTCTGCGTCTTCCACCGTTGCTACCCCTAGTGCATGCATGCTCGATCACCTTGTCCGTGGCTGAAGCGTTGCGTTGACTTGCGGGGTCGCGGGGCGTGGCGTGTCAGGTCGTGGCCGCCCCCAGCACCCGCATCGCCTCGCGATGCAGCTGCGGCGTGGCGGCCGCGATCACGCGGCCCTGCGACTCGAGGCCTAACGGCTGCCCCGACCAATCGGTAATGACGCCGCCCGCGCCTTCAATCACGGGCATCAGCGCCAGATAGTCATAAGGCTGCAGGCCGGCCTCGACCACCAGGTCGACATGGCCGCTGGCCAGCAGGCCGTAGCTGTAGCAATCGCCGCCATAGCGGCGCATGCGCACCGAGCGCGTCAGCGCCTCGAACGCGGCCATATCGGCGCCTTCGAAGATGTCGGGCGAGGTGGCGTAGAGCGTCGCGTGCTGCAAGCCGGTGCAGGCGCTGACGCGGCAGGGCTCGCCATTCAGGCGAGCGGGCGAACCGGCCGCGCCCAACCAGCGTTCGGCCAACATCGGAATGTCGATCAGGCCCAGCACCGGACGGCCACGATGCAGCAACGCCAACAGGGTGCCCCATAGCGGGTTGCCGGAGATGAACGCGCGGGTGCCGTCGATGGGATCGAGCGACCACACCCATTCGGCCTCGGCATGGCTGGCACCGAATTCCTCGCCGAAGATGCCGTGATCGGGATATTGGCTGGCGATCGCTTCCCGCAACGCGGCTTCGACCTCGCGGTCGGCTTGCGTGACGGGACTTTCATCCGCTTTGGTGTCCACCGACAACGGGTGGCGGAACCACTGGCGCGACAGCGGCCGGACCCGGTCCGCCAGCGTTTGGGCGAACGAGGAAAAGGCGGCCAATTGCTGCGCGGTAGGCGGAGGCGATGTTTGCATTGACGAGCTCCCAGGCGTGGCGCGGCGCCAAAAAAACCCATGCGATTAAGGTTTTTCCAGTCTAGACACGTTGCCACAAATTTGCAAATATACCTAAAAACGCAACCTCATCGTCTTCCAGCAGGTCGTCGTCCGCAAACCGCAGCTCACCGCCGTTGCCGTGTATTCCTTTCCGGAGTTCCATCATGCAATGTAAGAAGAAGCTTAGCCTTGTGGTTGCAGTAATTTCCCTAAGTTGTGCACAGGCCGCCCACGCGGGCGCCATTACCGTCTATTCCGCCCTGGAAGAAGACGAGATCGCCGCCTACCTGAAGGCCGCCAACGCCGCCATGCCGGACGTGAAGGTGAACGTGCTGCGGCTGTCCACCGGCGACCTGGGCGCACGCCTGATCGCCGAAGCGGCCAATCCGCAGCAGGACGTGATCTGGGGCTTCGCCGTGAGCAACATGCTGGACCCCCGGCTGCAAAAGCTGCTGGAGCCCTATGCTGCGAAAGGCATCGACGCCCTGCCGGCCCAATACAAGGGGGCCGACAATAAGTGGTTTGCGGCGACCGGCTACGTCGCGGCGTTCTGCGTGAACACCGACCGGCTCAAGTCCAAGAATCTCCCCATGCCCACCTCGTGGGAAGACCTGACCAAGCCGGTCTACAAGGGCGAAATCGTGATTCCCAGTCCGGCCGCGTCCGGCACCGGCTATCTGCAGATCGTGGCGTTGCTGCAGGGCCTGGGCGCCGAGAAAGGCTGGGCGCTGCTCAAGGACCTGGACAAGAACGTGGCCCAGTACACGCCGTCCGGTTCGCGCCCTTGCAAGATGGCCCGGGCTGGTGAATACGCGATCGGCGTGTCGTTCGCGTTTCCCGCCATGCAGTCGATCGAAGAGGGTTTTCCCGTCAAGATGGTGATTCCGTCCAAATGGGTGGGCTACGAGCTGGAGGCGTCCGGCCTGATGAAGACGGCGAAAAATCCCACCGATGCCAAGCGCTTCCTGGACTGGACGCTGTCGCCCGAAGCCGGCGGCCTGTACAGCAAGTACAAGGAGCTGGTCACGATTCCTGGGGCCGCCCCCAACAAGGCGGCCGAGGCAGCCGGTCTGCCCAAGGATCTGACGGCGGTGTTGTACCCGGTGGACTTCCAGAAGTCGGCGGCCGAACGCGACGCCACCATCAAGACCTGGCAGGACACCATCAAACGCTGAAGGCCCGCGGCCGGCACCGCCGGCCGCCGCGCCCTGCTGGAGCAGCCATGTACCTGGAATTGCGCGGGATACGCAAGACCTTCGACGGCGCGGTCGCGCTGGAAGGCATCGACCTGTCCGTGGGCGAACATGAGTTTGTCTGCCTGCTGGGCCCCAGCGGTTGCGGCAAGACCACGCTGCTGCGCATCGTCGCGGGGCTGCTGCCGTTCGACGGCGGCAGCATCACCCTCGGCGGCCACGACTTGTCCGCGCTGCCAGCGCGCAAGCGCGGTTTCGGCATCGTGTTCCAGTCGTATTCACTCTTTCCCAACATGACCGTGGCGGAAAACGTCGGCTATGGCCTGCGCATACGCGGCGAGAGCCGCGACCGCATCGCCGCGCGGGTGACGGAACTGCTGGCGCTGATCAAGCTGCCCGACTACGCGCAGCGTTATCCGCACCAACTATCGGGCGGCCAGCAGCAACGCGTGGCGTTGGCGCGGGCGCTGGCGGTGGACCCCGCGCTGATCCTGCTGGACGAACCCCTGTCGGCGCTGGACGCCCGGGTTCGCACGGACATGCGCGCCGAGATCCACGAGGTGCAGCGCCGGCTGCGGATTCCCACGATCATGGTGACACACGATCAGGAAGAAGCGCTGACGCTGGCGGACAAGATCGTCTGCATGCACGACGGCCGCGTCGAACAGGTGGGCTCGCCATCCGACCTGTACCTGCGCCCCCAGACGCGCTTTGTCGCCAACTTCGTGGGCCTGAGCAATCTGCTGCCGACCGATTGGGTGCGCCAGGCCATGCCGGCGCTGCTGGCCACGCGGCCGGACGGCGCCAGCGACCGGTTCGAGGCCTGCCTGCGGCCCGAAAGCCTGCGCATCGCCGCCGACGCGCAGGGCCCGGGACGCGTACGCGAAATGACGTTCATGGGCAACCTGACGCGCTTGCGGGTTGACTGGCAGGGCCGCGAACTACTGGTGGAACAACATGGCGCAGCCGGGTTGTCGCAAGGCGCGCCGGTGCGCCTGGACATGGAGCCGGGACAATGCGCCTGGGTCCGCGTATGAGGCCCGCCGCGCGGCAACGGCCGGGAGCCGCGGCGTGAATACAGCCCGCATGAACGCCGCCACCTCCGCCCCTGCCGCTCGCGCGCCCTGGTCGCTGGACCAGGTGCTGCTGTACACCTGCGTCGGCATCCCGATGATCGGGCTGGCGCTGTTCTTCCTGTATCCGCTGGCAACGGTCGCCTGGCGCAGCCTGGTGGAAAAAGACGGCGGGATCGGCCTGGGCAACTACGCCGAAGTCTTCGCCACCCGCGGCATCCTGACCGCAACCGCCAACAGCCTGACCATGAGCGCAGCCACCACAGCCGTCAGCCTGCTGCTGGGCTTTGCCATCGCCTACGGGCTGGACCGCAGCCGCATGCGTGGCAAGGCCTTCGTCAAACTGGCGCTGGTGCTGCCGCTGCTGGCGCCGTCGTTGGTGCAAGGGCTGGGGCTGATATTCATCCTCGGCCGCAATGGGCTGGTGCACCGCTGGACCGGCTGGGAGTTCGACATCTACGGCTTCTGGGGTCTGCTGATCTCGAACGTGTTCTACGCCCTGCCCCAGGCCGTGCTGATCCTGCAGGCCGCGCTGCGCAATACCGACGCCCGCTACTACGACGCCGCTGAAGTCATGGGCGCTTCCAGCGCGCGCCAGTTCTTCGACATCACGCTGCCCAATTGCAAGTTTGGCCTGCTGAGCGCCGCGTTCGTGGTCTTCGTGATCACGATTACGGATTTCGGCAACGCCGCGGTCATCGGCGGCAGCTACAAGGTGCTGGCCACGGAAATCTACAGCCAGGTATCGGGCCAGATGAATTTCGGCATGGGCTCGGTGGTGGGCATCCTGCTGCTGCTGCCGTCATTGATCTCGGTGCAGATCGAACGGGTGGCCTCGCAACGGCAATTTGGCGCCGCGTCGCCCAGCGGACTGCGGGTAACGCCGCAGCCGGCGCGCGGCCGAGACCGCGCCTTCACGGTGGGCGTGTTGCTATGCACCAGCACGATCGTGGCAACGGTCGCCACCGTCGTGTTCGCCAGCTTCATGCGGCTATGGCCGTACCGCATGGAATGGACGCTCAAGCACTACGACATCACGGTCAGCGGCGGCTACGCGCCATTGTGGACATCGCTGTACCTGTCGCTGGCAGCCGCGTCCGGCGGCGTGCTGCTGCTGTTCTTCCTGACCTTCGGCGTCTGCCGCATTCCCCGGGCATGGGCCAAGCTGGTCTACCTGGTGTCGGTGCTGCCGGTGGGCGTGCCCGGGTTGGTGCTGGGGCTGTCCTACATCTTCGCGTTCAATTCGCCTTCGACCCCGTTATATGCGCTGTACGGCAGCGCCGCGCTGATCGCGTTGTGCAACTTCTACCACTATCACACGCAGGGTTTCCTGACGATGATGACCGGCATGCGCGCCGTGCCACAAGCGCTCGAAGAAGCGGTGAGCTGCCTGGGTGGAGGCACCTGGCAGGTGCTGCGCGATGCGGTGCTGCCGCAAATCGCCCCCACAGTGTTGGGCGTGTTCTTTTTCCTGTTCATGCGGTCCATGGTCACGCTGTCCGCCGTGATTTTCCTGGTGACGCCGTCGGTCAGCGTGGCGCCGGTATCTGTCTTACGGCTGGACGAAGCAGGCTTCGTCTCGCAGGCGGCTGCCTATTCGACGCTTATCATGCTGGTCGTGGGAGGCTCCCTGCTGGCAATGCGCGCATTGATCGCGCTGGCCGCGCGGCGCCGCAAATAGATTAGGAAGCATCCAATATGTGGCAAGAAGAGCGGTATCAGAGAATCCGCGCCCTGCTGTCTTCATTGCAGCAGGTATCGACCGACCGCATTGTCGGCGAACTGGGGGTATCGCGGGAGACGGTCAGGCGCGACCTGCTGGAACTGGAATCCATGGGCGAACTGCGCCGCGTGCACGGCGGCGCCGTCCCCGTACACAGCGAACCGCCCATCACCGAGCGTGTGCATACGCGCGTCAAGTACAAGCGCGCCATCGCGCGCGCCGCTGCCGGCCTGGTAAGCAGCGGTCAGACGCTGTTCCTGGATGCGGGCAGCACCACCAGTGTATTGGCCGACGAACTGGCCAAGCTGAGCGGGTTGACCATCATCACCAACTCATTCGATGTCGCGCTCAAGGTCGGCGCGGCCGGCAACGGGGCGAACGAACTGATCATGTTGGGCGGGTCCGTGGGCGGCCCGGTCTGCGCCACCGCGGGTGACATCACCATCGCCGAGATCCATCGCTACCGCGCCGACCTGGCACTGCTGTCGCCGGTCGGCGTGGATGCGGAATGCGGCGCCACCAGCTACGACCTGCGCGAAGCCGAAGTGGCGCGCGCCATGGCCGCCAACGCCAAACAACGCGTGCTGCTGGCCGACTTCAGCAAGATCGGCCTGTGCAGCCGCGTGTCGTATTGCGAGGTCGGCCGCATCGATCACCTGGTCACCAACGCCAATGCCGAAAAAATGCCGGCCTTCGCACCGCTGAAGGCCGCCGTGGGCAAGACGTTGACGGTGTAGCCGTGCGTCAGTCCACCGACACGCCCGCCACCTTCACCATATCTGCCCAATAGATGGTGTCTTGCTGCAGCCGCTTCTCGAAAGCAGCGGGCGCGCTACCGACCGGTTGGCTGCCGCCGGCCTGGATCTTGGCGATCACGTTGGGCGATTTCATCGCCTGGGCCACGGCCTGGGCCAGATAGGCGATGCGGTCCGGCGGCGTACCGGCTGGCGCGAACAGGCCGTACCAATCGTCGGCGGTGATGCCGTCCATGCCGGATTGCTGGAGCGTGGGCGCGGCCTTGAAGATGCCGATGCCGTTGTCGTGGCTGAGCGCCAGGATGCGCAGCTTGCCGGCGGCGACCATCGGTTCGGCCGATGCAGGCGAGGTGATCAACATGTCGACCGTGCCGCCCATCAGGTCAGTGATCGCAGGCGCGGCGCCGCGGTAGGGGACGTGCACGAGTTTCACGCCGGCCTTTTGCGACAGCAGCGCCCCCATCAGATGGCTCATGGTGCCATTGCCCGGCGTGGCGTAGGTGATGACGCCGGGCTGCTTGCGAGCGGCGTCGAGATAGTCGCCCAGCGATCGGTAGGCGCTTTCGCTGCGCGACACGAGCACCAGGGGCGCGGACGTGATCTGCGAGATGGGGACGAAGTCCTTGAGCGGGTCGAAGCCCACGTTCTTGTACAGGCGTGGATTGACGGCCATCACGCTGGTCTGCGACATCACCAGCGTATAGCCATCAGGTTTGGCGCGCGAGACCTGCGAGGTACCCACATTGCCGCCAGCGCCGGAGCGGTTTTCCACCACCACGCTTTGGCCCGTGATCGCGCCGAGCTCCTGCGCGATCAGACGAGCCACGCCGTCGTTGCCGCCCCCGGGCGGGAACGGCGACACGACCGTGATGGCCTGTTTGGGATAGTCGGCCAGTGGCGCGAGCGCCTCGGCGTGCGCGTTGGCTCCCCATGCCAGGCAGGCCAGGGCCGCCGCGGTTCTGCAGGCTTGCAGCACGTGTTGCTTTGTCATCGGTACTTCCCCTTGTTGTCGGCAGCCGGATACTCGGCCGTCCGTTGCATTTCGGTTCGCCAGGAACCGTCCGCGCCCCGGCGGCGGATCGCCGGGGCGTGCTGATCGGATAAAACAGATCGTGCGGCCGCTCACGCGGCCCATGGGCGACTAGGGCCTGTTCACACTAGAAGGCGCCTCGCATAGGCCGGTAATCGGGCGCCAGGCTAGGCGCGGTCGCCGCCGCGTGGCTGTGCCACGCAAGGTGAGCGCAGCGACGCCTGGCGCCCGATTACCGGCCTGCCCGAAGGGTGAGTACCCAAATGAGCGCCTCTCAGCGTTGCGAATGCTCGCCGGGGGCCGGCCACGACTGCGCTTCGCGCCTTGATAGTCACTCATTTGGGTACTCATGCGAGGCGCCTTCTAGTGGGAACAGGCCCTAAGCCGGAAAGCGATACGCGGCGCGTTCGCGCTCGTCGATCTGCTTGACCAGATTGGTTTCCCAGGCCAGGTACTGACGCGCCGCGGCCTTGTTGCCGTCGTGGCGGTCGTGCACAAAAAACAGGTAGTCGATGCAGTCGCGGTCAGCGGGCTCGTCTGGCGTGGATTGCAGCGCCAGCCCCACTGCCGACCAGCCGGCCGGCGAGCCGAGGTTCACCTTGACGTCGCGGATGCCTCGCGCCCGCAGATCGGCGGCCGCCCAGGCGGCCACGGCCAGTTCGTCGGCCAGCAACACCACCGGTTGCGCGGCGTCCAGCGCCAGATCGGCAAAGCGCGGACGAATCGACCATTGCGCCCCCGCGATATGTGTTGCGCGATAGCGCATGCTGGCGCGGATGTCGACCAGCTGTGCACCCCGCGCCGATGCTGCGGCCAGGGCCGTGTCGTCCAAGACCGTCACGGACGGCGCATCGGCCGGCACCACGGTGGCTTTCAGCGCAGCGGCCACGCCTTCTTGCAGCACGCTTGCATCCCACCCCATCTGGCGCAGCCAGCTGGCCACGACCGGCGCGCGCACCCCTTCGGCATCGAACACCACGATGCGTGCGCCACGCACGGCCAGGTATTGGTCGGTGGCCTGGATCAGCTGGCCGCCGGGCGTGTGCTGTGCGCCGGGCAAGGACCCTTGTGCAAACTCTTCAGCGCTGCGTACATCGCACAGGAAGGTGCTGCGACCCGCGTCGTCCAGCCAGGCCTGTACCTGGCTTGCGTTGACGCGCGGCACGTTGTGGCGCTCGGCCAGATCGGCTGAACGCCGTACCAGTGCCGGCAGGTCTTCAGGCGCCACGGTATCGTCGTAGCGGCGCTGCGCGCCATGGTCCAGTTTGAAGTCTTCCAGGTACCAGCCTTGAGTGCCGTTTTCCAGCGCGAATACCGGGTTGGGCACGCCCAGGTTGATCAGCGTCTGCGCGCCGATGATGCTGCGCGTGCGTCCTGCACAATTGACCACGATAGTGGTGGTCGGGTCCTTGGCCAGGGTATGTGCGCGCAACGCCAGCTCGCCATTGGGGCAGCAGATTCCGCCCGGAATGCTCATCTTCTGGTATTCGGCGTAGGGCCTGCCGTCCAGCACGATCAGGTCGTCGCCGCGGCGCTGGCGCTCGGCCAGTTCGCGCGCGCCGATACGAGGGGTGTGGAAAACTTCTTCGGCGAGTTCACCAAAGGTCTTGCTGGGCACATTGACGCCGGCAAACGCGGCATAACCGTCACGTCGCCATTGTTCGATGCCACCCGCCAGCCGGTGCACCTGCGTGTAACCCAGTCCACGCAATGCGCTCGCGGCATGGGCCGCCGTCTCGTCCGCGCCGCCTTCGTCATAAACCACCACCCGCACGCCACGGCGTGGCGCCAGCCGCACGATGTCGGCTTCCAGTCGGCTGTAGGGAACCGGCGCGGCATAGAACAAGTGAGACTCGCCGTACTGGCCATGCTCGCGCACGTCCAGCAGCGCGATCTCGTTGCCGTCGTGCAGCCAGCCCTTGAGCGTGTGGGAATCGACGTCGGCCAGGTTCAGGTCGGAATGGGGATGCATCAGTGAATTCTCTGCAATCAGGAAGGGGGGATGGCGAATATCAGCGCGCGGGTCGCAGCAGCGTGAAGGCTTGGTCGAGATCGGCGATCAGGTCTTCCGGGTCTTCCAGCCCGATATGCAGGCGCAACATCGGGCCATGTGGCTGCGAAGCTGATAGCGAACGCGCATTGCGCAGCTGCATCGGAATCACCAGGCTTTCAAAACCGCCCCAGGACGCGCCGATGCCGAACAGGCGCAGCGCATCGATGGCGCGTTCCATATCGGCGTCGGTAATGGGCGCCGCGAACGCCAAGGTCAACAAGCCGTTGGTACCCGAGCATTCACGCAGCCAAACGGCGTGGAAAGGATCGTCAGACAGCGCCGGACACAGCACGCGTGCAACCTCCGCCCTGCCCTGCAGCCACTCGGCCACGCGCAGCGCGCTACGGGCATGCTGGGCCATACGCAATGGCAGCGAACGCATGCCGCGCAGCACCAGGAAGGCGTCATCGGCGCCGACGGTCTGGCCGAAGTCGATGCTGGCCCGATCCAGGGGCCGCCAGGCGCGCGGGTTGGTCACGACCGCGCCCATCATCACGTCGGCATGGCCGCCCAGGTACTTGGTGGCCGCGAGGATGGAAATATCGGCGCCCAGCGACAGGGGTTGGCACAGCAATCCGGAAGCCCAGGTGTTATCCACAGCCAGCCAGCAATCATGCGCGTGCGCCAACGCCGCCAGGCGACTCAGGTCCGGCATTTCGTAGGTCAGCGAACCCGGCGATTCGGCGTAGATCATGCGGGTATTCGGACGCAACAATCGCTCAACGCCGGAGCCGTCCGGCGAGTAATACGAGCATTCGATCCCCAGACGCGACAGATGCTCGGCGCAGAAGCGACGCACGGGTTCATAGACCGCATCGGTCACGAGCACGTGGTCGCCGGCCCGCAGATAGGCCAGCAACACGGTGGCGATGGCGGCCTGCCCGGTGGGGAACAGCTTGGCGCGAAAGCCCTGTTCCAGCTCGACCAGCGCGTCTTCCAGTGCATGGGTGCTGTCGGTGCCTCGCGCACCGTAGGACGGCAGGCGTTCCTGGTCACGACGGGCCCGCGTATCGCGCCAGGCCGCGACGCTGTCGAACACATACGTGCTGGCACGCGTCACCGGCGTGTTGACCCAGCCGCTGTGAGGGCGCCCGGCGCGCAGCAGGCGCGTCGCGGACCGATAGGACTTTTCCATGGTCAGCGGCGCGTCTGCACGCCGATAGGCATGACTTTGCAGGTGCCGGCAGCCAGGTCGAACGCCAGCCGCTCGGTCAGCGTTTCCAGCGCGCGGCCGTACATATGCAGATGGCGGATGACACTGTCACCCTGGATTTCGACCGCATGGATGTCATCGGGCATCAGCGCGATGCCCGCGCCCGGCCCCACCACTACGGTGCCGGTCTTTTCAAGATGGCCCACGCCGGGTACCGAGCCGTCGTCGGTACGGTCATAGACATAGTTGTATTCCACGCCTTCCACGGCCGCGATACAGGCCCAGGTCGTGTGGTTGTGCGGCACGATCTGCTTACCCGGGCGCATCACGTTCAGGTACAGCGCGTACTGCTTGTCGGCGTCTTCGCTGATCAGGTAGCGCGCTTGGCGCTCGCCTTCTTCCGGCGCCGGGTAGCGGTCCTGGGCCCACCAGTCGGTGTGGCCGGCCAGCTGGATCAGCTCGTCCAGCACCACCTTCAGGCTGTCGCGGTTCAGACCCTTATTTCCTAAAGTATTTTTAATATTTCCAACGGTGCTGTCGATGCCCTGCTGGTGAGGATGCGCGTTGCCCACAGTGACTTTCCCTCTTGTTTCACGAGTTATTTTGGTCACTGTATCGCCCCGCACGAGGTGGAACAATTTAAATTGCCTTAAGATTCCATAAGCATTGCTAATACTTTTAGATTTCAAGCGACATGCGTAATCTGGATCTGGACCTGCTGCGTACGCTGACGGCGATCGCGCGCTACGACACGTTCTCCGAGGCGGCTAACCGGCTGCACAAGACACAATCGGCGGTCACGCAGCAAATGCAGCGACTGGAAGCCACTATCGGCCTGCCGCTGTTCGAAAAGCAGGGGCGCAATAAGGTCTTGTCCACCCACGGCCGCCGGTTGGTGGAATACGCACGCCACATGCTGGCCATCAACGACGAGGCGCTGCGCGCACTGCAGGACGGGCCCCTGGAAGGCGATTTGCGCTTGGGTGCGCCGCTGGACGTTGCCGACACCATCCTGCCCACGCTGCTGACGCACATCGCGCGTTCGGCGCCCCGCGTGAAGCTCGAAATCCGCGCCGACCGAAGTCCGTTCCTGATGGACGCGCTGCGGGCCGGTGAGCTCGACCTGACCATCTCAACCCGCTTTGACCAGGATTTCGAAGGCGTGGCGCTGCGCACTTCGCCTACCGTCTGGCTCGCTTCGGCCGACTACGTACACGATGCGAGTGCCCCCGTGCCGCTGGTGTTGGCCGACGAACCCAGCATCTTCCGCCGCCTGGCGCTGACGGCGCTGGAACAGGCGCAGGTGCGCTGGCACACCAACTACGTGGCGCCCAACCTGGTGGGCATCAAGGCTGCATTGCGAGCCGGCCTGGGCGTAACCGCGCGCAGCGTCGAGCTGCTCGGACCGGAAATGCGAGTGCTGGGGGAAAAGGAAGGCCTGCCGCCCTTGCCGGACGTCACGTACTTCCTGTGGATAAGGCGTGACCTGATCAATCCGCTGACGCGGCAGGTCTATGACATGCTCAAGGCCAGCCTGGGACTGGCGCGGCATGCGGATGCCGCGCCTGATCCAGCCGGTCTTCAGTAGCGGTCGAAGTAGCGTTGCACGGCAGCCGGCTCGCGCGTCACGCACAGCGCCAGCATCAGCAGGATGCGCGCCTTCTGGGGGTTCAGGTCGCGTGCGGCGGCAAAACCGAGCGCCGCGTCGTCAAGTTCGACATCGCGCGCCACGAAGCCGCTGCCCGTGCGGCTGGACCGCACCACGGCGACGCCATCGGCCGCGGCACGAGTCAACGCATCAACGGCCAGGTCGGTGGCATTGCCGTCGCCCACGCCGGCCAGCACGATGCCATCGGCCTGCCCGGCAATGAATGCAATCACATCGGCCTGCAGGTTGGCGTGCGCGTAGACGATATCCACACGCGGCCAGCCGGACTTTTCCAGCAATGCGAGTGAAAACTCGCTTTGTGTCGTATGCGTGGTGGTGTTGCGCGAATAGAAGTAGGGTGCGCCGCCGTGCATCACCCCCGCGCGTCCGCGATTGGGCGACGCAAAGGCGTTGATGCCCGCGCTGGCGATCTTCTGGATCTCGCGCGCGTAATGCACGTCTTCGTTCATCACGACCAACGGGCCGCGGCCGCGCGCGTCGGGGTGCCGCGCCAGCGCCACGGCGTTGTACAGATTGGCGGGGCCTTCGGCGCCGAGCGCGGTGGCCGGGCGCATCGCGCCCACCAACACCACCGGTTTGTCATGACGAATGACCAAGCTGAGGAAATACGCGGTCTCTTCGAGCGTATCCGTGCCATGGGTAATAACGATGCCCGCAACCGAGGCGTCCGCGCATAGCGCGTCCACGCGTTGCGCCAGCGCGCGCCAGACATCGTGCGTCATATTCTGGCTACCCACATTGGCCACCTGCTCGGCGCGGATGTCCGCCAGGCCCGCCAGCTGCGGCACGGCCGCCAGCAGGTCGCCTACGGAGAACGAGCCGGCCTTGTAGCCGGCCGATGTCGCGTCGGCCTGGGCGCCGGCAATGGTGCCGCCCGTGGCCAGTACCGCGATAACCGGCAGCGGCTGATCAGGCATCGACCACTCCGGACAGGCCTTGACGCTCGAGCAGCGAATTCAGGTGTTCCCAGCCATGGAAATCGATGACGATCTGGCCCTTTTCCTTGGCCCCGACTTTGAGCGCCACACGGGTGCCCAGATGATCGGACAGCGCCTCTTCCAGGCGAGTCAAGTCGCGCGATGCGCCATTGGCCTTTTTGCGAGGCGAGGCCGAGGTCTCGGCTTCCTTGGCGGTCTTGGCAACGAGCTTTTCGGCCTCGCGCACCGACAGGCGGCGCGCAATGATCTGATTGGCCAATTGGATCTGCGTAGCCGCATCCACGGCCAGCAGGGCGCGGGCGTGGCCCATGTCGACGTCGCCGGCCAGCAGCATGGTCTGCACCGCGGCGGCCAGATTCAACAGGCGCAGCAGGTTGCTGGTGGCCGAGCGCGAGCGGCCGATGGCCTGAGCGGCCTGCTCGTGCGTCAGACCGAATTCATCCAGCAGGCGGCGCACGCCGTGGGCTTCTTCCAGCGGATTCAGGTCTTCGCGCTGGATATTTTCGATCAGCGCCATGACAGCCGCGTTTTCATCGGCAACTTCACGTACCAGCACCGGCACTTCTTTCAGCCCCGCGAGCTGCGCCGCGCGGAAACGGCGCTCGCCCGCGATGATCTCGTAGTGGCCAGGCGCATCGCCCAGCGCGCGCACAAGAATGGGTTGCATGATTCCTTGCGTGCGGATCGATTCGGCCAGCTCGCCCAGCGCGCCTTCGTCCATGCGGGTGCGCGGCTGATATTTGCCGGCTCGCATCTTCGAAACAGGCAAGGTGGACGGCAGACCCTCGGGCTTGGCCGCAGCCTTGCCGATGTTGTCGATGGCGGGCGCATCGGCGCCCAGCAAGGCGTCAAGTCCGCGACCCAAACCCTTGGGTTTCTTGGTGGCCATAGTTAAATCCTCTTTCCTTCTGTTTTTGTATCCCGAGCCAGGCTCAGGCGTCCGCCTGCTCGGCGGGCAGGCGGTACCAATACGCGTAACAGTCTTTGAAACCGTAGCGGGCGTACAAGGCGCGCGCCGCGGTGTTTTCCGGCTCTACCTGCAAATAGGCCGTGGTGGCGCCGCCTTCGGCGCCGCAAGCCAACAGATGTTCGACCAGTCTTGCCGCGTGGCCTTTGCGCCGCTGGCCCGGGTCGGTCACCACATCGAATATCCCCACGACGTCGCCATCGCGTACGGCCATGCCGGCGGCCACGCAACGTCCGGCGCTGTCCGTGGCGAGCACCGGCAAGATATCCACAGCCAGGCCTTCCAGGCGTGCCTGATGCTCGGCGATGTGTTCGGCCCGCGAATCACGCATACGCCCGACCGCCGCCGCGAATCGGGCAGCGTCCACTGTCTTGAAAAGCAGATCGCCCCGGGCGCCAGGCCTGGGGGCGAGCGGCATGCTCATGACTCGGGTCTCGCCGGTGAGGATGTAACCACGGGACTCCAGATCGGCGTCCAGGGCGAAATCGGGACCGATGGAGGTGATGCGCAGCACCATGGGCAAACCATGACGCGCATACAACGTTGAACAATACGCCAGCCGCTCGTCCAAAGGACGTGTGGATAACCCCAGCACATTGATGCTGCGTACCCGTTTAGCGGACGACGGCGCAAAACGCACCAGCCAACCGTCGTACAGCATCTGCGCGCGCACCGCCGTGGCATTGAGCGCAGCCTCTTCCAACCGCACGCGCAGCGCATCGCGCACGTCGGCAGGCGGCGTGCGGGGCAAGGCGTCGTTGATCGAAGAAAGGTGCATTACGGCGGACATGCCCGGGCTTTACGTGTTGAGGTCGCGAACGCGCTCGATCATTTCGGCGCCGAAGGCGATGTAGGCTTGCGCGCCGCGCGACGCACGGTCATAGACCACGCCGGGCATGCCGTAGCTGGGCGCCTCGGCCAAGCGCACATTGCGCGGCACGACGGTCTTGAAGACCTTGTCGCCAAAGTGCGCCTCGAGCTGCGCGGACACCTGCTGCTGCAGCGTCATGCGCGGATCGAACATCACGCGCAGCAAACCGATGACGCGCAGGTCGTCATTGATATTGCGGTGAACGCGCTTGATCGTGTTGACCAGATCCGACAGCCCCTCAAGCGCAAAGTATTCGCACTGCATCGGAATGATGACGCCGTGTGCCGCGGCCAGGCCGTTCAGCGTCAGCAGCGACAAGGTCGGCGGGCAGTCGATCAGGACGAAGTCGTATTGGGTCGCAACCGTGTCGATGGCGGCCTTGAGCTGACGCTCGCGCTCATCCATCTGCACCAGGTCGATCTCGGCGCCGGATAACTCGCGATTGGCGGGCAGCACATCGTAGCCACCCGATTCCGAACGTACGCGCGCCTGCTCGATCGTGGACTCGCCAATCAGCACCTGGTACAGGTTCGACTCAAGCGAGTTCTTGTCGATGCCACTGCCCATCGTGGCGTTGCCTTGAGGGTCAAGGTCCACCAGCAGCACGCGTTGCTTGTGCGTCGCAAGGCCGGCCGCCAGATTGATGGCGGTGGTCGTCTTGCCCACACCGCCTTTCTGGTTGGCGATGCAGAAAACGCGGGCGGACGAGCTGGGGGGTAAGTTCTTCATAGGGTTCCTTGACTGCGGCGCATCCAGATCAGGCAGCGTTCTGCTTGCAGCTCCGGCACGCGGAGCTGCTGAATATGGTCGACTTGCCATTCCCCGCGCGCATGCAACGCTGTGATTTCATCATCGGGGACCTTGCCCTTCATGGCGACGAGGGTACCATCGTTGCGCACGTGCCTGCCCGCGAGCATCGCAAAATCATCTAAGGATGCGAAGGCGCGCGACGTCACAATATTGCAGTCAGCGGGGTCCAGCGTTTCGATGCGTGCGTGGCGGGCCTGCAGGTTGGGCAAGGCCAGCGCGCCGCTCATCTGCCGCACGAACGCGGTTTTCTTTTCGACGGCGTCGATGCAGGTCACCGACCACTCGGGCCGCATGACCGCCAGGACGACGCCAGGCAGGCCGCCACCGGAGCCGACGTCGTAGACCTTGGCCGGTGCCCCTGGCTGACCCAGCGCGTCGCTGAAGGGGCCCACGGCGGCCAGGCTGTCGAACAGATGCTGTACCAGCATCTGTTGCGGATCGCGGATGGCAGTCAGGTTATAGGTCCGGTTCCAGCGCTGCATCTGCGTCAGGTAGTCGAGCAGCTTGGCGGCCGCGTCGGCGTCAGCCTGCAGCCCCAGTTGCTCGAATGCACGGGAGAGACGGCCGGCCATGTCTGCGCCGGCCGGAGTGGGATGGGCGCTCATGCGGCTTGCTTGCGCGAGCCGTAATGCAGGCGCTTGAGGTGAATGAGCAGCAACGAGATCGCCGCCGGCGTCACGCCCGAAATACGGGCGGCCTGGCCAACCGTCTCGGGCCGATGCGTCTTGAGTTTCTGGCGCACTTCGAACGACAGGCTGGTCACGGCGTCGTAGTCGACGTCCGCCGGAATCGGCTGCTGTTCGTGCGCGATCTGTTTCTGGACTTCGTCCTGCTGGCGGGCGATGTATCCGGCGTACTTCACCTGGATCTCCACCTGCTCTGCCAGGACCTCGTCCGCCACGACGCCCGGACCCGCCAGCAACGTGCCATCGACATTGCGGGCGGCCATCAAGGCTTCATAGGAAACATTCGGACGTTTCAGAAGGTCTGCTAGTGAGTACTCACGTTCAATTGCCTTGCCGAGCAAGGGCTCGGCCACTTCGAGCGGCAGCAGGCGCGGATTCACCCACGATGATTTCAGGCGTTCGACTTCCGTGGCTACCGCGTCGCGCTTGCGATTGAATGCATCCCAGCGAAGGTCGTCGACAATGCCCAGCTGGCGGCCGATTTCGGTCAAGCGCAGATCCGCATTGTCTTCGCGCAGGCTCAAGCGATATTCGGCGCGCGAGGTGAACATACGATAGGGCTCGGTCACGCCACGCGTCACCAGGTCGTCCACCAACACACCCAGATAGGCCTCGTCGCGACGCGG
This sequence comes from Achromobacter sp. ASV32, assembly GCF_016428805.1. GTDB lineage: Bacteria > Pseudomonadota > Gammaproteobacteria > Burkholderiales > Burkholderiaceae_B > Achromobacter. Next base: position 26,500 of record NZ_JAELTJ010000039.1, read on the forward strand.
CGTCCACGGATCGCGGCCCAGGGATTGCAGCGCGGCGTTCACGCCGGCCAGCAAGCCTTGCGCAGCGGCTTCCTCGTAGCCGGTCGTGCCATTGATCTGTCCGGCAAAGAACAGGCCGGAAATCGCCTTGGTTTCAAGCGTGCTCTTCAATCCACGTGGATCGAAGTAATCGTATTCGATCGCATAGCCGGGGCGCAGGATGTGCGCGTTTTCCAGGCCGGGCAAGGAATGAATCAAGTCCAGCTGCACATCGAACGGCAGGCTCGTCGAGACGCCGTTGGGATAGACCTCGTGTGTGTCCAGCCCTTCGGGTTCGAGAAAGACCTGGTGCGAGGCTTTGTCGGCAAAGCGATGGATCTTGTCTTCAATGGACGGGCAGTAGCGCGGCCCCACCCCTTCGATGACGCCGCTATACATCGGCGAGCGGTCCAGGCCACCGCGGATGATGTCGTGGGTTCGCGCATTGGTATGCGTGATCCAGCACGGCAACTGCCGGGGGTGCATAGCCACGTTGCCCATGTACGAGAAAACCGGGATCGGATCCAGGTCACCTGGTTGTTCTTCCAGGATGCTGTAGTTGATACTACGACCGTCAATGCGCGGCGGGGTACCGGTCTTCAAGCGCCCCTGGGGAAGCTGCAGTTCCTTCAGGCGTTGGCCCAGGGAAATTGCCGGGGGATCCCCAGCACGGCCGCCAGAGTAATTCTGCAGCCCCACGTGAATCAAACCGTTCAGAAAGGTGCCCGCGGTCAGGACCACGGTCTTGGCACGGAACTTCAGTCCGACCTGTGTCACAGCGCCGACTACGCGATCGCCTTCCACCATCAGATCTTCTACCGCCTGCTGGAACAGCCACAGGTTGGGCTGATTTTCCAGACGGCCACGGATAGCCTGGCGGTACAGCACCCGGTCTGCCTGGGCACGCGTTGCGCGTACGGCCGGGCCCTTGGAGCCGTTCAAGATGCGGAACTGAATCCCCGCCTCGTCCGTCGCCAAAGCCATGGCGCCGCCCAGGGCGTCCACTTCCTTGACGAGATGGCCTTTACCAATCCCGCCGATGGAAGGATTGCAAGACATTTGACCTAGGGTTTCGATGTTGTGGGTCAACAGCAGCGTCTGGGCGCCAGCACGTGCTGCAGCCAGCGCCGCCTCAGTGCCGGCGTGGCCGCCACCGACGACGATGACATCGAATTCGCGGGGATAATCCATGATGGGGAGGTAAGAGAGCGTTCGGTGCTCATTATAGAGGCAGGGGGGGCATGTTTCACGTGAAACATGATTCGGTGCAGCAATGACGTTCCGAGAGCGCCAGGTCCGTGTGCAAAAGGCAACGGGGCGGTCCTCTACCCTAATGAATATGTCGGCATTTGCCACCGTTGATTCGTTGTTTCACGTGGAACATCCATGGCCACGTCGCCGGGGCGCCGTCATGTTTCACGTGAAACGTGGCAACGAGATATCAATTGCTGGCGTACCGGTGAACGTTCAAAGCTCGCGTTCCCGGTCCGACGCTGTCCAATACCGGACACAGTCTCCCGACAGACACAATCCAACCGGCCTTGGCATTCACTTATTGACGTTTCGATATCCCGCCGAAAGGCGCAGGCGATGATGTTCCACGTGAAACATCGCATCCGACCATGCCGGATATTCGAGTGTTTCACGTGAAACACCGCCTCAAACCGGCTGTGAGTCTGGGTTCGCTGCGTCAGTCTAGGGCAACCCACTCCTTGAATTTCCGCCTTTCCTACGGCCTTAGAGTCCGATGTTTCACGTGGAACATCGTCCTCGAAACACCGATCAGCGCTCTCACTAAGCTCTTCGATCGCTACAGAATCTATGTTTCACGTGGAACATACAGATCGACCCCGATCGAAAACGCCTGACAAGGCGGTCTTGAATCCGCTTTCTTGCGATATTCTTCGCACCGAACAGCAACCATGCAAGCGCCGGCTGGCATCTGTACCAACAAAATAAAAACGATTTTCTGAACCCTACCCTACCCCTTACCCCGGAAAGCCGACTATTTTTCTGGTTTCACGTGAAACGTCGGCCTCGCAACAACGGCCCGTCTCCCACATTCCACGAAAAATTCACGATCCTCACGGAAGTTTGCCTCGGTCGAGCGACAAGATTGAATGTCTCCGGTCATCCGCCTGAAACATAAATTCAGCGACAGCCGCGCACGCTGACCTATGCCACCCACCTGCAATCGCCGCGGCCGGCCAGACAGGGAAACGCGCCACCTCTATGCGTCCCCGCAATTGGCCAGCCTCACCCACCGCATAAACGTGCAGAGGATTGTGGAACACTGCGCAAGTCAATCGGCCTGCAGTAACTGCATCCGGTCATGCGGTAGCGTCGAATGCGTCGATCCGGGACACATCGATTTATCAACAACCTCATCCACAATCCCGGGTGCGCAGATCGCCCGTTTCACGTGGAACAACTTTGGGGATAACTCGAAGGATAGCCACGCAGGCGAGAGCAAAAACACCTCGGCTTCCACGCGTTCCCGATAGGAGCGAGTCAATTACCCAGATTCAGGAAAACACCCAAATAGGCAACGACGCCCCAGGAGAATCAGGACAGAACGGCGCGAAATACCTATCCGGAAAAGCGTGTCATGGGCCAGGATGAGCGTCCACACCGAGGGGAAGTTGGCCCGCGAAATTCGGTGGAAAAAAATGTGGATAAGTCGCCGCTATCGATTCGATAAGCTTTCTTAACGCCGGCATCGGCCCGCCGTCGAAACCCCTCGCCCCACGCTTGCGGACGTGTTGCCGAACAGCAAGGATGCAATGCGCTAGGGCACTTCGATGTGACCGAAAAGTCCAATCGCGGCTTATACGCCTGCCCCAGCGCGCGGCACTTATCCCCAGCGCTATCCACACGAGATCCCATCGCCGCCCCTGTGCACAAGTCAGCGCAAGCGGCTTGATCCAATAATCATCTTGCCTGCGCCAAAAGGCCAACGCCATCATCCATTTGGCGGAGTCGATGCACATAAGGGCTGTGGAAAAGTCACTCGCGTTGAAAACGGCACGAATTTCACTTTCACGTGAAATCCACAAGAGGCGGATCATGAACCCGCAGGCCGGGAACCGGAGACGCCTGCACTGCTCTGAACAAGCGCCATCCCGGACAGCTTTCCCCATTTCTATCCACAGGTTGAGCACCCGCCATTCGGCCATTCAAGGCGTAATTCTGTGCATAACCGGGATGGGGATATCTTTGTGAACAACCGCGTCCAGAATGCACCGAAAGGTACTCAGCAGCTGGAAAAGCCGCTGCAGGAATCTCTCTCGAGCGCGGGAAAACAGGCCTGCGAAAATAGCGTAACCACATGGTTTCCCTAGGGAAAAGCCATGTTTTCGATGAAACATCAAGCCATCAGTCTGATGCGGGCGCCGGCAGACCGAGCACCGTGTCTGCGCTTCAGAACCCGCCGAAAAATGTGCAAAACCGGGATTTCAAAACCACCGTTGCTTCAATACTGAGCAACTCAATACCCATGTCCAAAAATAATTATCCACAAACTTATCCAAGGTTGGAGGATATGTTAGTGAACACTAACTTTTGGCTTTCGGCGCAGGAAAATCATCACTGAGCCGGAATGAAACAACGCCCCAGACCGTGAGGCTCTGGGGCGTTGTAGCCAGGTTCGACCTGGCGGACGGGAAATTGGGATTTCCCGATTTAGAGCGGGCGAATTTCGGCCGCTTGAGGTCCTTTCGGACCATCCTTGACTTCGAATTCGACTTCCTGCCCTTCGTTCAGGCTGCGATAGCCGCGGCCCTGGATGGCGGAAAAGTGTGCGAAAACATCGGTACCGCCGGTGTCCGGCGTGATAAAGCCGTAACCCTTGTCAGCGTTGAACCACTTAACTTTGCCCTTCTGAGCCATTTTCCTAGCGTCCTGTAATTAACTCGAAATGCAATGAATCAAGGACGCCGTGAGAACTGAACGACCGGTAGGGATACCTGCGTTGCTGCTGCGTTCTCGCATGCCGCAAAAGCAGCAGAACGAGTCCGCGCGCTGCTTGAATCAACTGCGGAATCAGCATACTCATCCGACATTACAGACTCATATAGTTGTTTACCCCAATGTCGTATTTTTCTGACTGGAAGCTCAATACCGTCACGCGGAATTAGCCTGTCGCCGTGCCAGAAACGCGTACATCGGTCCGGTCACCATCACCACGAAAACCATGCGCGTCACGTGAAACGCCGTGACCACCGGCACCCCCAGTTGCAACACCTTTGCGGTGATCGCCATCTCTGCAATGCCGCCTGGCGTCGTACCCAGGATCAGTGTCGGAATGGGCGCCGCCGACCATAGCGACAACAGCGCGCCAAGGCCGAAGGCCAAGGCCAGTGCAATCACCGTGAACCCGGCCACGGCCGCGATGAATCGCGGTGCCGCACGGAAAAAATCCGGCCGGTAGCGGTCACCGAGGGACCACCCGATAAACAACTGGCCTATCTTTGGCACGAACTCCGGCAACGCCGACAGTTCAATGTTGTTGCTCGTCAGGATCATGGCTACCAGCATCGGCCCCAGCACCCACGGATTGGGCAAGCGCAGCTTCATGAAGAACGCGCCACCGACGCAGGTCAGGCCCACCAGCGCGGCCAGGCCTGCGCCATGTACCGTGCGAGGCCCCGGCACCGTCGGGTCGATACCCGCCACACCCCACCATTGGAAAATGAACGGCACCGTCAACACCACCATCAGCACACGCACACTGTGCGCGGTAGCGACGCGGTCGATGCGCGCGCCGTGGCGCTCGGCCAGGCTGGCCATCTCGCTGGCCCCGCCGATGGCGCAGGAGAACCATGCAGTCTTGAAATCCACGTCGGTATAGCGCCGCAGGATGGCGGTGCCGATGAACGCCAGCCCCAACGCGAAAAGCATGCCGACAATGATCGGCCCGGCATTCGCGCCGATGTGCCCGATGACCTGCGGCGTGAAATACAGGCCGAGCGATGTACCGATGACCCATTGCCCCGCATTGCGCGCAGGCCGAGGGCACACCGTGCGCAGACCGCCGATCCGCACCGCCGCCGTCAACAGCAGCGCCCCCAGCATCCAGGGCAACGGAATGTGCGCCCAAACCGCCAGCAACGCCCCCGTCAACGCGATCAGCAATCCGCCGAGGACCCTCAACCACATGTTTTGCACCACGACACCGTCCACGCCATAAGCTCATGCGAAACCGGAATTATGAGTTAGTGGGATACTTACGAAAACTGTCGTGCATACCTAGCGTTCACTTTCGCGTCCACCATGATCCGATCCAAACTTCCCGACGTCGGCACCACCATCTTCACAGTAATGAGCCGCCTGGCCATCGAGCACAAGGCCATCAACCTGGGCCAGGGCTTCCCGGACTTTGATCCGGATCCGGCGCTATGCGCGCTAGTCAGCAAGGCCATGGCCGACGGCCATAATCAGTATCCCTACATGCCCGGCATCGCGCCCCTGCGCGAGGCCATCGCCACTAAAACCCAGGCGCTGTACGGCCGCGCCTACGACCCCGAAACCGAGATCACCGTCACCAGCGGCGCGACCGAAGCGTTGATGGCCACGGTGCTGGCTGCCGTGAACAGCGGCGATGAAGTCGTCGTCATCGAGCCCTGCTACGACTCCTACCTGCCCGCCATCCGCCTGGCCGGCGGCACGGCCGTGCCCGTGCCCCTGCGCGCGCCCACCGCCGATGATCCCTACTACCGCATCGACTGGCAACGCGTGCGCGACGCCATCACGTCCAAGACGCGTCTGTTGATGCTGAACTTTCCGCACAACCCCACCGGCGCCGTGCTGGACGACAGTGACCTGGACGCGCTGGAAGCCATCGTTCGCGATACTGGCGTGCTGTTGGTGTCCGACGAGGTCTACGAACACATCGTGTTCGATGGCAAGCCGCACGCCAGCGTGGCGCGCCGCCCGCTTCTGGCCGAGCACGCCTTCGTCATTTCTTCGTTCGGCAAGACCTATCACACCACCGGTTGGAAGATCGGCTACTGCTGCGCGCCGCGGCAACTGAGCGCCGAGCTGCGCAAGGTGCACCAGTTCATGGTGTTCACTGTGCCGTCGCCGATGCAGTTCGCCCTGGCCGAGTTCATGCGCGATCCCAAACCCTACCTGGATCTGCCTGCGTTCTACCAGGCCAAGCGCGACCGCCTTTCGCAAGGCCTGGCCAAGACGCGCTTCAAGCCGTTGCCCAGCCCCGGCACGTTCTTCCTGCTGGCAGACTACAGCGAGATTTCCAAACAGAACGAAGCCGATTTCGCGCGTGACCTGACGGTGCGCCATGGCGTGACGGTGATCCCGGTTTCCGCGTTCTACCAGCGACCCGATGCGGCCGAATCGAACCATCGCATCGTGCGCTTCTGCTTTGCCAAGAAAGACGCCACACTGGACGCAGCGCTCGAACGTCTGGCGCAAGTCTGACGGCGCCGGCACGGCACGGAAAAGCCCCGCAAGGGGCTTTTTTTCGTCCAGCCCTGGCAATCCCGACTCATCGTAAAAAAGGGAGCGCCGCAGCGCTCCCATGCAATAGCCGGTGCGGGATTGCGCGGCAGGCTTACGGGCGTCAACTCGCAAACCTGTCCGCGAAAAACATCACACCGGCTCGGCGGCAACCCGCTTGGCCCGGCGCATCCGGCGAAGAACCTGCGGCACGATCACCACGGCGGCGGCAGCCGTCCACAGTGCGATGGCAACAGGACTGCCGAACAGCACCGACACGTTGCCGTCCGTGATCGACAAGGCACGACGCAGGTTCTGCTCCATCATGTTGCCCAGCACCACCCCCAGCACCAACGGCGCCATCGGTACGCCGAACTTGCGCAGCAGATAGCCCAACGCGCCGATGCCCACGACCAGCAACAGGTCGAACGTGCCCGCGTTGATGGCGTACACGCCGATATAGCTGATGCACAGGATGCCCGGCACCATCAGCCAGCCAGGTACCGACAGCACCTTCGAGAACACGCGCACCATCGGCACATTCATGATGAACAGCAGCACGTTGGCCACGAACAGCGATGCGATCAGCCCCCATACCAGTTCGGGTTTGGATTCAAACAGCACCGGACCCGGCGTGATGTTGTAGAGCGTCAGCGCCCCCATCATCACGGCGGTGGTGCCGGAACCCGGCACGCCCAGGGTCAGCATCGGCACGAACGAACCGATCGCCGACGCCGTGGCGGCCGCTTCCGGCGCCACCAGGCCACGCATGTCGCCACGGCCGAACTTGGCATCCGGGTCCTTGGCTTCGATGATGCGCTTTTCCTGCGAGTACGCCACCGCTGCGGCCACGCTTGCGCCTGCGCCGGGCAGCACGCCCACGCCAAAACCGACAAAGGCGCTGCGCACCACGCTCCACCAGGTGAATGCAAGCTCCTTCAGATTGAAGAGTTTGCGGCCGCTGGATTTGACCTCGACGCTATGCCCGGCCATCACCTTTTCCAGCATTTCCAGCATCTCGCTGACCGCGAACAACGCGATCACCACCACCACGAAATCGATGCCGTCGGCCAGGTGCACGGACTCGAAGGTATAGCGGTATACCCCGGAATTCGCATCCACGCCGATCACCGAAATCGACAGGCCGATCATCGCCGCGAGCACGCCCTTGACCGGCTGCTTTCCAAGCAGGCTGGTCAAGCAGCAGAACGCAAAGATCATCAGCACGAAGTATTCGGCAGGACCGAATGCCAATGCCCACTTCGCCAGCATCGGCGCCAGCAGGATGATGCCGACCACCGACACCAGCGCGCCGAAAAACGCCGACCACGCCGACAGCGACAGCGCCACATTGGCCAGGCCCTGGCGCGCCAGCGGATAGCCATCCAGCGTTGTCATGATGGCGCTGGCCTCGCCCGGCACGTTGAGCAGGATCGAGGTAATGCGGCCGCCGTATTCCGCGCCCACGTACACCGCCGCCAGCAGGATCAGCGCGGTCTCGGGCGGCAGGTTCATCGCGAACGCGATCGGGATCAACATCGCAACGCCGTTGATCGGCCCCAAGCCAGGCAGCACGCCCACCATGGTGCCGAAAAACGAACCTATCGCCGCCACCAGGATGTTGGTCCACGAAAACGCAACCCCAAAACCGATCGACAGATGATCAAGAATTCCGCTCATATCAGGTTCTCCAGCAGCCCGCCGGGCAGGACCACGTCCAGCACCTTGTCGAACAGCACGTAGAAGAAAGCGCTCATGACGATGCCGCCAATGGCGCACTTGACCCAGCCGCCGCCGAACAGGCGGCCGACGAACACCGTCATCAACGCGGTGGCGAGGATGAAGCCCAGCCACTGGAACAGGAAGGCGTAGGCCGCGGCGAACAGCACCATCATCACGATGCGCACATTGGCGCCGGCCGGATTGGGCTCGACGTGATTGCCGCCCTTGTACGCCAGTCGCAGACCGCACAAGCCGATGATCAGGGCCAGTAACAGCGGGAAGGCGCGCGGCCCCACCGGTTCATAGGCAAAGGGCGCTTCGATGCCCCACCCTGCCCAGGTCATGAAGGCCGCCAGCGCAAGCGCTGCGATGCCCAGGATTCGATCGTTCATGATCAGCTTTCCGTTGGTAGAAGGACCGCGCGGCACGAGCCATCCCCGGCCGCGGGCGGCGCCGGCGGCAACGGGGCGCGCACGTCGCGCGCGGTCGGATGGGATGCCTATTGGCCTATTTCTTGATCAGGCCGAAGGTGTCAGCCAATTCGGCGTACTGCTTGACCTGCTGCTTCACGTACTCGTCCAGCTCGGCGCCCGTCTTGTTGAAGGGAAACAGCCCCTGCTGTTCACGCAGCTTGGCGAACTCGGGCGCGTCGGTGACGCGTTTGAACGCGGAAACCCAGAACTGGTAGTCGGCATCGGACACCTTCGGCCCCACATAGAAGCCGCGGATGATGGGCCAGACGATGTCGTAGCCTTGTTCCTTGGCGGTGGGCACGGTGCCCAGCTTGCCCGGCAGGCGCTGATCGTTGAACACGGCCAGCACGCGAATCGGCGCGCCGCCTTCCAGCATGGTGAAGGCTTCAGCGGCATCGCCCATATAGGCCTGGATGTGGCCGCCGCGCAGCGCCGTGACGGCTTCGCCGCCGCCTTCAAAGGCCACGAACCGCATCTTCTTGAAATCCACGCCGGCCGCCTTGGCGGTCAGCGCGGCCTTCATCCAGTCCTGGCTGCCCACGGTGCCGCCTGCACCCAGCACGATCTTGGTCGGATCCTGCTTGAAGGCTTCCATCAGGCCCTTCAGATCGGTGTAGGGCGAATCATTGCGCACCACCGCGACGCCATAGTCGGTACCGATGGCCGCCAGCCAGCGCACGTCGTTGACGTTGTACTTGCCGAACTTGCCTTGCGCCAGGTTCAGCAGCGAACCGCCCGAAAAGGCCACGATCGTGCCGGGCTCGTTGGGATGCTGCGCCACGATGTTGTTATAGGCCACCGCGCCGATGCCGCCAGGCATGTAGACGATGCGCATGGCGCTCTTGAGCGCGCCGCTTTGCTTCAGGCCTTCGGTGGCCAGCCGGCAGGTCAGGTCGAAGCCGCCGCCTGGCTGGGCCGGCGCAATGCATTCCGGACGGCGCGGTTCGTCGGCGGCATGGGCCGCGCCCAGGGACAGGGTGATCGCGCCAAGCGCCGTGACGGCGGCCAGGCGCAGCTTCAGGCTGGTCTGCATTTTTGTGTCTCCGAGATTTATAGGTCTAGCTATGGCTGGCTGCCCCGGTGGCATGCGGCAAGGCGGGTCCAGCGGATGCAACCGTACAAAACCGAAGCTTTCTAGCACCTTTCAAAAAGCGCCATTTTCCTGATGCGCCGCAACATCGGTGGCGGATTCGAGGGAAAACACCAAGGATGCGCGCAGGCCGGGCAAGGGGGCGCGGTTCTCCAACACCAGGCGGGCGCCCAGGATTTCGGCGATGGTGCCCACGATAGCCAGCCCCAGACCTGCGCCGGGCTTGTTCTTGCCTGCGGCGCCGCGGCGAAAGCGCACGCCGGCGCGCGCAATGTCCTCGGCCGACATGCCGGGACCGCTGTCTTCGACTGCCAGGCGGGCCTGGTTGCCCTGCCGGCTGACCAGTACCGTGACCACCCCGCCGGGCGAGGTGTAGCGGATGGCGTTGTCGACCAGATTGCCCACCGCCTCGCGCAGCAGCCAGTCGGCACCGTCGACCATGACCGCGCCTTGTTCGGCTTCCAGGCCGATGTCCAGCTGGCGGGCGCGGGCCGTGGGCAAGAGGTTGCGGATCACCCCGTCCGCCACCTCAGCGAGGTCGACCGGTTCGGGCACGAAACCGCCTTCGGCCACGGAAGCGTCCTTGGCGCGTGCCAGGGCCAGCATCTGGTTGGTGGTGCGTACCGCCCTGTCCAGGCCCTCCTGCATCGCCAGAAGGGCTGTACGGACCTCCTGGGGGCATGTTTCGCGCAAGGCATAGGCGGTTTGGGTGCGCAAGACCGACAGCGGCGTACGCAATTGGTGCGAGGCGTCGTCCAGGAACTGGCTCTGGACCCTCGCCTGAGCCGCGTAGCGGGCCATGTGGAGGTTTACAGCGCTGACCAGGGGCAGGACCTCACCTGGCAGGTCGGACGCGCTGACGGGGCTTAAATCGTCTGCAGGACGCCTTTCCAGGTCCTGCCGCAACCTGGCCAGGGGACGCAGGGCCATGAAAACGCCCAGGACGATCACCAGCACGCTGATCAGGATCACGGCCAGGTCACGCTCGACCGAACGCACCAGGACCTGGTGCAGGAACGCCTGGCGGCTTTCCAGCCCCTCGGCGACCTGGACAATAACCCGCCCCCCTTTGTTTGCGTACAGCGGCGGATCCATCGTTCGCGCCAGGGCGGCCACCCGGACCGGGGCGCCCTGGTAGGTCGCGTAGAAGAACTGCGGTTCGCCAGATACCAGGGGCTGGGCCGGCATGGGTAGCCCGGGATGGCCGATTTCGGCCAGCCCGTCTTCAGTAGCCACCCGGTAGAACACGCTGCCATTGGCCGTCAGCTCGAAAAATTCCAGCATCAGGTATGGCTGCTCCATGGCTAATCCACCGCTGGCTGTGGATATGTTGTGGTCGATCGCGCGCAGCGCGCCAGCAAGTGACCGGTCATAGGCAATGTCGACCTGGTTGCGCAGTTGGTGGTTCGACAGCCACAACGCGCCCATCATCACCAGGACCAAAGTCGGAATCAGCCACCACAGCAGTTGAGTTTTCAGGGTCCGGGTGCGGTTTTTTTTCCTGGAAATCGCGGTTTTTTTCGGAAAACTAGTTGTCAACAGCGTTCTCCAGGCAGTAGCCCATGCCGCGCATGGTCGTGATCTGCACGCCTGTTTCCGCCAATTTCTTGCGCAACCTGTGCACAAGTACTTCGATGGCTTCGAGGTTGATATCGGCATCGTCGGTGACGATGCGATCCAGGATCTGCTGCTTGTTGATGGGCTCGCCGCTTTTCTGGATCAGTACTCGCAACACGGAATGTTCACGTGGGGATAACTGCAAAGGCTGTCCGGACACCGTGAATTTTTGCGCGGCAGTCTCGAAAACCAGGTTTCCCAGGGCAAGTCGCGGATGTTCGCGACCACGGCTACGTCGTACCAGCGCAATCAAACGGGCTTCCAACTCTTCCACAACAAAGGGTTTTGGCAGGAAATCGTCGGCGCCCTGGTGAAGCGTCCCGATTTTTTCGGCCAGGGAATCGCGCGCGGTCAAGACCAGCACCGGCGTACGGTCGTCCCGCGCGCGAATCTTCGCCAGCAAAGTATGGCCATCCATGCCCGGCAATCCCAAGTCGAGCACGACGGCATCGAATTCTTCGACAGCCAGTCTTCTTTCGGCGACCAGTCCGTCATCCGCCCACTCCACCACGAAGCCCGCATGCCGGGCCAGGCTTCTGGCCAACCAGCGGGCAAGTTCAGCTTCGTCTTCTATCAGGAGGATGCGCATGGACGGAGTCCGGGGGGGCGTGGCTGGGAGCTAGGAGAAAGCATGTTTGTCTTTTCCCTGTATTTCTCTTTATATAAAGACTAATGATTAATAAGGCCTGTGGATAACTACCTTAACCTTGGAAACCCGTTTTTTTTCATACGCTTGCGAGCGTTTTTGGCTGTGCAAGAACTCTGTGTGGGAAAAAAGCTGAAGTTGGACAAGATTTCGGACGGGGTCCAAAACCCATGCTTGTTCAACTTGCCTCCACACAATGTGCACAACCTGCCGCCTTAGGAGTTATCCACAGGCCTTTTTCTGAAGACGGGGGTGGGCAGCGGCACTTTTACCCCGAAAAACGGCCCATTGCCTACCCTCGTTTTCGCCCCTTTCCAGCCCTTTAGAGGCCCCTGGATGCGCCCGGAAAATCGGCTGCGCAAGGGGTGGCGTGCCCACCTCGGTTGACGTTCGGCTGAACAAAAAGTGAGCAGCTTTCCGCCGTAGAATCCGGCCATGGCACGACAAATCCGAATCAAGAAACCGGCCTGGGCGACCTGGCTGCGAGGCCGTTTGCTGGCCGACAATTTGCCCGCGACGCTGTGCGCCGCGGCCCTGATGGGACTGGCCGGTGCGCTGGCCACGGTGATATTTCGCGAACTGCTGGGCGCAATCCAGATGCTGCTGGGCGGGGCCGACGAACCGCACGGCATGGTGTCGCTGGCGCGTGGCCTGGCGCCCTGGGAGCGATTCCTGCTGCCGGCCGCGGGCGGGGCGATCGCCGGGATGATCCTGCAATGGGCCGCCAGGCGCCTGCCCCGGCGCGGCGCGGCCGACTATATGGAAGCGATCTCTATCGGACGAGGCGTGATCGGCTTCCGGCAGACCGTGGCGCGCAGTATTTCTTCTTTGTTTTCAATTGGTTCGGGGGCATCGATTGGCCGTGAAGGCCCGATGGTGCAGTTGGCGGCGATGTTCTCGTCGCTGTCGGGCCGCTACCTGGTGTTGCCGCCCCGCCATCTGCGGCTGCTGGTCGCCTGCGGCGCCACGGCGGGGATCACCGCGGCGTACAACGCGCCGATCGCCGGCGCGCTCTTCATTTCCGAAATCGTCTACGGCGCCATTTCGTCGGCCACGTTGGTGCCGCTGGTGGTGTCTTCGGTGGTGGCCAACATCGTCACGCGCCAGATCCTGCACTACGACGCGGTGTTCCATATGCCGCCGTTTGAGTTCGTATCCGGTTGGGAAGTCGTCAATTATCTGGGGCTGGGTCTGATCGCCGGCCTGGTCGCGCCGCAATTCCTGCGATTCCTGGATACGTCAAAAGCACTGTTTCGGCGTATGCCTGTGCCGTTGTGGGCCAGGATGGCGGCTGGCGGCCTGGTGGTGGGGGCCTTGTCGGTGTTCAAGCCCGAGGTCTGGGGCAATGGTTACAGCGTGGTCAACAGCATGCTGCATAGCGAATGGGCCTGGCAGGCCGTCGCCGCGGTGTTGCTGTTCAAGATCGTGGCGACTGGCGCCAGCGTGGGGTCGGGCGCGATCGGCGGCGTTTTCACGCCCACGCTGTTCGTGGGAGCGGCGGTGGGCGCCCTGTATGGGTCGGGTTTGCACGCGCTGTTTCCCGCGGGGGATCTGTCGGCGGTGTCGAGTTACGCCGTGGTGGGCATGGGGGCGCTGCTGGCCGCCACGACCTATGCGCCGCTGATGTCGACTTTGATGATTTTCGAGATGACGTTGAGCTACGAAGTGATGCTGCCGTTGATGCTGGCCTGCATTACCGGCTTTGTCATTGCACAGCGTATCCGGCCGGATTCGGTCTATGCCAAGTCGCTGGCGAGCAATCGGATTGCGCGGGAAACGATACGATCCACGGCCGAATTTCCTGCGGAAAAGCCCAAGGATGCGTGATGAAAAACCTCTTTTCTAGTTAATGAGCAAAAGCTCGCTTTTAAGTCTTTCTCTTCTGCCGGCGAGCCTTTCTTTATCGGGTATCCGGCGTTTGGCGCTGGCCGGAAGACGAGAAAAAGAGCGGGCAAGGCCTTAAGGTTTCTTGCGTTTCTTCGATATGAATTAAAGCGAGCAATTGCTCGCTTTAAAAGAAAAAATCAGCAAAGAATCTTCGTCATGAAGACGCGCTTCAAGCCGATCTCTTCGGCGCGATGCGTCTCGACATAGCCATAGCGCTGATAGATATCGATGTTCTCTGTCATCGATTCCTGCGTGTACAGGCGTATCTGCCGATAGCCCGCCCGGCGTGCTTCGATCTCGGCCCATTGCATCAGGTCGCGCCCGTATCCCTTGCCCTGGGCAGCGGGTGACACGGCCACGTTGTCCAGCAGCAGACAATCCGGCTCGCGCACCAGCACCAGAACAGCCTGTACGCCTGTGCCGTCTTCCAGCACTTGTGCCTGCTTGTGCGCGATGCGCTGGCGATAGTCGTCGCGCATCGGGCCCGGCGTGGCGCCGATGCGGTCGATGTAATGGCGATAGGCGTCGTGGACGATGCGCTCGATGACGGCCTGGTCCCCGGCGGTGGCCAGGCGAATGCGATAGGGCGTGGTCCAGGCCGAAGTCATGGCCTGCTATTTCCCGATGCAGAAGCTCGAGAAAATTTCCCCCAGCAGATCGTCGCTGGTGAATTTCCCGGTGATGCTCGACAAGCTGTCATGCGCCAGCCGTAGTTCTTCGGCGAACAGGTCCAGCACGCGATCATCCTGTTCCGCGTGTTCCGCGGCCAGTTCCAGGTGTTGCGCTGCGTCTTGCAGCGCGTGCAGGTGACGTTCGCGCGCCAGCCAGGGGGATTCGGCGCCGGGGTTCCATCCGGCGATCTGCAGCAGTGCGGCCCGCAGCGCGTCCAGGCCGGCGCCGCGCTTGGCCGAGATGCCGAGTTCGCCGGTGCCTGCCGTGAAGGCTGTGGATAACAGGTCGACCTTGTTGAAAACTTTCAGGACAGGCGTGCGCGGCGGCAGGCGCGCGGTGATCTGCGCATCCAGCTCGTCGCCGGGGGCGGTGGCGTCCTGCAGATGCAGGATGACGTCGGCGCGTTCGATTTCCTGCCAGGTGCGGGCGATGCCGATGCTTTCGACGGTGTCATCAGTTTCACGCAGGCCGGCGGTGTCGACGATGTGCAGCGGCACGCCGTCGATATGGATCTGTTGCACCACTTTGTCGCGCGTGGTGCCGGCAATCGGCGTCACGATGGCGATGTCGTCGCCGGCCAGGGCATTGAGCAGGCTGGACTTGCCGACGTTGGGCTGGCCCGCCAGCACGACGTGCAGGCCTTCGCGCAGGATGACGCCCTGGCGCGCCTGGGCAATGAGGCGGTTCAGGTCCGCGGCCAGCTTTTCCAGCGTGGGACGGGCCTGGTATTTCTCGAGGAAGTCAATCTCTTCTTCGGGGAAATCGAGCGTCGCTTCGACCAGCATGCGCAGGTGGATGATGCGGTCGGACAGGTCGTTGACATGCGCCGAGAATTCGCCGGACAGCGACGCCATGGCGCCGCGCGCGGCGGCCACCGACGAGGCTTCGATCAGATCGGCGACCGCTTCGGCCTGGGCCAGATCCATGCGGTCGTTCAGGAATGCGCGGCGCGTGAACTCACCGGGTTCGGCCAATCTGGCGCCCAGGTCGCGGCCGGCCGCCAGGCAGCTTTCCAGCACGCGCCGCAGTACCGCCGGGCCACCGTGGCCCTGCAGCTCCAACACGTCTTCACCGGTATAGGAATGCGGCGCGCGAAAGTACAGCGCGATGCCTTCATCCAGCAATTCGCCATCCAGGGATTTGAACGGCAGGTAGTGCGCATGACGCGGTATGAGGTCGCGCTGGAACAGGCGGCGCACCAATTCGGACAGGTCCGCACCAGAAACGCGCACGACGCCGATGCCGCCTCTTCCGGGGGCAGTTGCAATGGCGGCGATGGGGGCGTGGACAGACATATCAGGGACAAGGTTATGCGAGAACAATAGGGGAATATAACTGTTGCGCGGCGGCTTGTTTGCTGGTTAATGTGGCCCCGAGGTTCAAAACCCATAACAACTCTGGGAGATCACGATGGCATCTCGGTTTTCACGTGTGTTGGCCTGTGGTTCGGCCGCGGTAATGCTGGCCTTCGGCACCTTCAGTTCAGCGCTGGCGCGCGACCTGGTGATCGCCCTGAAGACCGAACCGTCGTCGATGGATCCGCAGTACCACGCGCTGACACCGAATACCCAGATCTCCCAGACAATCTTCGACACGCTGGTCGCCACCGATGCGCAGCTCAAGCCCGAACCGGCGCTGGCCGAATCGTGGACGGTCGATGGCAAGGTGTGGACGTTCAAGCTGCGTCCCGGCGTGAAGTTCTCCGACGGCTCGCCCTTCACCGCCGAGGACGTGGTATTCACGTATGACCGCGTGCCGAAGGTGCCGAACAGCCCGTCGCCGTTCACGCTGTACCTGGGCTCGGTCGCCAAGACTGAGGCGGTGGACCCGATGACGTTGCGCATCACCACTAAAG
>NZ_JAELTJ010000003.1 GCF_016428805.1 Achromobacter sp. ASV32
GGATGGAGTCGGGGTGGTGGGTCATGCAGGCTGGGCGGTGTCGGAAGCGGGGGCGGGCAAGGGCAGCCAGGCTTGCAGCGTGGTGCCCTGGTCCGAGGTGTGAAAGCTGAGGCTGCCGGACAGCGCCGTCATGCGTTCACGCATATTGCGCAGGCCGATGCCGCGGCGCGGATCGCGCTGCACATCGGCGTAGTCGAAGCCGCGGCCATCGTCGCTGATCGTCAGGCGCAGGTCGCGGGCGGAATACGTCAGGGTCAGGTCGGCGCGCGACGCCCCGGCGTGGCGGATGACGTTGGTCAGCGCCTCCTGGGTGACGCGGAACAGGGCCGTGGCATAGGCATCGGGCAGCTTCACCGGCCGGCCCTGGGTGGACAGGCGCACCGTCAGGGGGGTGGCGCCTGGCTGGCTGGCGCCGGCGAACTCGCGCCCGAGGTGTTCCAGCGCGGCCGGCAGGCCCAGGTCGTCCAGCAGCGTCGGGCGCAGGTTGTGCGAGATGCGGCGCACCTCGCCCACGGCCATGTTCAGGCGGTCCAGCGCGCCGCCCAGCGGCGTGTCGATGTGGGCCAGGGCACGCGGCTCGGGGGACAGCGCCTGGCGCAGGCGTTCGCGCGCGGCCTCCAGCGACAGCTTGATGGACACCAGCACCTGGCTGATGCCATCGTGCAGCTCGCGCGACAGGCGGGCGCGTTCGTCTTCCTGCGAGCGCACCAGTTGCTGGGCCATCAGCCGCAGCTTGGCGTCGGACTGGCGGTGGTCGCTGATATTGAGGGCCAGGCCGCAGGCGGCCACCAGCAGGATGGACACCGCCGCGATGCCGGCCACCCAGGCGAACATGTTGCGGATATTGGCCTGCGCGGCCGCGTCGATATGGGCCAGGGTCTGCTCCACGTCGTCCAGGTAGATGCCGGTGCCCAGCATCCAGCCCCAGCGTTCCAGCTCGACCACATAGCCCAGTTTCTCCACGGTCTGGTGGGTGGAGGGCTTTTCCCACAGGTAGTGCACCGCCTGGCCTTCGCTGCCGCCGCGGCGGGCGGCGGCCAGCAGGTTCTGGATCACCGCCTGGCCGCGCGTGTCGCGCAGGTCCCAGAGGTCTCGTCCCACCAGCTCGGGCTGGCGCGGATGCATCAGGTTCTTGCCGCGCAGGTCATAGACGAAGAAATAGCCGTCGTGGCCGAATTCCATCTGGCCCAGCAGGGCCAGCGCGCGTTCCCGGGCGGCCTCGCCGTCACTGGCATCCTGCAACGGCGCGATGGCGCTGTAGGCCAGGCTGACGTAGTGGCGCAGCTCGCTTTCCTTGCTGCCCAGCCAGGCGCTTTCCACGACTTCCTTTTCGCGCTGGGCCAATTGCAGCGCCTGCACGTAGACGGCGGCGGCAATGGCGGCCAGCGCCACGAGCAGGGGCACGGCAGCCAGCAGCAGGATTTTCAGTCGCAGCTTCATGAGGGGATTTGTATCAGCGCCAAGCCGACGTGTTGCGATGCATCAATGGAAAACGGCCCAGCCCTGAAGGGATGAGTGCCGCCGATTTTACGATTGCGGCGCAAATATGCTGCGGCGCATTCGGTAGTACCACGTAGGGCGCTTGCGTAGTTTCGCGCTTGTTGCGGGTGGGGCAAACCGAAATACTAACGCCCGCGTCGACCAGACGCCGAGCGGACCGCCGTGTCCGCCACCCCACAACAATGAGTCTGCCTTCCGCGAGACGAAAAAAGCGTTTCACGCCAAGAGCATGGCGGCAGGCACGAGGAGATCTTATGCATACCAGCAGTAAGGGACTGGGTCAGCACCTGGTCTGGCTGGCGGTTGCGGTATTGGGCGCGTTCGCGCTTGGCACCGTGGCGCTGGCCAGAGGGGAGACCATCAACGCGCTATGGGTGGTGATCGCCGCCGTCTGCGTCTATCTGATCGCATACCGCTACTACAGCCGCTTCATCGCGAACAAGGTCTTCATGCTGGACCCCACCCGCATGACGCCGGCCTGGAAGCACAACGACGGCCTGGACTACGTCCCGACCAACAAGCACGTGCTGTTCGGGCACCACTTTGCCGCCATCGCCGGCGCCGGCCCCCTGGTCGGCCCCGTGCTGGCCGCGCAGATGGGCTACCTGCCGGGCATGCTGTGGATCCTGGCCGGCGTGGTCTTCGCCGGCGCCGTGCAGGACTTCACCATCCTGTTCATTTCCACCCGCCGCGACGGCCGGTCGCTGGGCGATCTGGTCAAGTCCGAGCTGGGCAAGATCCCGGGCGTGATCGCGCTGTTCGGCGCCTTCATGATCATGGTGATCATCCTGGCCGTGCTGGCGCTGATCGTGGTCAAGGCGCTGACGCATTCGCCGTGGGGCACCTTCACGGTGGCCGCCACCATTCCCATCGCGCTCTTCATGGGCGTGTACCTGCGCTACATCCGTCCCGGCAAGATCGGCGAGGTTTCCATCATCGGCTTTGTCGGCCTGATGGCGGCCATCACGTTCGGCCAGGATGTGGCGGCGCATCCGGTGATCGGCCCGATGTTCGACTTTGACGGCAAGGGCCTGACCTGGATCCTGATCATCTACGGTTTCATCGCCTCGGTGCTGCCGGTGTGGCTGCTGCTGGCGCCGCGCGACTACCTGTCGACCTTCCTGAAGATCGGCACCATCGTCGGCCTGGCCATCGGCATCGTGGTGGTGGCGCCCGAGCTGAAAATGCCGGCGCTGACGCAGTTCGTGGACGGCTCGGGCCCGGTGTGGTCGGGCAACCTGTTCCCGTTCCTGTTCATCACCATCGCCTGCGGCGCGGTGTCGGGCTTCCATGCCCTGATCTCGTCGGGCACGACGCCCAAGCTGATCGAAAACGAAACCCAGGCCCGCTACATCGGTTACGGCGGCATGCTGATGGAATCGTTCGTGGCCATCATGGCCCTGGTGGCCGCTTGCGTGATCGAGCCGGGCATCTACTACGCCATGAACAGCCCCGCGGCCGTCATCGGCACCACGCCCGACCAGGTGGCCCAGGTGGTCTCCAGCTGGGGCTTCGTGGTGACGCCGGCCGACCTGATCCAGACGGCCAAGGACGTCGGCGAAAGCACCATCATCTCGCGCGCCGGCGGCGCCCCGACGCTGGCCGTGGGCATGGCCCACATCCTGCACCAGGTCATCGGCGGCCCGGGCATGATGGCGTTCTGGTATCACTTCGCCATTCTGTTCGAAGCGCTGTTCATCCTGACCGCCGTGGACGCCGGCACCCGCGCGGGCCGCTTCATGCTGCAGGATCTGCTGGGCACCTTCGCCCCGTCGCTCAAGCGCACCGAGTCCTTGCCCGCCAACCTGATCGCCACCGGCCTGTGCGTGGCCGCGTGGGGCTACTTCCTGTACCAGGGTGTGGTCGATCCGCTGGGTGGCATCAACACGCTGTGGCCGCTGTTCGGCATCGCCAACCAGATGCTGGCCGCCATCGCGCTGACGCTGGGCACCGTGGTGCTGTTCAAGATGAAGCGCGACCGCTACGCCTGGGTCACGGTGCTGCCCACCCTGTGGCTCCTGGCATGCACCCTGACCGCCGGCTGGCAGAAGCTGTTCCACGCCGACCCCAAGGTCAGCTTCCTGGCGCACGCGGCCAAGTACAACGCCGCCATCGCCGAAGGCAAGGTCCTGGCGCCGGCCAAGTCACTGGCGGAAATGTCGCGCGTGGTCTTCAATGACTACATCAACGCCGGCCTGTGCGGCATCTTCATCTTCGTGGTGGTCAGTATCGTGGTGTTCGGCATCCGTTCGGTGCTGCGCGCCCGCGAGGAAAACAAGCCGACCGCCCGCGAAACGCCGTACGAAACCCTGCCGGCCGCCGCCGGCGCGGACTGATCCCGGGAGCCGCCGCATGCTGTTTTCCAACATGACCACGGCGGCCGGCGCCGCCGGCCGCTACCTGGGCCAGACCCTGCGGCTGATGGTCGGCGTGCCCGACTACGAAACCTACGTGGAACACATGCGGCGCACCCATCCGGACCAGGAGCCGATGACCTACGAGGCGTTCTTCCGCGAGCGGCAGGACGCCCGCTATGGCGGCAAGAAGCGGATCGGGTGCTGCTGACCTGGCGCGCGTATCGCTTCGCGCCGGCCATGCACACCACCGTCGCCAGCGTCACCAGCCGCATCGCCCAGATCCTTGCTCAAGGCGCACCGGGCGCGTGTCGTCGCCGTGCCCCATACCCCGCACGGCCCGGACGTGGCCCTGTTCGATGCCGCGGTGTGCGAACGCGTGCCGCGCCTGTCCATCACCAACTCGGGCATCCACAACCCGACCGGCCGAAGGCCGGCATGTTTCTGTGGAGCCGCCTGCCGCCGGGCATCGACGCGCCCACGGTCGCGCGGGCCTGCCTGCGTGACGGTGTCGTGCTGGCGCCGGGCAATTCCTTCAGCCGTTCGCCGGATGCCGGCGGTTTTTTGCGCTTCAATGTCGCGCAGTCCAACGACGATCACATATTTGGCAGCCTGGCGCGCGCCCTGGACGCCAGCCGGGGGTAGGGGGCGCGGTGCCCCGGCGGGCGCTGCAGCCGCTTGCCGGTCGCGCCGGCGCTACGCGGCCCGCGCGCGCTTTTCCGACAGCAGTACCAACGGAATTGCGCAGGCCGCGCACAGGGCCATCACCAGGAAGCCGCCCGGCGCATAGCTGCGGTACAGCGCGCCGCCCAGCTGGATACTGCCGAACATGAACACCCCGCCCGACAGCAGCGCATACAGCGCGATGGCCGAGGTCTTGCAGGCCGCCGGCACCCGCTTGGCGATGTACCACATGATGGCCGCGTTATTGCCTGCCAGCGTGAAGCATTGCAGCAGCTGCAACGCGCCGATCCACACCGGATCCGTCGTGGCCGACAGCCCCGCCCAGCGGATCGCCGTCATGGCTGCCGACGCCAGGATCAGCCATTGCGCGCCGACCCGCGCCAGCACCTTGGGCGCCAGGAAGAAGAACAGCACTTCGCTGGTCACGCCGACTGCCCACAGCATCGAGATCAGCGCCGTGGACAGTCCACGATCGGTCCAGTAGAGCGTCGAATACGAATACAGAAAGCCGTTGCTGGCCTGCACCAGCGATGCCGCGCCGATGCACAGCAGCAGCGGCCGGTCGCGCAGGATCTCGCGCATCGGCAGGCGCACGCGCTCGACCGGCGCGTCATCCGCGCTGGGGCGGGCCGCCTGCGGCAACAGCCGCACGCAGGCAATGCAGGCGACGATCAGCAGGATCGACAGCCACATTACCCAATTCGCGTCGAATGTCTTGATCAGATAGCCGCCGGCCACCGTCACGATGGCGAACCCCAGTGACCCGCAGGCGCGGATGATGGTGTACGAATTGCCCTGGCCGCGGCCGCTGGCGATCGCCATGCGGTCCAGCAGGGGCAGCACCGCCGGAAACACGGCGTTCAGCAGCAGCGTGATGGCAAAGAGCCACGCGGGTGCCTGACTGAACGGATAGCAGATGAACAGCAGCAGCGAGGCGCCCAGCGCGGCGGCGATCAGGCCATGGGCGCGGCCGGATTGGTCGGCCACGTGCGCCACCACCGGCGTGGACAGGATCTTCGGCAGGAACGAGGTCGCCACGATCAGCCCGATCAGCGCCGGGTCCAGTCCGCGGCTGGCGAACCACAAGGGAAGAAACGGAATGCTGACGCCCTGCAAGCCGTAGTACAGGAAGTAGAACCCATGCAGGGCGATAGCGCCTTGCCGGGCGTCGGGGTTGCCGCGCATAGCGATGTGGGGGATGAGGCCGGAATGAAGCGCCGTAGCATACTCCTTCCGGCGCGGGCGCTACCAGGGCAGGGGGATGGCCTCGCCGTTGGCGTGCTCGCCGAAATAGATCGACGGCAGGAAGCGCGACAGGAACGTGAACTCCGTATAGCAGTGCCGCAGCAGGTTCAGCCCCAGCACGTCTGGCACGTCCTGTTCGGGTTGTGCGCTGGACAGGCCCAGGTAGAAGCGGCTGCGCAGCACGCAGCCGAACGGCGTATCGCGGGCCAGGTGGATCATCTGGCCGTCCAGTGGATCGCCGTTGGCGTCCAGCTTGATGTGGCCGCCAAAACCGATGCGCGCATAGACCGCCGCCGATACATCGCCGTTTGCCGTGGCCGCCTGCAGGCGCGCGGCGTCCAGGCAGTCTTCAGGCGCATGGAACTTCAGCTTGGCCGCCACCGGCGGCAGGTCCGCCAGGGATTCCACCGCATGGATCGACGCGCCGATGTAGTTTTCGCCGCGGCGCCATTGTTCGTCCCAGCCGAGGTGTTCGACGTGGTCCTGCGGATGCCACCATTTGATGTGCTGCGTCGTCTGGAAGAACTTGAACCACCAGTCCAGCATGCGGCCCTTGCAGCCGTGCAGGTCGGTGCGCGCCGCCACGATCAGGCCGCCGCCGGGCAGCCGGGTGATGCCGGTTTCCAGGCGCAGTGGGGCGGGGTCGAGCAGGGTGTCCAGGTCGGCGGCGATATGGGCCGCGTCGGGGTGTGGGGTGGTCATGACAGGGTTTCCAGGGGTTGGGAACCTGATTCTATAATAAAGAAACGTTTAACGTTTCCAAAATAACGAGGCGTGTAAGATCACGCTTCATCAACGGCACTCGCGGCAGCGCCGTTCATCGCCGGGATATCCGGCTGTGCTGCTCATCAGGACGATCCACCGCCCATGGCGACCCTGGCTTTACCCCCTGCGCCGCGCTCGCGCGGCCGTCCCGCCCGGCCCGATGCCGAGCTGCACGCAGCCGCCTTGCAGGCGGCCACCTGGCTGCTGCTGAACGAAGGCTACGCCGCCGCCACGCTGGAGGCGGTGGCCAAACGTGCCGGCATGGCCAAGAAAACCGTCTACCGATTCGCTGCCAACCGCGAAGACCTGGTGGCGCAGGTGGTGCGCGGCTGGACCGACACCTTCGAGCCCGTGATGGCGCAGGAAGTCGCCACGGCTGCCGACGTGCTGCCTGCCTTGGCGCGGGTGCTGCAGACCATCGCCGACCGCGCGCTGTCCGCTGACGCTGTCGGTATGTTCCGACTGCTGACCGCCGATTTTCCGGCGCGCGAAGCGTTGTTGGGCGTCTATCAGCGCAACGGCATCGAGCGCGGCACGGCCATGTTGGGCGCGTGGTTCGAGAAGCTTGCCGCGCGCGGCCTGATCCGCATCCAGCAGCCGCGCGACACCGCGGGCTTGCTGCTGGCCATGGTCATCGCCGAGCCGTTGCGGCAGATGGCATTGGGCCTGACGCCGCCGCTGCCGCAAGGCTCGGTCGATGCACGCATTCAGGCTTGCGTGGCGCTGTTCGCGGGCGATGGAAAGGTGTTCGAAGTGAAGCAGGGCCAGGCTCGCCAGCACCGTGCTCCCCCCCGCGCAGGCGGGGCTGGAACCGTCCGGAAAAACTAGTACGGTCGTCACGTCGAAACCGGCCTCGAATTCAGCTTGGCGCCAGCCTGCGACGCCGATTTGGCAAAGCGCGCGTACCGAACTACCCTGGGAGGTCGCGGTGCCATCGATCGGCGCCGCGCGCGAGTTTTCCGAATCATTTCCAGGAGCTGCGATTCATGGCCAAGAAACTGAATGAGAAGACCACCAAGGCGGCGAAAACGCTGCGCAAGCGCCCGCTGGCGACGCCCACCGATCTGGCCGCCGCCGCCACCCGCGATATCTCTGCGGTGCTGAACCAGGTGCTGGCCGACGTGTTCGCGCTGTATCTGAAGACCAAGAACTTCCATTGGCACGTCAGCGGGCCGCATTTTCGCGACTACCATCTGTTGCTGGACGAGCAGGGCGACCAGCTCTTCGCCATGACCGACCCCATCGCCGAACGTATCCGCAAGATCGGCGGCACCACGCTGCGGTCCATCGGCCACATCTCGCGCACGCAACGCATTGCCGACAACGATGCCGACTACGTCCAGCCGCTGGACATGCTGGCCGAGCTGCGCGAAGACAACAAAACCCTGGCCGCGTCGCTGCGGGAAGCGCACAACGTCACCGACGAGCACCGCGACATCGCCAGTTCCAGCCTGATCGAGAACTGGATCGACGAGACCGAGCGCCGCACCTGGTTCCTGTTCGAAGCCAGCCGCCAAGGCGACAGCACCGGGCATTGATCCGCGTGGCATCCGGGCGCCGAGCCGTGGGCCCGGATTGGCGGATCCCGGTGCGCAAAATGCTTGGTAATGACGGGGCGCGGCGGCGTCCGGCGCATCATGACAGGCGGGGGGAATAGGCATATAGTCTTTCCCGTTTTCGGCCTCGATGAATGCGGCAGGGGGCACGCCCCTTGCCGATCCCCCCCATGAAAATCCCTCTGCTGATTCTCTGCCCCGTCGTGCGCGCCAATCTGGATGCGCTGATGCAGCGTTACGACGTCACCTATGCCCCCACCGCACAAGAGCGCACGGCCGCCATCGCCACGCAGGGCGCGCGTTTCCAGGCGGTGCTGACCATTGGCACCATCGGCCTGACCGCCGACGAAATCGCGGCCATGCCAGCCCTTGCCCTGATTTCATGCATGGGCGTCGGTCACGAAAGCGTGGACGTCAACGCCGCCAAGGCGCGCGGCATCATCGTCACCAATGGCCGCGGCGCCAACGATGAATGCGTGGCCGACCACGCAATGGGGCTGGTCATCGCCAGCATCCGCAACTTCCGCAAGCTGGACCAACTGTGCCGGGACGGCGTGTGGCGCACCGCCATTACGCCGCCGCGCAACGTCTCGGGCAAGCGGCTGGGCATTCTGGGCATGGGCGCCATCGGTGAAAAAATCGCCACGCGCGCCGCTGGCTTTCACATGCCGGTGGCCTATCACAACCGCAATGCCAAGCCCGGTTCGCCGTATGCGTACTTTGATAGCGTGCTGGGGTTGGCGGCGTGGTGTGATGTTCTCGTCTGTGCCGCGCCAGGTGGCGCGTCCACGCACCACATGATCAACGCGCAAGTGTTGCAGGCCTTGGGAGCCGACGGCTATCTGGTCAACGTCGGCCGTGGCAGCATCGTCGACACCCAGGCGCTGGCCGCCGCATTGGCCGCCGGCACCATTGCCGGCGCGGGCATCGACGTCTACGAAAGCGAGCCCCAGCCGCCGGCCGAACTGATCGGGCTGGACAACGTGATCCTGACGCCGCACCTGGCCGGCTGGTCGCCGGAGTCCATCCACGCGCAGTTCACCAATTTCGTCGAGAACATCGACGGGCATTTTTCCGGACGCGGCGTGGTCACGCCGGTATGACCCTGCACGAACGTTTCCTGGATTACCTTGCCGCCCGGGGGTGGACGGTACTGCGCAGGGCGGCGAGTACCGGCCCGGCGATTGGGCCGGCAACCACCGACAGGCATTCGGCGTTCCTGTCCTTGTACGCACAACTGAGCAGTGCAGACGATGCGTGCTGGTTTCTCAGCGCGGCCGACTACGCTGGTACCGCCGAAAACGCCTTCGCCTGGGATGCCTTTCGCACCATCGGCCTGGAGGCGGCGATCAACGCCGCCGACCGCCAGGCGGTCGAGGCTTTCTGGACACGCCATCTGCCGTTTTTCATGCGGGTAGGGGGAGACTACGAATTTCTCGCACTCGACCTGAACTCGGGCAGGGTGGTGCACGGGGTCGAACCCGAGTTCGAGGCCGTCAGCGAGGTCGCCTGCAGCCTGGATGCCTTGTTCGAGCAGGTGCTGGCAGGCGGCAAGGCCGCCGCGCTGTTTGGCTAGCGTCGCGCCCCTAATTTTCCAAATTGACATATCGGTAAATCCCGATATGATGGCGGCATGGACTTGCTCGACATCTTCAAAGCCCTCTCGAACCGCACGCGTCTGGACATCCTGAAAGGGTTGAAGGACCCCGCCAGGAACTTCCCGCCGCAGGACGAAGGCGACGTCAATACGGTCGGCGTCTGCGTCAGCAGCATCCAGGAGGGCGTCGGCCTGTCCCAGTCCACGGTGTCCGACTACCTTGCCACCCTGCAACGCGCCGGTCTGGTCGAGGTCAGGCGCATTGGGCAGTGGACTTACTACAAGCGCAACGAAGCCACCATTCGCGCGCTGGCCCAGCTCATCGGGAAAGAGCTGTAATTTTTTATCCCAAAATATCGGTAATTCCCGATATCCCTATTTATCGAATCAAGGAATGGCAATGAAAGCAGTCGTACTTCAATCATTTGGCGGGCCCGAGGCGTTCGAGCTGCGCGACGTACCCACGCCCGTGCCGGGGGCAGGGCAGGTCCTGGTCCGGGTTCATGCCACGTCCATCAATCCCTTGGACTACCAGGTCCGGCGCGGCGACTATTCCGGCCTGGTGCCGCTGCCGGCCATCACCGGCCACGACGTTTCCGGCGTCGTCGCAGCCGTGGGGCCGGGCGTCACGGCCTTCGTTCCCGGAGACGAGGTCTGGTACACCCCGCAGATCTTCGACGGCCCGGGCAGCTATGCCGAATACCACGTCGCCGCCGAGCACATCGTTGGCAAGAAACCCGCCGCGTTGAGCCACCTGGAGGCCGCCAGCCTCACCCTGGTGGGCGGGACGGCCTGGGAAGCCCTGGTCGGGCGCGCGGCGCTGCGGGTGGGAGAGCGCATTCTGGTGCATGGCGGCGCGGGCGGTGTCGGTCATGTCGCGATCCAGCTCGCCAAGGCCATCGGCGCAAAAGTCTTCACGACCGCGCGCGCAGCCAACGCCGCGTTCGTTCGCGGCCTGGGCGCCGACGAGGTCATCGATTACGAGAAGGAGGATTACGTCGACGCCATCATGCGGCTGACGGGCGGCGATGGCGTCGATGTCGTGTTCGATACCATCGGCGGCGATACGTTGGCGCGCAGCGCGGACGTGCTGGCGCAGCGGGGCCGCGTGGTCTCGATCGTGGATATCGCCCAGCCGCAGAACCTGATCCAGGCCTGGGGCAAGAACGCGAGCTACCACTTCGTTTTCACCCGACAGAACCGCGGCAAGCTGGACGAGTTGAGCGCATTGGTCACGCGCGGTCAGTTGCGGCCGCACGTCGGCGCGGTGTATTCACTTGCCGACATGGCGGCCTCCCATGCCCGGCTGGAAAGCCCCAACAACGGCTTGCGGGGAAAAATCGCGATTGCGGTCGGGCCGCAGCCGGTGTGAGGGAGATTGCCAGGCCCGGCGTCGCATCACTGAATCCGGCGCCTGGCACGATGCTTCACGCCAGCGGCTGTCCGCTGTGGGAACGGGTGAGGTCGTCGTGCAGGGTCTGCACCGCCGCCGCGTGCGGATGCACGTTCAGCTTGCTGCCCACCGTTTCCAGGTACTGGCAGGCGGCATGGCCCGCGGCGGCCTTCTCGTAGCGCGCCACCCAGGCGTTGCGCGCCGGTTGCTTGTCGAACGGCACCGGCCAGACGTTCGGACGCGGCAAGTGTTCCTCGATGCCCACCCGCCAGGGCTTGGCGCTGACGCGCGCCCGAAAGCAGTGCTGGTTGCGGCACATGCGTGCGTATATCTTGTCGGCGCCCAGTGTCTCGAACGCCTCGGTCACGGCGGCATCCGATGGCGTGTAGACATCGTGCATGGCCAGCACGCGCATGCCCGCGGGCGTGCGGTACAGGCGCAAGTGCCAGTCGGGGTGCTGCTGGATGAGGCGGTCCACGCGCTCGCGCACGCTTGCCAGCGGATCGCGCTTGTCCTCGGTGATACGCAGCCCCTCGGCGCGCGCGCGCCAGAAGCCAAAGGCCGTCACCAGCATGAACGTGGCGACGCACGCCATCGCCGAGCCTGTTCCGTAGCCCACGGCCAGGGCGCCGATGAACGCCGCGCCGATCACCGTCAGTCCGCGCGCGCTGCCGCGTGTTTCCTCGAAGTCGACATCCACAAACATCACGTCGGGCGTATTCAGGCAACGCGCGCCGTAGCCGTTGCGGGTAATGATGCTGTCACCGTCGCGGTCGAGGATTTCCTCGCGGATCGGCATGCCTTCGGCGCCGTTGTATGCCAGCTTGCGCTCGCGGCGGTTCAGCGTTTCGCCGCTGACAATGCGGTCAAAGGCTGCGCGGGTGCGCTCGTCGGCATGCGCCTGCGCCGCCGCCTGGCTGTCGTCGGACCAGCCATAGCGGCGCACGGTGTACTGCTTGCCCGCCACGCGCTCCTGGATGCGGCCTTCGGCCCAGTATTGGGGAACGATCACGGTTTCAGGCCCTCTTGCCAAGAAATACCCATGCCAGCACCGCGAGCAGCACGATGATCAGGAAAGGCAGCCATTTGAAGCCGCCGCCCGACACCCGGCCGGGTTCGAGCATGGGATTGGCCGACGCGTTGGAGGGCAGATGGCCAATATCCGCGGCCGCGGGATCGATCTGCGCGTCCACCAGTCTCTTGGCATCGGCCAACCCCAGGCCCGTGGCATCGCGTGTGATCTTCACGGCCTCGACCTTCTTGCCGCGCGCCAGGGCGGCCAGCGCTGCCGGCGGCACCACGGCGGGCCGGCTGCCTTGCGCACCGCCAGCCTGGGCCTGGCCGTCAGCCCAGCCGGTGTCCTGCGCGGGCGCCTCGCCGCCCGCTTCGCTATTGGCGTAGCGCTCGACGGCCTCCTTGGACGATTTGAGGTCCATGCCGGTGCGGTCGCGCGTGATCTTGATGGCTTCGATGAAGTTGCCGCGCGCCAACGCAGCGATGGCTTCAGGGGGCAACTGGGTCATGACGTCTCCTGAGGGGCGCTGTTGTAGTCGGGCGCCATACTTTACCCGTTCGGGTCTTGGTTGCATCGGCCTGGGATGCTTCCAGCTCGGCCGGGGCTGCCGCGTGGTTTGCCGCCGCCGGGTGCGATACCGTCATTTATCGACCGACGGCATATCGCAGGTCGTCTCCGACGACGAGCAGATGCCCCGGAACCACGCGCGTCCCTGCGCGCGATCCTTGGGGGCAAGCGGCTCGAACTTGTCGCTGTTGCGCATCTCGTAATCCAGCAGCAGCCAGTCGCCAGCGCAGGCGACGATGCCCCGCAAGGCGGCTCTTTCGGTCAGCCAGTCGCTGCCCAGGTCCAGTATCCGCTCGCTGCCGGCATCCGGCCGGGCGTAGCCCCGCGCCGATTGAATGCCAATGCGTGCATCCGAGGCTTCGATCCACCCCTCGCCCTGATACACGGGCCGTGGCCGGGGCTGGTCGTTACCGGTCTTGTCGTCGCTGGCGCGCTTGATCTTGAGCCAGCCATCGCGCGCCTCGATCACGTCGAAGGTGACGCTGTAATAGTCGATGGTGGGATCAGGGCCGTCGCCGCGGGTGGTGGGCAGCGTGCCCAGCACGTTGGACTCGGCGGACGCCGCCGCGCGCACCTGAATCGCGGGCTTCTGGTCGTTGGTCCAACCCGAGAAGCTGCAGGTCGTGGGGCCGGGTGGGGTCCAGGGCGCAGTCTTGGGGGCGGACTGCGCGCTCAGGCCGGGGGAAAGGACGAGGGCGGCGAGTGCCAGGGCAATCTGTCGAATGGTCATGGGGGCGAGCATGGCGTCGATCGAAGCTGGGGAATAATGGTGCCAGATTACAGCTTTCGGCCCCGAAGTTGTAGCGCGATTATCTTTTGTCTGCGGCAGGCATGCGCGGATGTCACGCTGGCACGAATATCCGGTGCAATCCGTTATTGAACTGCGGATATAGGGCTTTGCCTTGCGCAAGCGCAGCCTCTGGAATACGCAAGGCTCCTATTTGCAGCAACCGCACTGTCAAGAATTGTCAAAGAAAATGCAGTAATCATTTCAGGCGATATGCTGTCGGTGACTCGCTTGTTCGCAGCCGCCGTGTCTGCCGGGCGTCGGCAGGGGGAATCCCGATGCCGTCGCCAGGAATCAGGGCGCGGCGAGTATGGACGAGCGTAGCGTCTTTGCCCCATTGGCTATCAGCGCGGAGGTGAGGTCTTGCATGAGCAAAGCAGCCATGGACAGCAGATCCGGCGATTCGCGCGTCGCGCCATGCTGGGATTGGCCATCGCCTGGCTGCTGCTGGTAGCGGGCCTGGGCGGGTGGATATCGCAAAGAATGGCGACGGCGCAGCTCGACAGGTTGGCGGCCAGCCTGGAATACGAGGCCAAAACCACCGCGCGCGTCATGGGTCGCCTGTTCACCGAGATGGTCAGCGTGGCCAATATGGTGGCGCGCCAGGGGCTGGTCATCGAGCTTGCCAGCCGATATCGCGTGGATCCGCCTGGCGCTGCCCAGCTGACACGCCAGGAGCGCGCCGCGCAGTTTACCCGCGACCCCCTGGTGCGCAGAGTCGGTGAATTCATGAACGCGCTGGCAGGTGATCTGCACTACGCCCGCATTTATATGAATAACCTGTCGGACGACACCGTGACGGCCAGCAATTGGGCGGAGTCCGGCAGCATCGTGGGCATGATCTATTCCGGCCGGCCTTACCTCATCGACGCCTTGCGCACCGGCAATGGCTATTCATTCGGTATTGCCCGGTTGAATAAAACGCCGTCTTATTTCGTGGCCAGTCGTATCGAGGACGCAAACGACGCACCCCTGGGCTCGGTTACGGTGAAGTTTGACGCGCCTGAGGTGGCGATGTATCTGACCGGGCGCCATATTGCGCTGATCGTCAATCGCCAGGGGCGCGTGATCACGGCGTCGGACGATCGATTCATGCTGCGCAACGTCGCAATGCTTTTGCCGCCAGGCACGGTACTGCCGTCCGACGGCGAGGAAGCGTTGGGCGAGCCCATGGATGTGCGCCCGGCAGGCAGCGCAGAATCCGCTGACCAGTGGTTGATTGACGGCAGCCCCTATCTGCTGCGCCGCCAGCCCTTGGCGGGCACACAATACCAGTTGCTCACCCTGGCCACCTTGGAGCACTTGGCCCCCACGCGCAGGCAGCACTTGCTGTTGGCGGGGTTGGTCGCGGGGGTCGGCCTGGTCCTGATTCTGCTAGGTGGCCACGCGGTCATGCAGATGGTGATGCGCCGGCAGGACGACCGGCATGCCGCCAACTATGACGCCCTGACCAGCCTGCCGAATCGACGAGCGATCCTGACCGAGTTGGAGCGCATGTTCGCGCTGGCCAGGCGGACGCGCCAATGGGTGGTGGTGGCATTCATTGATCTGGACGGGTTCAAGCCGATCAACGACACCTTCGGGCATGAGGTGGGCGACCAATTCCTGGTCGAGGTGGGCCGGCGGATGTCGGCCGGTCTGGGCGCGGGCGAGATGCTGGGCCGGTGGGGCGGCGATGAGTTCGTCGTGATTGGCGTGGTCGCACCGCCGCGGCGGGATGATCCGCAAGGGGTCGTCGACGCAATGCGCGGCCGGCTGGCGCCGTTGTTGACTGGTTCGTATGCGTTCGCGGACTGCGGCTTTCATTATCCGGGCGCAAGCCTGGGCATTGTCAGCGTCGATCCGTCCGTCTGTTCGCTGCAGGCCGCGCTCAAGGAAGCCGACCGGCTGATGTATGCCGACAAGCAGGCGCGACGGACGGGGAAAATGCGTTTCGTCAGCCCGTAGCGATCTGCGAGCTTGGGGCTTGGGGGGGCGCCGGCACCGAACAACGTAAAATGTCTGACTTCCTGCCTCTACATGCTTTCCTTATGAATCTTGAACGACTGCGTCGCGAGTTTCCCGACTACGACATCACAACCCTGCCGACCCTGCCCGAAGGTTACTCCGACACGTCGAGTTACATCGACGCAGCCCCTTCGTTCGAGAACGCGGAGCGCGGCTTGAAAGTGTATGTCGACTACGCCGACTATGCCGACCGCGAATCCGGCCGGAGCCAGCGTTTCTGTGTTTCTCGCTACGACGAGGAAGAAGGCGACTACGAAGACGTCGCCCTGTCGACGAACGACTGGGACGAAGTCGTGCGCTTCCTGACCGCCTGAACGGCCTCGCCGGGGCGGTCGGTTTGCGCGACCGTGCCTGGCCGGGTGCAGGCTTCGGGTCGTCCGCTCCCAGTCCCAAGCGGGCCACTTCCCGTCTGGTGCTGGCCGTCGCAGGCGTCGCGCTCGCGACGCCTGCACACCGTTTGGTGTCAGCCTAGAACCGCACCGCCAACTTCAACACTCCCGACTGCTGCCGATTGCCGCCGCCAAACTGCGCGTCGTAAGCGACCCCCGCCGTCGTATTCCGCGCAATCGCGACCTCGGCGCCCAGCCCGACCACGGCCGCATTCCGGGCAATCGGCACCCCCGTCACCGAGAACGTGCTGCCGCCCTCGAAAGCCAGCTCCTGGCGGGGCTTCACATCGCCCATGGCATGGCGCCAGCCCAGCGACGCGGTCACGCGGCCCGGGGCGCCCTTGGAGTCGAACTCCCACGCCCCGCGCATGCCCAGCGTGGTGCTGGTCACATCGTCGGTATTGCCCGACCCGCGCAGCGCCGCGGATCCGCCCGATTCCTGGAAGCCGCGCGTGCGCAGCTGGTTCCAGGCCAGGCCGGCATAGGGTTCGATCGTATAGGTATCCCCCAGCGGCAGCTTGTAGCCCAGCTCCGTGAACAGCTGCGTCGACGAAGCGCTGTAGGAAGACTTGAGCTGCTGGTTCAGGCTGCCGGCCGCGACATTGCGCTTCGTGTCGATGTCATGCCAGGTATAGGCCGCGCCCGCCATGAAGCGGATGGCGCCGGGACCCGCGGCGAAATTGCGGCCGCCGAACACGCTTGCCGTGTAGCTATCGACGTCGCTGCGCGAGGAGGTGTCCGCGATCGAGCTGTGGCTGCCGATGTAGCCGACCGCGCCGCCCAGGCGCCAGCCGTTGCCAACGGCGGCATCGCTGCCGACGAACAGGCCGCCGGCCGATTGGCTGACGCGCGCGGCGTTGCCGTCGCCGCCGAAAGAGCTCCAGTTGCCGAAGGCCTGTGCCCAGACCGGATGGGCGCCGCTTTGCGGCAGGGCGTCGGACGACGGCGTGCCCAGCTGGGCGGTCGGCTGTCCGGCGCGTCCCGGCGCGTCGAGGTTGCCGCGCAGGTGGTCCAGCGGCAGCGAACGCACGGTGTCGCTCTGGCTCTGTAAGACGCTGGCATTGCTGGCGTAGGCTTCGCCGGCCAGCAGCTTGAGCGCCGATTTTGCTTCGGTCGGCGTCATCGTGAGCACCGCGTTGGTCACCTGGCTGGCGCCGGTGTTCCTGGGCGACGAGATGCCGCTGCCGATCACGGACGAGCCGTTGCCTGCCGGCGGTGTGCCATTGCCCTGGGACGACGAGCCGTTGCCCGCCACGGGCGGATCTTCCTTGTCCAGGGCATCGCCCACGCTACCTGCGTTGCCCGAGCCGCCGATGCTGCCAATCGGCACGTCGTTGCGCGTGAGCGTCATGAAGGCGTTCTTGGCGTCGTAGCTGAGGGTGGGGGTCAGGAACGCATAGGCGCTGGAGGCACCCGTGAATCGGCCCTGGATGCCGCCGTCGGCGGTCAGGATGTTGTAGGTGGTGCTCGGCGCGTAGTTGCCGGCCGGGCCGACGTGGGCGACGGTGCCGTCCAGGTAGGCCACGCCCGTGACGTGGATGCGGTCGCTGGCGCTGCTGGCCGGATCGGCGTGGACGCGGTAGAGGGTGTCCTGGCCGAAGGTCAGGTTGCCGTTGACGGTGAGGGTGCCGATGGGCGAGCCATCGTTGCCCGGCGAGATGACGGCGGTGGGGTAGAGGGTGGTGGTGCCGACCTGGCCGACGCCGGCCAGCACGACTTCGCGGCCGATGTCCATGGGGCCGTTGAGTTTGCCATTGATTTCGAGGGCGCCGTCGGCGATCAGGATGGGGCCGGTCAGGCCGCTGCTGTCGGCGTTCAGGATCAGCGAGCCGGGGCCGGTCTTGACGAAGCCCTGCGTGCCTTGCAGCGGATTGTTGATCGTGTCGACGAATTGACCCGAGGCATAGGTGCCGTCGCCGACGACGAGGGCGGGCGCATTGCCGCCGTTTCCGACCAGCGTGATCGGCGCGCCTTGCACGGTGTAGCGGTCGGTGGCGAACTGGATGCCCGACACGCGCACCGGACCGGCGCTGCCATCAACGGTGACCGTGCCGGCCGCGCCGGTGAAGATGGCGTAGCCGCCGTCGGGCAGGGCGCCGGTGGCATTGGTGGGGCTGTTCCAGTTGCCGCCGGTTGCGGTCCAGGTGCCGTTGCCGCCGCCGGCGCGGGTGGCCGATGCCGCGCCGTTGCCGTTCCACAGGTTGGTGGTGCTGGGGCCCAGGATGAGATTGATCTGCTTGTCGCCGGTCAGTGACTGCAGGGTGGCGCCGGGCAGCGAGTCGCCGGTGACGGTGCCCAGCGTCAGGCCGTTGCCGCTCAGGGTGCCGCCGTACGACATGATGCGGTAGTAGCCGCCGTTGACGCCCAGGGTGTTGACCGAGACGTTCAGCGTCGTGTTGTTCAGGGCGACGTTGCCGCCGACGGTGATGTTGTCGCCGGTGCCGGGTTGGGTAATGGGCAGGCCGGCGTAGCCGGTCTCGAAGTCGAACGCGGCGTTGTTCATCGACAGGTCGCCCTTGACGACGAGGTTGCCGTTGGACACGCCGGTCGGGGTGCCGACGGGATAGCCGGGCGCGACACGCGCGTTGCCCGAGACGTTGAGATTGCCGTTGATGGTGCCGAAGCCCGAAACGGTGCCATTCGATGCCGCGTTGACGTTGCCGGTGAGGGTGACGCCGGCGCCGCCGCCATTGCCGCCGATGACCAGCGTGCCGCCGTTGACGTCAACCCCGCCGGGGTAGTTGACCGAGCCGTCGAATACCTGGGTATTGCCCGGGGCAACGGTCAGGTCCGCGGCCATGGCGCCGCCGAAGTAGGTGGTGCTGAGGGCGAGCGTCGCGGTCAGCCATTTGTTCGTGCTATTTATCAAAACGGAGGGCCCTTATATATCGATTAATAATCTGAAATCCAAACATTGTTTGTGGCTGCAGACGGGTTGCTGCATATAGAAACATTTGGCGGGACGAGATGGGTGATCGAAAAAAAGGACGCAATTTATACCAGTTTTTTTGCAGAACGAAGAATTAACCGGGGGATACCATCTTGATTATCTCGATATTCAAAATGGATACCAACCGGATCTGTTTTTGGAATGACGACTGGATACCATCCCTGTTATCCAAATGGCGCTTATTGATACATTCGATAGCGTTTTTCCCGATGTGGGCCGCTATTGGAAGAATTGCGCAGAATTTCTATTTTTTATTATTGATGAATCTTCGCTGCCGCCTATATCGGGCGAATTGAATCAACCCTCTGTTCATTTGCGGACAGCTCGAAGTCGGCGCAGTGGCGGCGTTTATATGAATGGCGAGATATATGGCGATGCGGTGTTGGGCGTGGGCACCGATTAATCGCACCCTCTATTATCGATTCTTGACCGCGCAGCCGCTTCAGTCGCCCCGCAAAAAACCGCCTTCGTATTTTTCCGTCTGGGTTCAATATAAATACGGCGTAATAACATGCAATGCGGATGAAGCCTGTCGTTCCAGAAAACCGGATAGTCGCCGCCATCGCCGACGGCGTCGGCGGCGGGTATCTGCATGACCGGGGGGCAGCCTGGCGTTGCCGGGACCGGCTCATCGTTATTCAACATGCGGCCCATCGGGGCTGGAGACGACCCGCGTTCAGTGCGGTCCAGGCTATTTGCGGCGGACGCCCGGCCCTTTACGCCCATCCTCGTCGCTCACCCGACGCCGCACCAGGGTCTGTCGGCATTGAAATGCGCCCCGCGACTGCCGCACTGCGCAATGGCATCGTGCACGATCAGCGTGGCCACCTGTGCCAGGTTGCGTAGCTCCAGCAAGGCCATACTGGTTCCATCGCGATCGCAATACGCCTTGATCTGCGCCGTCAGCGCGCCGATCTGGCTTTTGGCCCGCAGCAAGCCGGCGTCGGTGCGCACGACGCCGACCTCCAGGCTCATCAGGCGCCGCAGGGTGGCGCGCAGTGCCTCTGCATGCTGGCGGGGCTGAGCATCTGGCTCTTGCGCGCGGGTAGGCGCCGCAGGGGCATGACGAACGCTTGCCGCCGGTCGCAGCAGGATGTCCCGGGCCGCGGATCGGCCCATGACCACGCATTCCAGCAATGAGTTGCTGGCCAGGCGGTTGGCGCCATGCAGGCCGGTGCAGGCGGCTTCGCCCACGGCGTACAGATTGGCGACTTCGGTGCGGCCTGCGGTATCCGCGACGATTCCGCCGCAGGTGTAGTGGGCGGTGGGGGCCACGGGGATGGGATCGACGGCCATATCGATGCCGAGCGCCTGGCAATGGGCGTGAATGGTAGGAAAGTGCGTCAGCAGGAAGTCGCGGGGGCGGTGGCGGATATCGAGATGGACGCAGTCCAGGCCGTGGCGCCGCATTTCGTGGTGGATGGCACGGGCGACGATGTCGCGCGGCGCCAGTTCGGCGCGCGGGTCATGGTCAGACATGAAGCGTTGCCCGCCGGGCAGCCGCAACAGGCCTCCTTCTCCGCGCACGGCTTCGGAGATCAGGAAGCCGCCGCTCTGGGGATGATGCAGGCCGGTGGGATGAAATTGCGTGAATGCCATGTTGGCGATGCGGCAGCCGGCGCGCCAGGCCATGGCGATTCCGTCTCCGGTGGCGGATGGGGGAGCGCTGGTGGTGTCATAGACCTGTCCGGCGCCGCCGCTGGCCAGTATGACGTGAGAGGCCATCACGTCAACGTACCGGGCGTGTTCGATATCGAGCAGACGAACGCCCTGGCACGGTGTGCCCGATGCGCCGCGCTGGATCACGTCGATGGCGAAATGCCGTGGCAGCAGCGTGATGCCCGGTTGACGCCGGACCCGAT
The DNA here is from genome assembly GCF_016428805.1 of Achromobacter sp. ASV32. Lineage (GTDB taxonomy): Bacteria > Pseudomonadota > Gammaproteobacteria > Burkholderiales > Burkholderiaceae_B > Achromobacter. Next base: position 20,672 of record NZ_JAELTJ010000003.1, read on the forward strand.
CATGCAGCGCATCCATGATGCAGCGCCCGGTGGCATCGGCGCTGTGCACGATGCGCCGGCGTCCGTGGCCGCCTTCCTGTGTCAGATGCAAGGCGTCGCCCGCGCGCGTAAAGCCCACGCCCTGGTGTTGCAGCCAGGCGATCGCATCGCGAGCCTGCGCGATGATCTGTCGGGCTGCCGTTGCATCGGACAGGCCGGCGCCCGCGGTCAGGGTGTCTCGCACATGGTCGGCCACGCTGTCCTCGAGCGCGAGCGGGGCGGCGATGCCGCCTTGGGCCCGAGGGCTTGCGCCATCCATGAGGGGGCCTTTGGCAACCAGGGCAACGCGCCGCCGGGGCGCCAGTTCCAGCGCCGCAGCCATGCCGGCGAGTCCGCTGCCGATGATGATGACGTCGAATTCCATGGCGATCTTTTTTCTGAAGAGGCGGCCAGAGAGCGTTTCAGGCCGGGCCGACGTGCGCGAAGAGCGCGGTGTCCCGCGCCATGTCGCCGCTGGTGCGCACGCGGCGCTTGCGTTCGTCCGCGAAGGCAAGCATGCGTTCGATGGGGGCCTTGGCGCGTTCGCCCAGAGCGGGGTCAAGCATGATTTGGTTGCGGCCGTGCTCCAGGGTGTCAGCCAGGCGCGCCAGCGTATTCATGGCCATCCAGGGGCATACGCCGCAGCTTTTGCAGGTGGCGCTGTCGCCCGCCGTGGGCGCGGCGATGAAGACCTTGCCGGGCGCCTGGACCCGCATCTTGTGCAGGATGCCCTGGTCGGTGGCCACGATCAGCTGCTGCGCTTCGAGTTCCCGAGCGGCCTGGATCAGCTGCGTGGTCGAGCCCACCACGTCGGCCTGGGCCAGGACCGATTGCGGCGACTCCGGGTGTGCGAGGACGCGGGCCTGCGGGTGTTGCGCGCGCAGCAGCTCCAGTTCGGTGCCCTTGAATTCGTCATGGACGACGCAGGCCCCTGGCCACAACAGCATGTCGGCGCCGGTTTGGCGCTGGACGTAGTGTCCCAGGTGCTTGTCGGGCGCCCACAGGATTTTCCGGCCCTGGGCATGCAGGTGCGCGATCACGTCCAGGGCGATGGATGAGGTGACGACCCAATCGGCGCGCGCCTTGACTGCGGCGCTGGTGTTGGCATAGACCACCACGGTGCGTTCAGGGTGGGCATCGCACCAGGCCGCAAAATCGGGTGCCGGGCAGCCCAGGTCGAGGGAACAGGTCGCGTCCAGGTCAGGCATGAGGACACGTTTGGCGGGGCTGAGGATCTTGGCGGTTTCGCCCATGAAACGCACCCCGGCGACCACCAGGGTCTCGGCGGGATGATCCCGTCCAAAACGCGCCATTTCCAGGGAATCGCCGACGCAGCCGCCGGTGGCCTCGGCCAGGTCCTGCAGCGCGGCGTCGACGTAGTAGTGGGCGACTAGCACCGCGCGGTGGCGGGCGAGCAGCGCCCGGAGGTCTGCGGTCAACGCGGAGGCCTGGGTCGGGTGGGAAGCTCCCTCGGGCGGGTTGTCGGCACGGCGGGGGTGGGGGGACATGGGCATCGCTCCATTTCTGATGGCGCACGCATGGGGTGAGCGTCACGCCGGTCACGTGCGAGTCATATTATGCTTAAAACGAGCATAAGTCACTTGGGCTGCGCTGACGCGTCGGAATTGCGGTGCTGGCAATGATGCTTTTGGCGTGGCGTACAGGCGGCAGAGATCACGAACGGGGCCGCCTGCCTCTTGGCAGACACCGCCTTCGTGCCGGGATAGCACGCACGCCACGATGCAGGGGCGAAGAGGAAACCGGCCCAGGGCCTGGCGCCCGGAACGTTGCGCGGGGACCGTGTTGGTCGTGCGGTATAGTCCACGACAACCGGCTTCACTGCCCTGGGCGACCACAAAGTCGATTTGACACTCACCCTTCTGCACACATGCGCTCGCAACATCCCCCACGTGGTGGCGTACTGCTGCTGATTGACTTGCAGCGCGCCATTGACCATCCCAGTTGGGGCGAGCGAAATAACCTCGATGCGGAGCGACAAGTAGGACGGCTCCTTGCCCATTGGCGTAGCCAGGGCTGGCCTGTCTGGCACGTCCGCCACGACTCGACAGATCCCGCATCACACTACCGGCCAGGCCAGCCAGGACATGCATTCAAGCAAGAGACCGCGCCTATCGCCGGAGAATTGGTCATTCCGAAACGGACGAACAGTGCGTTTATCGGAACCGACCTGGAAGAAAGGCTTCGCGCCAATGGCTTTCACACATTGGTCGTGGCGGGAGTCATCACGAACAATTCCGTTGAGGCAACGGTCCGCATGGCCGGCAACCTTGGTTTCCAGGCATGGCTCGTGGCCGACGGTTGCTTCACCTTTGCACGCAAAGACTGGAATGGGTCACCGAGAAGCGCCGAGGACGTTCACGCCATGTCGCTTGCGAACCTTGACGCCGAGTATTGCACCGTCATCGCTGCAGATGCGCTGTTAAGCGCTCTCGGCTGACGCAGGCCGGCACCCGAGGCGGGGCTTGACCCCGATAATGGGGCTTGCCCAAGCTTGTCCTGCCCGGTGTCCATTCGGAGTGCGTCGGCACGGCGTTGACCCGCCCATCGAAAGGGTAAGGGGGGCGCGGAACAAAATGCGACCGACTTTGTTCCGCGCGACCGACGCTATTTCCCGTTTTCAATTCACCAGAACCGGCTTGTCCCGATACATGGCCGGAAAGGTCTTGGCCAGGTTCTCCACCTTCGGCACGTCATTGACCATGATGTACATGCTGTACGGATGCCGCGCCAGATAGTCCTGGTGGTACCCCTCGGCGGGATAGAAGGCCTTTAGCGGCTCGACCGTGGTGGCCAGGGCCTTGGGATACACCCCCGCCTTGTCCAGCTGCGCGATGTAGGCCTCGGCCACCTTGCGCTGGCTGTCGTTGGCCGGGAACACGGTGGACCGGTATTGCGTGCCGCTGTCCGGCCCCTGGCGGTTCAGCTGGGTCGGGTCGTGCGCCACTGAAAAATAGATCTGCAGCAGCTGGCCGTAGGTGACCTGCTTGGGGTCGTAGGTGATTTCGACCGATTCGGCGTGGCCGCTGCGGCCGCCGCTGACGGTGTCGTAGTCGGCGGTGGACGCCTGACCGCCGGCATAGCCGGACACCGCGGAGGTGACACCTTTGACGTGCTGGAATACGGCCTGTACGCCCCAGAAGCAACCGCCCGCGATGACGGCTTTTTCCTGGCCGGTGGCCGCGGGTTCGTCGACGGCGGGCGGCGGGATGATGAAGGCGCGTTCGGCGGCGCCGGCCGCGCCGGCGAACAGGCTGCCAGCGGTGACCAGGGCGGCGCAGACCGCGCGGGGCAGGGTGCGGATAAACATGATGCGGATTCCTGTACAGAAAAGACGCGGGCCGGGGTCAGGCCTGCGGGGTGAAGCGCATGGCTACGCCGTTCATGCAGTAGCGCAGGCCGGTGGGGCGCGGGCCGTCATCGAAGACGTGGCCCAGGTGGCCGCCGCAGTTGCTGCAGTTGACGGCGGTGCGGGTCATGCCGAAGCTGCGGTCTTCCAGCGTGGTCACGGCGTGTTCCAGCGGTTGCCAGAAGCTGGGCCAGCCGGTGCCGCTATCGAATTTGGTGGCCGAGGAAAACAGCTTCTGGGCGCAGCCGGCGCAGGCGAAGGTGCCGGCGCGGTGTTCGTCGTTCAGGGGGCTGGTGTAGGGCCGTTCGGTGCCCTCGCGGCGCAGCACGTCGTATTGCGCGGCGGTCAGCTTGGCGCGCCATTCGGCGTCGGTGAGCGTGTAGGGGTAGGTCTGTGCCTGGGTTGGCGCGGCGCGCGCCCCGCTGGCGCCCAGCAAGGGGGCCAGCCCGGCGGCCGCGGCAGCCGCGCCGCCAGCGCCGAGGAAATGCCTGCGTGTCAGTCTCATGACGTGCTCCGTATGCGTGATGCCGGCCGGGTCGGCGGGCCGAGCGCTATCGGGCGGTTCTGCCCGGGGCCGCGCGGGCCAGACAGGGCCGATTTGCCCGAGGCGGATCGGCCCCCCGGGGGGATAGGCCCCGGGGCGATCCGTGCCATCCTTACTTGCTCATGGAATCCTTGCCCATGGAGTCCTTGCTCATGGAATCCTTGCTCATGCCGCCTTTGGACATGCCGTCCTTGGACATCGAATCCTTGGACATGCTGTCCTTGCCCATCGAGTCCTTCTTCATGCCGTCGTGGGACATGCCGCCCTTGGACATGCCGTCTTTCGACATCCCGTCCTTGGCCATGCCGTCCTTGGCCATGCCATCCTTGGACATGCTGCTGGCAGGCGCGCCATCCTTGGACATCGAATCGCGGCTCATGCTGTCGGCCGCATGGGCGGCGACGGCGCCGAAGGCCAGGCACAGGGCAAACGCGGTGGTGGTCAGTTGCTTCATGATGAGTTCCTTTGGTGTGTCGTTGAGTGAAAACGCGAAAGAGCAGAAAGCCACCTAGCTGCCGCCGAACCAGTTGTAGCCCTGGTCCTCCCAGTAACCGCCTGGGTAGGTGTTGGTGACGAAGATCGCCTGAATGTGCTTGGGGTTCTTGTAGCCAAGCTTGGTAGGCATCCGCAGCTTCATGGGAAAGCCGTACTCCGGCGGCAGGGTCTTGCCGTCGTAGGTCAGCGCCAGGATGGTCTGCGGATGCAATGCGGTGGGCATGTCGATGCTGGTGTAGTAGTCGTCAGCGCATTTGAAGCCGACGTACTTGGCGGTCAGGTCGGCGCCGACGCGCTTCAGAAAGGTGGAGAAAGGCACGCCGCCCCATTTGCCGATGGCGCTCCAGCCTTCGACGCAGATGTGGCGGGTGACCTGGTCGATCTGGGCCATGGCGCGTAGTTCCTCCAGGCGCCAGCGGCGCTTGTCGGCGACCATGCCGGTGACTTCCAGGCGGAAGCTTTCCTCTTCCACGTGGCGCACCTCGTCGATGCCGTAATAGGCATTGAACGGAAAGGGGCGGGTAATCATGGACTCGGGGTAGGTGGGGGCGAGCTTGTTGGGGTCGAAGATCCAGCCCTGCACGCGGTCGTTGAAGCGCGAGACGGTGGTCAGCGCCTTTTCGACGTTCTCGTCATCGGACAGGGTGCAGCCGGACAGCATCGCCAGCCCGCCCAGGGTCAGGCTGCGGCGCAGGAAGGCGCGGCGCGAGGGGGCCTCGACCCGCTTGTCCAGGATCTTGACGGCTTCTTTGAGGATGGCCGGGCCGTCCAGGCCCAGCAGCGACAGGCGTCGTTTTGCGCTCACACTAGGCTCCTTATTTGCCGCGAATCATGGCGATGAGGCTGCGCGGCACCAGGGCCACCATGGCCAGGTGAACCGCGACGAAGGCCACGAGCAGCGCCATGGCGAAGAAATGGATGCGGCGTGCGAATTCGTAGCCACCCAGCAGGGTGCGCAGCAGGTCGAATTGCACGGATTTCCACAGCACCAGGCCGGACAGGACCAGCACGGTGATGTCGGCGATGACGAACAGGTAGGCCAGCCGCTGCACCTGGTTGTAATGGCGCGGGTCGGCGTGCGAGAGCTTGCCGCGCAGGGCGGCGCCCAGATCGGCCAGCACGCCGCGCGGGCCGACGGGGAAGAACTTGCGGGCCAGGCGGCCGGTCGTAAGATTCAGGCCCAGGTAGAGCAGGCCGTTGACCAACAGCAGCCACATGCCGGCAAAATGCCATTGCAGGGCGCCGCCCAGCCAGCCGCCCAGCGTGGCGCCGTTGGGAAAGGTGAAATCAAACAGCGGCGAAGCGTTGTAGATGCGCCAGCCGCTGGTCACCATGATGATGACCGCCAGGGCGTTGAGCCAGTGCGTCACCCGCAGCCAGCCGGGGTGGATGGGGCCCTGGGAGGCCGGAGCGGAACCCGTGGTTCGCCGGGCCGGGGCCGGGGGGGCCGACGGGTTACCGGCAGGCGTGGCCTGGGCGGTCAGCCCGTGGGGCGGATTGCCCGCGAGCGACGCGTCGGCGGCAGGGGGGCGGTCACTGATGGCGGCCATTTGGGGGCTCCTCGGGGAGGCGTTCGTTGTCGTTGGAGCCATTCTTCCCCGGGGCCGGTATCCAAGTCCTCACGCAAACTTAAAATAAATGTGAAACTTGCCCGCCCTGGATTGGCGACAATAGCGATGCCGTCGCAAGCTTTGCCGCTTGGCGCCCGGCGTTTTCCGCGGCAACCCCGCCGTGTAACCCACCCGAGCCTTTCCCATGGATACGCCCCGCCGCGTCCTGATCGTCGAAGATGACGCCCATATCGCCGAATTGCTGCGCCTGCACCTGCGCGACGAAGGCTATGCGGTCGAGCACGCGGCCGACGGCAACGAAGGCATGCGCCGCCTGGAAGAGGGCGACTGGGACGCCCTGGTGCTGGACCTGATGCTGCCGGGCATCGACGGCCTGGAAATCTGCAAGCGGGCCCGCGCCATGGCGCGCTATACGCCCATCATCATCACCAGCGCGCGGTCCAGCGAGGTGCATCGCATCCTGGGGCTGGAACTGGGCGCCGACGATTACCTGGCCAAGCCGTTTTCCATGCTGGAACTGGTGGCGAGGGTGCGGGCGCTGCTGCGCCGCACGGATGCGCTGGAGCGCAATGCCCGCATCGATGCGGGCAGCTTGCGCCAGTACGGCGTGGCAATCGACCCGGTCGCGCGCACGGCGTCGGTGGACGACCGGCGGCTGGAATTGACGCCGCGAGAGTTCGACCTGCTGCATTTCTTTGCGCGCCACCCGGACAAGGTGTTTTCGCGGCTGGACCTGCTGAACCATGTTTGGGGCTACCAGCACGAAGGCTACGAGCACACGGTCAATACCCACATCAACCGGCTGCGCACCAAGATCGAGACCGATCCCTCCAATCCCCAGCGCATCCTGACGGTCTGGGGCCGCGGCTATAAGTTCGCGGCGGGCCCGGCCTCGCCAACGGAATCCGCATCATGAAGCGCCTGACCCTGACCCAACGCCTGTCCGGCGTGTTCGCGCTGCTGCTGTTGGCATGCTGCGGTGCGTCGGCGTGGTTCCAGATCGCGGCCAATGTGCGCTACGAGCAGGAAGTGGTGCAGCGGCTGTCCAGCGGCCTGGCGCAGCACATCGCCGGTACCAACGAGTTGATGGACGCGAACGGGTGGAAGCCGGACGCGGTGCGCTCGTTGTTCAGCATGCTGATGGCGGTGAACCCGTCGGTGGAGGTGTACCTGCTGTCCAACGACGGCCGTATCGTGGGCGACGCGGCGCCGCCGGGGCAGATCAAGCGCGAACGGGTGGATCTGGCGCCGGTGCGGCGTTTCCTGGCCGGCGAGGCGCTGCCGATCGAAGGCGATGATCCGCGCCACCTGGACACGGCCAAGGTGTTCTCGGCCGCGCCGGTGCGGGTGGGAGGGCAGGACAAGGGGTATGTCTACGTGGTGCTGCAAGGGCAGGCGCATGACGCGTTGGCCATGGCGGTGTCGCGCAGTTCGGTGCTGCGCACGACGTTGTGGTCGATCGCGTTGGTGGCGCTGCTCGGCCTGGTGGCCGGCCTGGCCGCGTTCGGGCTGATCACACGGCCGCTGCGCGGGTTGACGCGGGCCGTGCGTGATTTCGACGGCGACGATGGGCGCGCGCTGGCGGCGTTGGAAAAGCCGGCCGATGCCACCGAGACGAGCGGCGACGAGATTTCGCTGTTGCGCCGCAGTTTTGTGCAGATGGGCCGGCGCATTTCCGAGCAATGGCGTGAACTGACGCGCCAGGACCAGCAGCGCCGTGATCTGGTGGCCAATATCTCGCACGATCTGCGCACACCGCTGACGTCGCTGCACGGGTATCTGGAAACGCTGCGGATGAAGGACGAAACCCTGAACGCGGCCGAACGCCGCCGCTATCTGGATATCGCACTGGCGCAAAGCCGCAAGGTGGGCCGGCTGGCGCAGGAACTGTTTGAACTGGCACGGCTGGAGTCGGGGCTGGTGCGGCTGGAACCGGAGACGTTCTCGCTGCCCGAGCTGGCGCAGGACGTGATCCAGAAGTTCGAGCTGGCGGCCGAAGCGCGCCAGCAGCGGCTGACCACGGCCATTGCCCATGAACTGCCGCCGGTGCGGGCGGACCTGGGCATGATCGAGCGGGTGCTGACCAATCTGCTGGACAACGCCATCCGCCATAGCGCGCCAGGCGGGCAGATTGAACTGAGCCTGGGGCAGGCGCGAGAGGGGGTGCAGGTGCGCGTCAGCGACAGCGGCGCCGGGATTCCCGAGGCGCTGCGCGCCGGGTTGTTCACCCGCGCGTCCGTGCTGGCCAATGGCCCGCGCGACAGCGGCGGGCTGGGCCTGGTGATCGTGCATCGCATCCTGCAACTGCACCACAGCGATATCCGCCTGGTGGAGCGGCCCGAGCCGGGCGCCGTGTTTGAATTCAATCTGCCGGCGGCGCGTTAGCGGCTGAAGGGGGCAGGTCTGGACCGGCGGCGCGCAGGCGCCGCACGACGCCTGGTGTGGCGCCCGCCCGCGCCCGCCGGCCGCTACGCCGCCGCCGGCATCCTGCCGTTCAGCAGGTAATCCATCAATTCCCGCACGCTGCGCATCGCATCGCCAAACGGCAGCTTGGACGCCCCGCGGAAGAACAGGCCACGGTTGATGTCACCGCGCATGGCGGCAGCCAGCTTCAGGTCGATGCAGAACTGGCCGAAGCGCGAGATCCCGTCGCGGATGCCGCATTGGGTCAGGCAGTCCATGCGCTGGCTGCAGCGGCGCGGATCGCACCGGGCACCGGCCTGCAGCGTCTTTTCCTGGCGCAGATATCGGGTCAGCCACGGCGTGGCCACCGCCCGGGCGGGCAGGCCGGCCACGCTGGTGAATTCGGCCAGTTTGGCGGGGTCGGCGTCCATCAGGACGCGTTTGAAGTTCTCGTGCGCGTCGCCTTCCTGCGTGACAGCGAAGGCGGTGCCCAACTGCACGGCATCGGCGCCATTGGCCAGCCAGTGCCGCACCTGCTCGTGGCTGCCCACGCCGCCGGCGACGATCAGGCGGGGCGCGTCGCTGCCCAGTTGCAGGTCCTGGAACAACTGGTGGCATTCGCCCAGCACGCGCTGGAAGTCAAAGCGTTCGTCGTGGATGTCGTCCAGGCGCGCGGCGCCCAGGTGGCCGCCGGCGTAGCCGGGGTGTTCGATGACCACGGCATCGGCCATGCGGCCTTTTTTCATCCATTTTTTCAGCACGGCGGCCACGCCACGCGCTTCCGACAGAATCGGGATCAGCGCGACCTTGGGGTAGCCGGCGGTCATGTCGGGCAGGTCCAGGGGCAGGCCGGCGCCCATGACGATGGCTTGGGCGCCGCTTTCGCAGGCCTGGCGCACCAGGGCGGGGTGGTCGCGCACGGCCTTCATGACGTTCACGGCCACCAGGCCGCGGCCCTGGGCCGCGGCCAGCGCGGCGCGGACTTCGCGGTCCAGCGCGATGCGGTTGGCGCTGTCGATGCGCTCGCGATCACGGCAGTGCTCGGTCTGTGCGACCAGATCGGGGTGGTGATGGCGCAAGTCCACACTGGCGATGGTGCCGACCGCGTTCTGGCTGGCGACGGCGCCGGCCAGGCGGTGAGCGGACACCCCCACGCCCATGCCGCCCTGGACGATGGGCAGCAATTCGCGGCCAGCGAGGGAAAGTGATTGGAACCACGTCATGAACAAGCCTTTCAGAGGAACAGTGGTTCCGAGGCTAGAGCAAGGCATGACGCGCCGCTTTGCGCGGGATCAAGCGGGCCGGGGATACAGGCGGAGCGCGTCGGCTCCGCCTGCATGGGCCGCGCGCTACGCCACCAGCTTGACCAGCGCCGGCACCGTCAGCACGGCGGTGTAGTAGCCCATGAACTGCACGCCGGTGTTAAAGCCGAACAGGCGCGACAGCAGGCCGCCGAACAGCCCCATGGTCAGAATCACCAGCAGACCGAGGAACTGGCCTTCCCACACACTGATCACGATGATCAGGCCGACGAAAGTGGCGATGATCGCTTCATGGCTGACCTTGCGCGACACGAACAGCGCGGCGCGGCGCGCGAAGTTCATGGCGAAGGGGTAGGACACCACGGCGGCCAGCAGCACCGCCAGCATGCCGTAACCCAGGAATTCCCAATGGTTCAACAGGTTGTGCAGGTTGTGGGTTTCGCCGGTGGCCGCGTCCACCGTGAAGCGGGGCGGGGCGTTGAACAGCGGTGCGGCCGGGCCGGCGGCGACCGGGCTCAGCGGCAGGCCGAAGGCGATCAGCGGAATCAGGGCCTCGGCGATGTAGGTGGCCTCGGTGACGCCGTTGCGCGCGCTGAGCACGGTGGTCAGGCGATGGTAGGCGTGCTTGACGCGTGAGCCGACCAGTTCGCCCAGCACCACCGTCATCGCGACCGGACTGAACACGAAGGTGGCGCTGGAAATCGTGGCCGTGGCCAGCGTCCAGCGGGTCTGGATGCGGTCCATGACCTTGAGCGGGTTGGGAAAGTAACCCGACCAGCCCTTGACGTCCGGCGCCAGCGAGAACGTGCGTACCTTGTCGCGCATCATCCTGGCGCGCCCCTGCGGCGCGATCACGGTGAACAGGTCCGCGATCAGCGGGCCGATGGCGATGCCCAGGAAGTAGCTGATGCTGAGCTTGACGCCGTACTTGGCGGTCAGGCTTTGCAAGGCCACGATCACCACCACGAAGGGCACCAGCAACGCCACGGCGGCCCAGCGGCCGGCCGAGAAGTAGGCGATCAGCACGGCGGCGGCCAGGAAGATCCACGGCGCGGATTTGGTGATGGCGCCGCCGAACGGCGCCAGCAGCACGGCGAACAGCACCGCCAGCGGCACGGCCACAAAGGCCGCCACGATGGCGCCGGACACCATCTTGCGCAACGCGATGTGCGGCACGCCCAGCTTGCGCAGCATGTTGGCGTCCTGCAGCAACGGGGTGGCCAGCGTATCGCCGGGAATGCCCAGGAGCGCGGTAGGCACGGCATGGGTCATGTGCTTGGCGACCGCGCCGGCCAGGAAAAAGGTGAACACGCCGGCCGGCGGCACGCCCAGCAGCACGACCAGCAGCGTCAACGGCGCCAGCGTGGTGGTTTCGTCGGTGCCGGACACCAGGCCGATGGCGGCGAACACCACGGCGCCCAATAGGCCCATGGCCGCGGCCACCATGATCTGTTCAAGCAGTGCGGGGTCGCTCATGCCAGCACCTCTTTGGCTGCGCCTTGCGGCAGGCTGGGGGAGACCGTGGCGGCGGGCGCGGCGAACAGCTCGTACAGGTCCAGTGCTTTCAGTTCCTCGACCACCGCGGGCGGCAGGTCGGCCAGCGTGCCCAGGCCGCCGGGCTGCGCGGCCAGTTCGGCCAGCACCTCGGCGCGCCAGGCCGGATCGTGCGAGGCGCTGTGTTCGAGCACTTCTCGCTTGGGCGGGAACAGGCGGGCGCAGATCACGCCCGCCAGCACGCAGCCGGCCAGACCCGCCAGCATCGCGTAGGCATGCGCCAGCTCGGGCGAGGCCACGCGGCTGCGCAGCCAGCCGCTGGCGGCATAAAAGCCCGCCACGCTGACGCCGATGCCGATGACGATCGCCCACGCCAGATGGCGCAGATCGACCGTGTCGTTCCATACTTCGGCCAAGCGTCCGGCGGACGCCTTGCTGTCTCTATCCATGTCTGTCTCCTTGATGGACGGGCGGCGCGGAGTGTCCCCAACGCCGCCTCTGTTCTTGTGCGGCCAGGCGGATGAATCCGCCCGCCGTGGCCTGGCGCCTAGGCCGGCTTGCGCAGTTCCTCCAGCAGGGCCAGCGCGCGGTCGGTGCGTACGTCGTGCTCTTCGGCCATGCGCTTGGCGATCGCGTCGATTTCCGCGCCCACGGCACCCGCCGTCAGCGCGATGTTGCGGGCGTGCAGCGCCATGTGGCCGCGCTGGATGCCTTCGGTGGCCAGGGCCCGCAGGGCGCCCAGGTTCTGCGCCAGGCCGACCGCCACGGCGATTTCGCCCAGCTCCTGGGCCGAGCGTACCGCCATGATCTTGAGCGCCACGCGCGCCAGCGGATGGGTCTTGGTGGCGCCGCCCACCAGGCCCACCGGCATCGGCATTTCCAGCGTGCCGACCAGGGCGCCCGAGGCGTCTTTTTCCCAATGCGTCAGCGACGTGTAGCGGCCGTCGCGGCAGGCGTAGGCGTGCGCGCCGGCTTCGACGGCGCGCCAGTCGTTGCCGGTGGCGACGATGACCGGATCGATGCCGTTCATGATGCCCTTGTTGTGCGTGGCCGCGCGGTAGGGGTCGATGGCCGCGAACGTGTAGGCGTCCAGCACGCCTTCGATGATCTCGGCGCCGCTGCGGTCCTTGGTGTCCAGCACTTGCGGCGTCAGGCGCACGCGGGCCCGCGACAGGCGCAGATCGGCCAGGTTGGACAGGATGCGCAGGCGTACCGAGCCGCCGGTGATTTCCTCGATCAGCGGCGCCACGGCCTCGGCCATGGTGTTGACGGTGTTGGCGCCCATGGCGTCGCGTACGTCCACGATCAGGTGCAGCACGATCATGGGGCCGCGCGGGGTGTCGGCGAATACGTGCACCTCGATGTCCTGGCAGCCGCCGCCCAGGCCGATCAGCACCTTGTCGCGGCTGTTGGCCAGCGTGACGATGCGTTCGCGTTCGCGCAGCAGCGCCAGGCGCGCGCCATGGGGGTCGCCCAGGCCCAGCACCTGCACCTGGGCGCGCATCAGCGGCCGGGTGCTGGACGTTTCAAAGCCGCCGCCGCTGCGCGCCAGCTTGGCCATGAACGAGGCCGCGGCCACCACCGATGGTTCTTCCACCGCCATGGGCACCAGCACGTCGCGGCCATTGATCTGGAAATTGCCGGCCACGCCCAGCGGCAGCTCGAACATGCCGATGACGTTTTCGATCATGCCGTCCGCGCGGTCCAGCCCCAGGGCGCCGGGTTCGGCCAGCAACTGGCGTTCTTCGGCCGTCAGGTCGGCGGCGTCGGCGATGGCCGACAGGCGTTGGGCGGGGGTGAGGGCGCGGAAGTTCGGCAGGCGTGAATCGGCCACCATGGCATGTCTCCATATAAGAATCTGGTGGCGGGATTCTAGGTAAACTGTACCGGCATTCAGAGGTACAGTTTGGACAAACAGTACCATCGCACTGCACCAATTCTGGCCTTCCCCGAGCAGGAATCCACCCCGTGGACGACGACAATCCCCCGGGCCGCGCCCCGCGCGCCGCGCCCATCGCCGAAAGCCTGGCCCGCCTGATCGGACGCCAGATCGCCGAAGGCGTCTATCGCCCCGGCGACAAGCTGCCGTCGCTGCGCGAACTGGCGCAACTGCATCGCTATGCCAAGAACACGGTGGTGGTGGCCTTTGAAATGCTGGTGGCGCGCGGGCTGGTCGAGCCCCGGCGCGGATCGGGCTTCTACGTGCTGGATACCGGGCCGGCGCAGCGCGCGGCCGACGAAGAGCCGGGGCAGTTGAGCCGGGCCATGGACATCGTCTGGCTGATGCGCGAACAGCTCAAGACCCAGCCCGATGCCATCGCGGCCGGCGACGGCTTTCCGCCGGTGCAATGGCTGGCCGACATGCGCATGGACCGCTATCACCAGAAGGTGGTGCGCACCGGCCTGGGCACGTTGTTCCGCTACGGCGGCCGCTTTGGCTACGCGCCGCTGCGCGAAAGCCTGGTGCGCAAGCTGGGCGACGTGGGCATCAGCGCCGCGCCGTCGCAACTGGTGCTGACGCATGGCGCCAACGAAGCCATGGACCTGGTGATCCGCTACTTCCTGCCGCCCGGCGCGGCGGCACTGGTGGACAACCCGGGCTATTACCCGCTGTTCGGCAAGCTCAAGCTGGCCGGTGTGCGCATGCTGGGCGTGCCGCGCCTGTCGGACGGCCCGGATCTGGCGGCGCTGGAAGCCTTGTTGCAGCGCGAAAAGCCGCGCCTGTTTTTCACGCAGTCGCTGGCCCACAACCCCACCGGTTCCGACATTTCGCCGGCCAAGGCGTACAAGCTGCTGCAGCTGTCCGAGCGCTACAACCTGATCGTGGTGGAAAACGATCCGCTGGCCGACTTCAAGCCGACGTCCGCCGTGCGCCTGTCGGCGCTGGATCAGCTGGAACGCACCGTCTACATCGGCAGCTTTTCCAAGTCGTTCTCGGCGGCGTTGCGAGTGGGCTTCATCGCCTGCGGCGCGTCGCTGGCCAGCGACCTGGCCGACCTGAAGGCCCTGGTGCATGTCAGCAGCTCGGAATATTGCGAACGCATGGTCGACGTGATGCTGCGCGATGGCCATTACGAGCGCCATCTGGTGCGGTTGCGCCAGCGCTTGCAGGCCGCCACGGGCGACGCGCTGCGGGTGCTGGATTCACTGGGCGCCGAGGTGTTCGCGCGTCCGACCAGTTCGCTGTACCTGTGGTCGGCGTTTCCCGGCGTGGACAATTCGCTGGCGCTGGCCGAAGCCTTGATGCCCGAGAAGGTCATCATGGCGCCGGGCCGCGTGTTCAGCGTGGACCCGACGGCGGCCTCGCCGTGGTCGCGCTGCAATGTGGGCGCGGTGGCCTCGCCGCGTTTTCATGCCGCGCTGGCCGCGCAACTGGGCCAGGGCGGCAAGCGCCGCGCTCAGCGGTAGGCGAAGGCGTCGAACAGGCCATGCAAGACGGTTTGCGCCTGGGCGCTCAGCAACAAGGCAGGGGGCGTGTCGGGGCGGGCCCGCGCGCGCTGCACCGCGAAACGCTTGACGCCGCGGCGCGCCAGTTCCCGCGCCAGGACCAGCAGGCGGGCCTCGTCCAGCCAGTGCGGGTGCCAGGTGATGCGGCATTCGAAATCCACGCCCGACGTCAGCAGCTGCGTCAGGCAGGCCTGTGCGGGGCGTTGCGAATCGCGCCGGCCGGTGATGTCGTCATAGCCTTGCGCATCGGCCTTGATGTCCAGTCCCACCCAATCCAGGTAGCGCAGCACGTCGGCCAGGCGCAGCGGGTAGATGCCGGCCGTGTGCAGGCCGATGCGAAAGCCCATGCGGCGGGCGTCGCGCATCATCGAGGGCAGGCGCGGTTCGCTCAGCGGTTCGCCGCCGGAGAACACCACTGCGTCCAGGAGGCCCTGGCGGGTCTCCAGGAAGGCGCGCACCTCGCGCCAGTCGTAGCGCGCGGCGCGGGTCTGCAATTCGGGGTTGTGGCAGTAGTGGCAACGCCAGGGGCAGCCGGCAATGAACACCACCGCGGCCAGCGTGCCAGGCCAGTCCACGGTGGAGAACGGCGTCAGGCCACCCACCGCCGGGCACGGGCGCGGCAGCGGTTGGGCCACCGGCCGCGGCGGCGCGGCGCGTGGCATGCGCAACGCCTTGCCAGGTGCGGCAGCCTCGGCGCCGTGGCCACCGGGCGCGTCAGCCCCGCTGTTCGACGAAGAAGCGGCGTTCATTGAATTCGCCTTGCTTACCGGTGTTGAAGGAAGACACGGGGCGGTGGTAGCCCATGACGCGGGTCCAGACTTCGCAGCGCACGCGCTGGCTGTCGTCCAGGCGCACGGTCGGCACGGCGATGGTGTCGGCGGGGATCGGGGTTTGCATAATGGTTCCTTGCAGTGGGGCCGGGCGCAGCGCGTCCGGTGAACGTTGCGGCGGCGCCGGGCGGCGATCGCCGGTAAAACCGGGGCGGCTGAGCGCGTGGCCAGACGCCAGGTCGACTGTGTGCGCGGCGAACGCGCGTCAGCCGCGCTGGCATCAGGCCGACGCGCAGCATGCCGCCTGTTTGGCCAGCAATTCGGCGTCGCACTTCGGGCAGAACTCGTGATGCCCGGCCAGATAGCCGTGGTTGGGGCAGATCGAGAACGTGGGCGTGACGGTGATATAGGGCAGCCGGAAGTTCGACAGCGCACGCCGTACCAGCGCCTTGCAGGCGTCGGCCGACGACACCGTTTCGTTCATGTACAGGTGCAGCACCGTGCCGCCCGTGTACTTGCCTTGCAGCGTTTCCTGCAATGACAAGGCCTCGAACGGGTCATCGGTATGGCCCACCGGCAACTGGCTGGAGTTGGTGTAGTAGGGCTGCGCGGCGGTGCCGGCCTGCAGGATGCCGGGCCAGCGTTTCCGGTCTTCGCGCGCGAAACGATACGTGGTGCCTTCGGCCGGCGTGGCTTCCAGGTTGTACAGGTGGCCGGTCTCTTGGAACTGCGTCATGCGCTCGCGCACCCGGTCCAGCAGGCGCACGGCGAGCGCGTGGCCGGCGGGCGTCGTGACATCGTCGGTGTCGCCGGTGAAGTTGCGGATCATCTCGTTGATGCCGTTCACGCCCAGGGTGCTGAAGTGATTGCGCAGCGTGCCCAGGTAGCGCCGGGTGTAGGGGTACAGGCCCTGGTCGATGTAGCGCTGCACCACTTTGCGCTTGGTCTCCAGCACGTCGCGGCCCAGGCCCAGCAGGTGGTCCAGCCGGGCCATCAACGCGGCTTCGTCGCCTTGGCAGGTGTGGCCCAGGCGTGCGCAGTTCACGGTCACCACGCCCACCGAGCCGGTCTGCTCGGCCGACCCGAACAGGCCGTTGCCGCGCTTGAGCAGTTCGCGCAGGTCCAGCTGCAGACGGCAGCACATGGACCGCACCATGTGGGGCTCCAGGTCGGAGTTCAGGAAGTTCTGGAAGTACGGCAGCCCATAGCGCGCCGTCATCTCGAACAGGCGCGTGGTGTTGGGGTGGTCCCAATCGAAGTCGGGCGTGATGTTGTAGGTGGGAATCGGGAAGGTGAATACGCGCCCCTTGGCGTCACCGGCCATCATCACCTCGATGTAGGCGCGGTTGATCATGTCCATTTCGGCCTGCAGCTCGCCATAGGCGAACGGCATTTCCTCGCCGCCCACGTAGGGGATCTGGTCCTTCAGATCCGTCGGGCAGGTCCAGTCGAAGGTCAGGTTGGTAAAGGGCGTCTGCGTGCCCCAGCGGCTGGGCACGTTCAGGTTGTAGATCAGTTCCTGCATGGCCTGCCTGACCTGGGCGTAGGTCATCGCATCGCGGCGGATGAAGGGCGCCATGTAGGTGTCGAACGAACTGAACGCCTGCGCGCCGGCCCATTCGTTCTGCAGGGTGCCCAGGAAGTTGACGATCTGGCCGATGGCTGCCGACATGTGGCGCGGCGGCGTGGCTTCGACCTTGCCGGCAATGCCGTTGAAGCCTTCGGTCAGCAGCTGACGCAGCGACCAGCCGGCGCAATAGCCGCTGAGCATGTCCAGGTCATGGATGTGGATGTCGCCTTCGCGGTGAGCGCGGCCCGCCTCGGGCGTGAAGACGTTGGACAGCCAGTAGTTGGCCGTGACCTTGCCCGCCACGTTCAGGATCAGCCCGCCCAGGCTGTAGCCCTGGTTGGCGTTGGCGTTCACGCGCCAGTCGCGCTGTTCCAGGTATTCCTCCATGGCGCTTTCCACGTCCACCAGCGTGTGACGCAACGAGCGCAGGCGGGCGTGCTGTTCGCGGTACACGATGTAGGCGCGGGCGGTGCGCCAGTAGCCGGCCCGCACCAGCGTCTCTTCCACCTGGTTCTGGATGGTCTCCACGCCGGGGCAGACATTGCCGTCGGCGGCCAGCGCGTCGATCACCGCGCCGGTCAGCGCCTGGGCGCCGGCATCGTCCAGCTCGCCGGTGCCGCGGCCGGCGGCGGCAATGGCCGCCGCGATCTTGGCGCGGTCGAAACCGACGACCCGGCCGTCGCGCTTGAGGATGTGTTGGAGTTGCATCGCTGACACCATATGTTGTGGGGTAGAAAAACTCTACCACCACATATGGTGCCAAATGCGAGGGCGCTGAGGCGTTTGTCGGCCTGGCTTGATGCGGGTCAAACGGGGCCGGGCGGACCCGCGCCGGCGCAATCTGGTGGCGCCGGCCTAGAAGCCGAAGCTGAGGCCCGCGATGGAAATCACCACCGCCAGCGCCGCGGTGCGCATCGCCGGGCGCGGCGCCCAAGACAGCATGCCGACCCAGAGCAGGGCGCCGGCGGACAGCCAGCCCAGCCACGCTACCACGCCGACGGTGTTGCCCCACAGGCCCACGCAAGGCAGCAGGGCGAGCAACAGCAGCAGGATGCCGGCGCCGCGCAGCACGCGGGTGTGGCCGGCCTGCGGGTCGCGGCCCCAGACCTGATCGTAGTGGCGCGGCATGGCGAGGCTCAGGCAGGCCATGCCGGAATAGGTCAACAACAGCGCCATGGCGATGCCGAATGCGTCGTTCAGATTCATGCTGCGGCTTCCTGTTGCGTGCGGGCCTTGCGCGGCGGCGGCGCTGGCAAGGATCTGTTGCGCAATCGTAGCGCCGCCCAGCCGGCCAGCAGGCCCGCGGCGATGGATGTCAATTCGACGCCAGCGCTTTCCCAGTCGTCGCGCGCGATCTGCGCCACGGGATGATCGCCCAGCGTCAGCAGCGACAACACGGGCAGCAGCAGGCACAACGCCGACAGCCCTCCCAACTGCCAGATCCAGGCGCGCCGCGGCGTGCACAGCCAGGCATGCGCCAGCGTCATCGCCCAGACAAGGAAGAACACGCGGATTTCCCAGCTGGCGCGCTGCGGCAGCGACACGGGCAGCAGGCGGTTGGCCCACAGATAGGCAATGCAGGCGAAGGCCAGCCCTGCCATGGCGGCCACGTTCAGGCCTTCGATCAGGCGATAGACGCGGGCGGTGGCGGCGCCGAACTCGTGGCCCATCCTGGTGCGGCGCTTGACCATGAACAACACGGCGCCCGTGCCCATCATGGCCGCGCCCGCCAGGCCGCACAGGAAGTACAGCCATTTCATCGCCAGGCCGCCGAACTTGACCATGTGCAGGTCGGCCATGACCTGGCGCGTCAGCGGCGCGGCGCCGCCGTGCACGCCGCCCGGCTGGCGCATCCGCAGCACCTCGCCAGTGGCGCCGGAAAACTCCACCATGCCGCTGGTGCTGCTGATCGAGGTGTACTGGGTGGCGGCTTCGTTCCAGCCGTAGACGCCGATGCGCATGGCGGCGTCTTCGGGGTTGTTGATGACGATGGCGCGCGCGCGCTGGCCGATCATCTGCTCGGCGCGGGCCACAAGAGGTTCCAGCGGCGGCACGGCCAGGGGCGTGCCGGCGGGCGCGGGCTTGTCTTCGCCCATCAGTTCGGCCAGATATTGGCGCGACGCTTCCATGCCGGTACCGTAGGCGGCCACCATGGGCGCGGGCATCAGCGTCACGGCGGAGATCACGATGCCGGTATAGACGATCATGAACTGGAAGGGCAGGGTCAGCACCGCCGTCGCGTTGTGCCCGTCCAGCCAGGACCGCTGGCCCTTCCTGGCGCGGAAGGTGAAGAAGTCCTTGAAGATGCGCTTGTGCGTCACCACGCCCGATATCATCGCCACCAGCATCGCCACGGCCGCAAAGGCGACGATCCACAGACCTGTCGGGTTTGCGTGCAGGGTGTAGTGGAAGTCCACGAAATGCGTGCCGCCCAGCGTGGCGCGGGCGCCTCCTTGGCCGTCTTCGGCCAGTGCTTCGCCCGTTTCCGGGTCGAGCTCGGCGTCGGCGTATTGGCCGTCCTTGTCGAACCAGTAGGCCACCAGGCCGTTGTCGTGGAAACGGTCGACCGGCCAGATTTCCCACATGCCGGTGCCGGGGTGATGGCGCGCCATGTATTGCACCGCCAGTTCAAGGCGGCGCGCGCGGTCGACCTTGGCGGGTGGCTGCTCGGCGGCCTGCGCCTCGGCGGCCTGGTGCTCGGGTGTCATCCAATGCGTGATGGCCTCGGAAAACACCGCCAGCGAGCCGGTCAGGAACACCGCGAACAGCAACCAGGAAAACCACAGGCCGACCCAGGTATGCAGCCAGGCCATGGATAAGCGGAAACCGGATTTCAGAACGAGCCTCTTTATTGTCGACGCGGCCAGGGGCTGGTCGCGGGCATTTTATTGAGAATGGTTCTGATTCTAGTCTAAATGGGGCCGGAGCGGTTGTGGACGAGACGCCAACGCATGGGAGTGCGGCTGCCGGGCAAGGCCGTTGGGCTTCAGTCGAGTTTGATATCGGCGCGCCGGCCGACTTCGCCGAAGACGCGCAGTTCGTCTTCCATGCGGGCCTTGAAGGCCGGGCCTGGCAGGTAGACCGGTTCCAGCGCCAGGTCGTTGATGGCGCGGCGCACCTGGGGGTCCTGCATGATGTCCGCGACCGCGCGGTTCAGCGTGTCCAGCACCGGCGCGGGCGTGCGGGCCGGCGCTACCAGGCCGTACCAGCCCACCATCGACACGCCGGGCAAGCCGCTTTCGATGAAGGTGGGGACGTCGGGCAGTTGTGGCACGCGGTGCTCACCGGTGACCGCCAACGCGCGCACCTTGCCCGCCTTGACCTGCGGCGCGGCGGACGACACGGTGTCCACGCCCAAGGCGATTTCGCCGCCGATCAGCGCCGTGATGAATTGCGCGCTGCCCTTGTACGGGACCGGCGTCATCTTGGCGCCCGCCGCTTCGGCGAACATCTCGCCCACCAGGTGCGGCGCCGAGCCCGGGCCGAAGGTGCCGTACATCAGGCCGCCGCGGGTGCTCTGGCGGCGGGCCAGTTCGGCGGCTTCCTGGGCGGTTTGGGCCGGCAGGCCGTTCTGCACCAGCAGCACGACTGGCGCCAGCGCCACGATCGCGATGTGCGCGAAGCTTGTGCGCGGGTCGTAGGGCAGCGACGGCTTCAGGGCCGGCAGCACCGTGTACGTGGTGCTGCCCGACAGCAGCAGCGTGTAGCCGTCCGGCTGGGCCCGCGCCACGGCGTCGGCGCCGATGACGGTCGAGGCGCCAGGACGATTTTCCACGATGACGGCTTGGCCCAGTTTGCCCGACAGCTTGTTGGCCAGCAGGCGGGCCACGGCGTCGGTCGCGCCGCCGGGCGTGAAGGGCACTACCAGTTTGATGGCCTGTTCAGGGTAGGCGGCGCGAGCATCGGCGGCCCAGGCCGTGGCGAACAGGGAGGCGGCCAGCAGGGCGGCGGCGGACAGGCGGGACAGCGCGTGGCGGCGCGAGGGTGCGGTCATGGACGATCCGGAGGTCATGAGTAAGCGGTTCAGCGGGTAGCCGAAGCGGTGCCGCGGCGCAGGGCGGCACCCTGTTCGCCCAGGTCCCAGAACAGGCCCGCCATGATCGCCAGGCCCTCGCGCGCCACGCTGCCCAGCAGGTGTTCATTGGGCGCGTGCTGCGCGCAGGCGGGATAGGAATGCGGCACCCACAGCGTGGGCAGGCCAAGCTGGTCGGCGAAGATGTCGTTGGGCAGCGAGCCGCCCAGGTTGGGCAAGAGCGCCGGGCGGCGGCCGGTGGTGCGTTCGAGCGAGGCGGCGGCCCAGCGCACCCAGGCGTTGTCCGGCGACAGGCGGGTGGCGCCGGCCTGCATGCCCATGCGGATCTTCACGTCGGCAAAGCCGGCCTGGTCCAGGTGCGCGCGCACATGGGTTTCCAGGGCCTTCCAGTCGGTGCCCACCACGAAGCGCAACTGGCACCAGGCGACGGCCTCGGGTGGAATGGCGTTGACCGGCTTGGCCGGATCCCCGGCGCCGAACGTCAGCACGTCCAGGCTGTTCCAGCCAAAGACCTTTTCGGGGGCGGACAGCCCCGGCTCGCCCCAGTATGCGTTGATCTCGGGGTCGTCCGCGCCGCCGCCCACCTCCAGATCGGCCAGCGCCGCGGCCACGGCGGCCGGAATGGGCGGCGGACGCAGGCCTTCCACCTGGATGCGGCCCTTGGCGTCCACCAGCGAGGCGATAGCGTGCGACAGCACGATGGCGGGGTTGGCCAACAGGCCGCCCCAGTTGCCCGAGTGGTAGCCGCGTTCGCGCGCGCGCAGCGACAGTTCGAAATTGACCGCGCCGCGCGAGCCCATGAACAGCGTGGGCCGGGCGGCGTTCAGGCGCGGCCCGTCGCTGGCGATGAAAACGTCGGCCGCCAGTGTGTCGCGTTGCGCCTCGCAGAAGGCCGCCAACCCGGGCGAGCCGGCTTCCTCGCCGGTCTCGATCAGCCAGGTGGCGTTGAAGCCCAGCTTGCCGCCGCGCGCCCGCAGCGTCTGGCGCAGGGCGGACAGATTGATGGTGTGCTGGCCCTTGTTGTCGGCCGTGCCGCGGCCATACCAGCGGTCGCCGTCGACCTGCAGGCGCCAGGGGTCGCGGCCCGCTTCCCACTTGGCCGCGTTGCCGCGCACGACGTCGCCGTGGCCGTACATCAGCACCGTCGGTAGCTGCGGGTCTTCGATGCGCCGGGCCACCAGGATGGGCAGGTCCATGCCGGCCGGGTTGGGATGCACGCGACAGGAAAAGCCCAGTTCCACCAGCGCCGGCGCCAGGTCGTCGTTCAGGTAGGCATGCTGGCGGGGCGCCTGGTCGGGCACCTCGCTTTCGGTCTGGCAGGCGACGCGGCGGGCCAGTTCCGCGAGCAGGGAACCGTCGTCGTAGGCGTGCGTGGCATGCAGGATGGCTTGTTCGCGGGTCACGGTGATCTCGAAATAGGCGGCGAAGGCACAAAGTTATTACGCTTGGTCGCGTGCCACAATTAGATATTTCGCATATGAGCATTGCTATTTCGGCATGGATTGGCGCTTGTTCCGCGATGGCTGGGCATGACGAGGCGTTGTGTCCCGGCGTCGCGAGCCTGCGCAGTGCGGGTATTCCATGACGCGATGGTGATGTCCGCCTTGCCATGACGAGGTTGCCATGATTTCACTCGGTCTGAGATATTTCCTGGAGGTCGCCCGCAGCGGCTCCATCGCCGCCGCGGCCGCCGCGCAGCACGTGGCCGCCTCGGCCGTCAGCCGCCAGATCTCCAAGCTGGAAGACGAACTGGGCGTGGCGCTGTTCGAGCGCCAGGCGCGCGGCATGGCGCTCAGCGAAGCCGGCCGCCAACTGGCCGCCTACGCCAACGCCGCCGCGCTGGAAGCCGAACGCGTCGCCACCGGCATCCGCCAGCGCAGCGCGGTAGGCGACGTGACCATCCGCGTGGCCTGTACCGAAGGTTTTGCCCATGGCTTTTTGCCCCTGTGCATGGCCGACTTCAAGCGCAGCCGGCCCGAGGCGCGCTTTCACCTGCGGGTCGAACATCCCGAAGAGGTCAATCGCCGCGTGCTGGAGGGCCTGTCGCAACTGGCCTTGCGCTACACCGTGGCGCAGGATGACCGCCTGAAGACCGAGCTGCTGAGCCGCGCGCCGGTGTACGCGATCATGTGCCGGCGTCATCCGCTGGCGACACGTCGCAGCATCGGCATGCGCGACCTGACTCAGGTGCCGCTGTCGCTGGGCGATCCCGGCACGACCGTGCGCCAGCTGTTCGACGCGGCCTGCGCCAATGCCGGGCTGCATATCGAGCCGGCCTACGTGTCGAACCACTCGGCAGCCTTCTTGCCGATGCTGCCGGGCAGCCAGATCGTGGCCCTGTCGGGCTATCTGACGCTGATGGGGCAGATGGAAAGCGCGGGGCTGGTGGCGGTGCCGTTCAGCAATCCCGAAATGCGCCAGCGCAGCATCCAGGTGGTGACCCTGCAAGGCCACACGCTGCCGCCGCTGGCGCGGGAGTTCGTGGGCTTGTTGGCGCAGCGGTTGAATGCGGCGCCGCGAGCGCCGGAGGGGGAGCGCGGGGCGGACTGAAAATCAGAATTTTCCAATCCACTTCTGGCTACGGATTATTTAAGGTTGATCCGTAGTTCCGACCGCCTTCTGCATTGCCTTGAAGAGAGGAAAGCATGAAATCTATGCGAGTGGATTCGGTGGGGCATGACTGCCCAGCCATGCGCGAGACGCGCGACCCCATCCGGTTGCGGGTCGGCGTCAGCGTCGATATGGGTTCGACGTAGCGCGATGGCCATGGTGAAACGATGGAAGACCCTGCCGCAGCCCAAGGCGCTGCCTGCGCCGTGGCGCAGCGGGCTGGCGCCTGTGAACGGCATTCAGATTTACTATGCGATCTATGGAACCGGCCATCCGGTGATCATGCTGCATGGCGGCTTGGGCAGCGGCAACTGGTGGGGCAACCAGGTCCCGGCCCTGACGGCGCACGGCAAGTGTGTCATATTGATCGACAGCCGGGGCAATGCCCGCAGCACACGTTCTGCTGACGCGTACCGCTATGAATTGATGCTGGCCGATACGCTGGGCGTGCTCGATTACCTGGATATTGCCCGGGCATCTTTCGTGGGGTGGAGCGATGGCGCGATCATCGGCCTGCTGGCCGCGGCGCATCATGGCGAGCGGGTCGACCGGTTGTTCGCCTTCGCGCCGAACGTCACGCTCAGCGGCGTGCGAAAGAACTTCCAGGACACGGCGACTTTCAAGCTGGCCGCGCGGCGCGCAGCGGACGAATACCGCGCGCTGTCCAGCACCCCGGATCAGTATGCGCAATTCCTCGCCCAGATTGAAACGTTATGGGCCAACGATACGATCCTGACCCGGCGGCAACTGAAGGCAATTGCCACGCCGACAACAATCGCCTGCGGCGCGCATGATGAGGCCATCAAATTTACCCATCTGAAGTACGTCGCGCGCGCCATCCCGGGCGCACACCTGGTGATATTGCCCGAGGGCAGCCACTTTGCGCCCCTTCAGACGCCGCATGAATTCAATGCTGCGCTGCTGGCGGGATTGTGATCAGGGCAGCAATGACCGTCGCGGCCCTGTAAAAGAGATCCCATGCGCGAAAGCCGGGCCTGCGTCGGGCGTTCAGTTTCAGGCGCCCAGGCGCGCCTGGATGAACGCCAGCAAGGCGCGCACGCGGGCGGTCACCGAGTGGCGGTGGGCGTAGACGCCCAGCAGCTGCAATGGCGCGGGCGGCAGGTCCAGCGGCACGTGCACCAGGCGGCCCGCTGCCAGGTCGTCCTGGCACGAGATCGCCGCCAGGATGGCGAAGCCGAGGCCCTGGCGGGCGCCGGCCAGGGCCAGTTCGCCGCTGTTGACCCGATAGCGGCTGCGTACCGGTACTTTGACGATGCCGCCCGCGCCGTCGTCGAATTGCCAGGGCTGGCCTTTCAAGGCGCTCAGGGTGGTGATGCAGGGCAGCGACTTCAGCTCGCGCACCTGGCGGGGCGTGCCGGTCCTGGCGAGCAGGGCGGGGGCGGCGACCACGATGCTGGGCAACGTCGCCAGGTCGCGCGTGATGAAGGTGCTGTCTTCCTGCTTGCCGCGATGGAAAATGATGGCCAGGTCCACGTCTTCGCGCAGCGCGTCCAGGCCCGTCAGGCGGGTATCGCATTCGAGTTCGATACCGGGATGCCCGTCGCAGAATGTCGCCAGGATCGGGGCCAGCAGGCGGGGCGCTTCGCCAGGCATGCACATCTTCAGCGGGCCGCGCAGTTCGCGCTGCACCGCGCCCAGTTCATCTTCCGTCGACGCCAGCGCGTCCAGGAACGGCTTGGCCCGCTGGTACAGCAATTGTCCGGCCTCGGTCATGCGCAGATGGCGCGTGCTGCGTTCCAGCAAGCGGGCGCCCAGCCTTTTTTCCAACGCCGCGACGTGGCGGCTGACGTTGGATGATGGCATCGACAGCAGGCGCGCCGCGCCGGCAAAACTCTGCTCATCCACGACCGCTGCGTAGACGCGCACGGCATTCAGGTCCATTGCGGGGCGCATGATTATCCCGATCAAGGTATGAAAAGAACCCATTTTTACATGCTAGTTATCGCAGTCGGCGCAATCTACGATGCCGCCTTGCCTTGTCCTGCGCCGCCGGCGAAGGAAGGCGTGACAGGCGGGAGCTTTCAACGTGGATATCGGAATCGTGGGCGGCGGCATCGCCGGCCTGAGCGTGGCATTGGCCCTGAGCCAGCGAGGGCACCGGCCCCGGGTGTATGAGCGGGGGGCAGGCCCCACAACGATGGGGGCGGGCGTGACGCTCTGGCCCAACGCCGGCCTGGTGCTGGAGGAACTGGGGCTGTTGCCGGACATTGCCGCCGTGAGCGGCCGGCCCGTGGCGATGCACCGCATGGATCCGGCGGGCAACCCGCTGGGCGGCATCGACATTACGCTGCTGGATCGCCTGATGGGGTATCCCACCCACACGATCCTGCGCCGCGATCTGCTGGCGGTGCTGCTGGACCATGTGGCGCAGGCGGGCATTGAGGTCGTCTACGGCCACCGCGCGGTTGCGATCGACCTGGACGACGCCGGCAGGGCCGTGGCCCGGTTCGATAACGGCGTGACCGTTGGTCCCGACCTGTTGATCGGCGCCGATGGTCGCATGGGCTCGGTGGCGCGCCAGTTCGTGGCCGGTGACAACGCGCCGGTCTATCAAGGTTTCGTGAACTGGATCGGCGTGGCGTCGGGGGCGGGGGCGTTGGTGGATGACGTCGCCATTCAGGACTATTGGGGGATAGGCGAGCGCTTCGGCTGCGTCGCGGTCCGGCCGGACCTGGTGTATTGGGCCGCCGCCGAGGCGCGACCCTTGTCCGCGGCGCAGCAAGGCGACGCGGATTTGCGGACCGAGGTGCTGGACCGCTTCGGCGGCTGGGCGGGGCCGGTGTCCCGGATCATCCAGGCCACGCCCGCGCAGGCCTTGCGCCTGATCGCCGTGCACGACCTGGAGCCGTTGCCCGTCTGGAGCCGGGCCAATGTGCTGCTGGTGGGCGATGCGGCGCATGCGCCGTTGCCGACGTCGGGCCAGGGGGCTTGCCAGGCGCTGGAAGACGCCTGGCATCTGGGGCGTTGCCTGGATGAGGCCACGACCAGCCTTGAAGCCGCCTTGCAGCGCTTCACGCAGATTCGTGCCCCCAAGACCGCGCAACTGACGCTGCAGGCGCGCGGGTTTGCGCAGGGCCTGTTTGTCACGGACCCCGACGTGTGCCGGATCCGCAACCAGCAGGCGCTGGCGGCCGACCCGGCGCAGGCCGTGCGGGCCATGGCGGCGGGGTGGGGGCAGGGGCTGGAATCCGTCCGCGCCCGCCCGCAGGGATAAAATGCGGATCGAATCATGCCGTGGCGCGCCGTGCGCCGCGCCCAGCGAACAGGTTTCAGCCATGTCAGAACACACCCCCGAAGCGCTCGCGCGCCAACTGGACGCCGCACGCGCCAAGCTGCGTCTGTGGCGCGAGGTGGAACCCGCCTACCAGAAGCAGTTCGAGGACGTGCTGGCGCCGCTGGAGTCGACCGCCCTTGAGCTGAAGGCCAAGCTGGTGCTCTGCTTTGACCACGCCAGCAAGCAAAAGGAACTGACCAAGGGCGAGCGTGAACTGGCCTCGGAACTGGTACAGCAGCTGGGGCAAGAGACGCTGGCGGCCATCGTGCTGGACGGCACGCCCGCGGAATGCGACGTCGACCGGATCAAGGCGGTGTACCGCAAGCACAGCGGCTCGGACTTCGATGCCGAAGTGGCTGAAGAACTGGCGGAAATCCAGTCTCACGCGGTGACGCTGGCGCTGGCCGTGCCGGCGGAACCCGATCCGGGTCCCGACCCGGTGGCGCAACTGGCCGCGGTCAAGCGGGAACTGGCGGCGGTCGAAGAGCACTTCGCGGCCCGCTTCCACTTCGATCCGGACCAGGACATCGATCCGGCCGACTTGATGGAAGACCTGGCCGCCGAGATCGAAGATGCCGAGGAGTACATCGGCGAGCTGGAATTCGAGCTGACGCAGTTCGTGGACATGCAGCAGGTCAAGGCCTGGCTGAAGGCCATGAAAAAGCAGCTGGACGCGGACAAGCGGCGCGACGCCCGGTCGTGACGATACCGCAGCCGCCACGCGTGGATGCGTTCCTGTCCATTGCCCGTTCCTCGCCTTCGGAGTCAGCATGACGTCTGTTTTCGGTATCGCGGGCCGCTCGGGCAGCGGCAAGACCACCTTGATCGAAGCGATGCTGCCGCTGCTGGGCGCGGCCGGGCTGAGGGTCAGCGTGATCAAGCACAGCCACCATGATTTCCAGCTGGAGCCGCCCGGCAAGGACAGCGCGCGCTTTCGACTGGCCGGGGCGCAGGAAGTCATGGTGGCGTCGCCGTTCCGCTATGCCATCGTGCACGAATTGCGCGGTGCGCCGGAACCCTCGCTTCAGGACCAGATCGCGCGCTTGGCGCCGGCCGATCTGGTGCTGGTCGAAGGCTTCAAGCATGCCGGGATCCCGCGGATCGAGGTCTACCGGCCCGCCCTGGGCAAGCCGCCCCTGCACGAGGGGGACGCGGCATTCCTGGCGGTCGCGACCGATGCCGTGCTGAACACGGCATTGCCCTGCTTGCCGTTGAACCAGCCGGCCGTCGTGGCCGAGTTCATCCGCCGGGCGGTGGGGCGAGCTTGACCTGCAGGGCTTGCGACCCGCCTCGCAGGCCCTCGTGGTGTCGATTGCCTGCCGTCGCGCCGGCCGCCACGCCGTTTGATCTGCGACAAGGCCGCGCCGCCGGCCGGCCCCTAGACTGGCCGGCATGCATACCCGAACCTCTCCGTTGGAACTTGTGGCGCCGGCAGGCAGCCTGGCCGCGCTGAAGGCGGCGATCGAGGCAGGCGCCGATACCGTCTACCTGGGCCTGAAGAACGCCACCAACGCCCGCAACTTCGCCGGGCTCAATTTCACCGAAGACGACATCCGCGCTGGCGTCGAACTGGCCCACGCCAGGGGCCGCCAGGTGCTGTTCGCGATCAACACCTTCGTGCAGCCCGGCCGCGGCCAGGAATGGCGCGAGGCGGTCGATGCCGCGCACGCCTTGGGCGCCGACGCCGTCATCATGGCCGACGCCGGCTTGCTGGGCTACGCCCGCGATCGCTACCCCGACCTGCGGCTGCACCTGTCGGTGCAGGGCTCGGCCACGCATGCCGACGCCATCGAGTTGATGAAAGAGCAATTCGGTATCCACCGCGTCGTGCTGCCGCGCGTGTTGACCCTGGCCGAGATCGGGCGCATCTGCGCCAACGTCAGCGTCCAGGTCGAGGTGTTCGGCTTTGGCAGCCTGTGTGTCATGGCCGAGGGGCGTTGCCTGCTGTCGTCCTATGCCACCGGCGCCTCGCCCAACAACCAGGGCGTCTGTTCGCCGGCCGGCGCGGTTCGGTGGGTGGAGCAGGATGGCCGCCTGGACGCCCGCTTGAACGGCATCCTGATCGATCGCTACGAACCCGGCGAACCCGCGGCCTATCCCACGCTGTGCAAGGGCCGCTTCGAGGTCGATGGCCGCGCCGACCATGCGCTGGAAGCGCCCACCAGCCTGAATGCCATTGGCCTGCTGCCGCGGCTGGCGCAGATGGGCGTGGCGGCCGTGAAGATAGAAGGGCGCCAACGCAGCCCGGCGTATGTGACGCAGGTGGTGTCCACGCTGCGCGCGGCGCTGGACAGCGCACACGCCGCGCCCAGCCGCTATTCGCCGCGCCCGGAATGGAACGCCATGCTGGCGCGCCACGCCGAGGGTTCCCAAGTCACGCAAGGCGCATTCGAACGTCCATGGAAATGAAACCCAAAGCTTTCCGCATTTCGGCCGGTCCGCTGCTGTATTACTGGCCGCGCCAGCGCACGCTGGATTTCTATGCGTCGCTGGCCGACAGCCCGGCCGACATCCTTTACGTGGGCGAAACGGTCTGTAGCCGGCGTCATGACCTGCGCGCCGACGACTGGCTGGACCTGGCGCGCGACCTGCGGGCCGCGGGCAAGGACGTGGTGCTGTCGGGCCGCACGCTGATCGAAACCGGCACCGAGGCCTCGGCGCTGCGGCGCCTGTGCGAGCAGCAGGACTTCATGGTGGAAACCGGCGAGGTCGGCGCGCTGCGCCACCTGGGCGGCCGGCCGTTCGTGGCGGGCCCGCACATGAACGCCTATCACGGCGGCACGCTGCAATGGCTGGCCGCGCGCGGCGCGGCCCGCTTCGTGGCGCCATTGGAAATGCACGTGAATGCGCTGGCCCGGTTGCTGGCCGAGCGTCCCGCGGGCCTGGAGGCCGAGATCATGGTGTGGGGCCGCATGGCGCTGGCGTTCTCGGCGCGCTGCTTTACCGCCCGGCACTTCCGGCTGAACAAGGACGACTGCGGCTTTCGCTGCATCGAGCATCCGGACGGCCTGGACATGCGTACCCGCGAATCGCGTGAATTCCTGGCGATCAATGGCATCCAGGTGCGGTCGGCCGCCTGTCTGGACCTGCTGGATCAGGCGGCGTACCTGGTGGATCTGGGCGCGCAGGTATTGCGCGTCAGTCCGCAATCGGCCGGCACGCTGGAAGCGATCGCCGCGCTGGACGCAGTGCGGCGTGGCAAGGCGCAAGCCGAGGTGGCGCCGCCTGTCGGCATCGGCCGCTGTAACGGCTATTTCCATGGCCAATCGGGCATCGTCTGGCAGGCGCGCGCATGAGCGGCACCGGAGGGTATTTTCCTGGCGCCCTGGCGCGCCTGGGCCGCTGGCTGCCCGCGCCACTGCTGTCGTTGCATGCCGTGGCCGGGCTGGAACTGGCGCGGCGTTTGAAATGGCTGACGCCGCCGCCGGAACTGGACGGGCGCAGCTTTGCCATCACGGTGCAAGACCTGGGCCTGCGCAGCAGCTTCCAGGTCCGGGACGGGGCGTTCCGCCCATGCTGGGACCGGGCGCCTTGCGAACTGGAACTGGGCGCGCGTTCGGCGGACCTGCTGGCCCTGATGCGCGCAGAGACCGACGCGGACACGCTGTTTTTCCAGCGCCGATTGCGCATATCGGGGGATACGGAGCTGGGCCTGATCGTGAAGAACTGGCTGGACGCGACACCGCGCCCGGCCTGGCTGCAACGGCTGGGGGCTGCGCGCTAGGGCGCGCAGACCGGGCCGGGGGCCCCACGCAGGCAAGCGTGCGCCGCCCACCGGATCAGCCGCGCCGGCCCTCCATGGCGCGTGCCACGCGCGACAACGCCAGGCTGGCCGCGAAATACAGCAGTGCCACGGCCAGGTAGACCTCGACGTGGTAGGGCCGCCAATCGGTGCCGGCCACCACCGCCTTGGCCGCGCCCAGCACGTCGAACACGCCGATGATGCTGACCAGCGACGTGTCCTTGACCGCGCCTACGAACACCCCCAGCGCGGCCGGCGCGGCGATGCGGCGGGCTTGCGGCCAGATCACCGTCCAATAGGCCAGGGTGGGACGCATGCCCAGCGCCCGCGCCGCCATCATCTGACCGGCCGGAATGGCCTGCAGCGCCCCGCGCAGCACCTCGGCCAGCAGGCAGGCGGTATGCAGCGTCAGCGCCGCCAGGGCCATGCTGAACTTGGAAACGCCGCCGCCCAGCAGCAGCGGCAGCACGAACGAGGCGAACAGCAATTGGGTCACCAGCGGCACGCCGCGCACGGCCTCGATCAAGGCTGCGGCCGCCAGCGAGCCGCCACGGCCGCCGGAGCGGCGCAACAACGCCAGGCCAAAGGCCAGCGGCACGGCCGCGATCAGCGCCGCGATCGCCAGGATCAGTGTCACCAGCAAGCCGCCCCAACGCAACGGGCCGATGGCCGCGCCGCCCCAAGGCCAGCCGCCCAGCGCGCCCACGGTCACGGCCAGGGCCAGCGCGATCAGTGCCAGGCGCAAACGAGCGGACAGGTGGCCGACGCCCAGCGCCACCGCCACGCCCGCCAGCAGCGCGGCGCATGCGATCAGGGCCTGCGGCCGGTCGGCCGGCGTCATGGCGCCGAACAGCAGCAGCGGCAGGTTATCGCCCACCGCGGCCCAGCAGGCGCCGGCGGCGGCTGCGCAGTCGGCCGGGTTGCCGTGCCACACCGCGCGCAGCACGGCCCAGTCCAGGACTGTCCAGCCGGCAGCGGCCAACGCCAACCCGGTCAGAACGGATCCCGGCCCGCGCCGCCACGTGGCGGCGCGGCGCGCATCGCCGCCCAGCACGGACAGGCCCGGCCGGTCACCCAGGCGGGCGCCGTGGCTGTCGCCGGGGCCATGACGCGCATGGCGCGCATTCCAGGCCGACAGCGTGCCGCCCAAGGCCAGCGCCAGGCCCAGGTACACCGCCACGGCCAGGGCGATGCCTTCCAGCGCCAGCCCGGTCTGGGTGATCGCGGTATTGATGACGGCCATCAGTTCCTGGTAGCCGATGGCGATGGCCAGCGTGCTGTTCTTGATCAGCGCCAGGCACTGATTGGCGTAGGGCGGCAGCGCGACGCGCGCGGCGTAGGGCGCGATCACCCGGCGCAGCACGCTCGCCGGCGTCAACGCCATGGCCTGGCCGGCCTCGACCAGGCCCACGGGCACCGCGCGCACCGAGGCGCGCACGATGTCGGCGATGTAGGCGGCATGGAACACGATCAGGCCGATGGCCAGCGCCGCGAACTCAATGCTGGGTTGCCAGCCGCCTTGCAGACCCAGCCCGCGCTTGACGGGCAGGTCCACCTGTATGGGTGGCAGCAACGACCACGCCAGCAGGACCAGCGCCAGCGGCAGCCGCCGCGTGGCCCAACGGGTGGCCGGGTATTGCCTGCGGCCTGCATCCGTCGGGAGTGCAGCGGCCGGCCCGCGGCCGGCGATACGACTACGCCAGCGCTGCGCCAGCCAGCCCGCCGCCAGGGCGGCCAGCGCTACCGCCAGATACGGCAGCCAGCCATGCAACGCGGGCAGCGCCAGCCCGCGGTTGGACAGCAGCACCGACGGCAGCGGCGCCCAGGCCTGACGCGCATCGGGCAATCGCAGCAACAGGCCGTACCAGACGAACAGCTGCAGCAGCACCGGCGTGTTGCGCAGCGGGGCAATGACGGCGGCGGCGCCGCGCGCGGCCAGCGGATTGGCCGACAGACGCAGCAACCCCAGTCCGATGCCCAGCAACGTCGCGATGGGAATGGCCACCAGCGCCACGGTCAGCGTATTGACCAGCCCGGCGGCAATCGACATCCAGTACGGATCGTCGGGCGTGACCGGCAGCAGGCTTTCCGAAATGCGAAAGCCCGCCGGCTGGAACAAAAAGCCGAAACCGCCGTGGATGCCGCGGGCCGCCTGCACCGATTCGATATGCAGCAGCAGTACGGCAGCCAGGCCGCCCAGCGCCAGCGTCCAGGCCAGGGCGGGCAGCCAGCGCCGCAGGGCAGGCCGCCAGGGCAGGGCAAGGGTGGCGATCACTTGTGGCTTACTGGAACGGCGGCGAATACAGCAGCCCGCCCTGGTTCCATTGCGCATTCAGGCCGCGCTCCAGTTTCAGCGGGGTGGCCGCACCCAGGTTGCGGTCCCACACTTCGCCGTAATTGCCCACGGCCTTGATGACGTTCCGGACCCACCGCTCATCCAGGCCGAAGCTCTTGCCGATGCCCGCGTCCAGGCCGAGCAGGCGGCGCACCTGCGCGTCGGTGGTCTGCGCCTGGCTGTCGACGTTCCGGGACGTGATGCCCAGTTCTTCTGCGGCCACCAGCGCGTTCACCGTCCAGCGCACGATCGCGGTCCAGTTCGGATCGTCCTGGCGCACGAAGGGGCCCAGCGGCGACTTGTTGATGCGCTCGGGCAGGATGATGAAGTCATCCGGATTGGCGGCGCGCGCGGCGCGGCTGGCGGCCAGGGTCGATGCGTCGGACAGGTAGACGTCGCAACGGCCTGCGTAGAAAGCCTGTTCCAGCTCCACCAGGTTCTCGATCACCACGGGGCGGTAGGTGAGCTTGTGCTTCTTGAAGTAGTCGACGAGGTTCTGTTCGTTGACGGTGCCGGGCTGCACGCAGACCTGTGCGCCGTCCAGCTCGGTGGCGCTTTTCACGCCCAGCTTGCGCGGCACCAGGAAGCCCTGGCCGTCGTAGAACACGATGCCGGCGGACACGATGCCCAGTCCGGCATCGCGGCTCGACGTAATCGTGGTGTTGCGGTTCAGTACGTCGATCTCGCCGCCCTGCAGGGCGGGAAAGCGCTGCTGCGAACTGAGCGGCACGAAGCGGGTTTTCTCGGGATCGCCCAGCACCGCGGCGGCCAGTGCGCGGCACAGGTCGGCGTCCAGGCCGGTCCAGCGGCCTTGCTTGTCGGCGATGGACAGGCCCGCGGAACCCTGGCTGACGCCGCACACCAGTTCGCCGCGCTTCTTGATGGCGTCGACCGTGACGCCTGCCGTGGACGCGCCCGCATAAGCCAGCGCCGCCGCCACGCCGGCGGTCTTGAGGATAGAGATCAACCGCATGCCATTCCCGTATTCGTTGTATGCAAGAAAGGCATGAATTCTATGGCTGCGTCCCTGTGCGGCGAGCGACTGTATGGTCATATGGTTATGAGAACTTAGCCTTATCCAGATTCGCGTCATATACCTAGAATCCGTCCATACCAAGTTGGATGGACGAAGAAGGTCGCGCATGAGCTGGCAGGACGAATTCAGGCAGTGGTTTCCCATCACACGCGACAAGGCCTACGCCAATATCGCCTACACCAGCCCGCTGGCGCCCAAGGTGGCTGGCGCGGTTGCCGGCTTTTTTGACAGCATCACGCATGCCCGCAGCGACAAGCCGCAATGGCTGCGCGATGCCAGCGCGCTGCGCGTGCGCCTGGCCCGCCTGATCGGCGGCGACGCGCGCCGGCTGGCCTTTACCAAGAACACGACCGAAGGCTTGAACACGGTCGCGCAGGGACTGGCCTGGCAAGACGGCGACAACCTCATCGTTGACGACCAGGAGCATCCCACCAACGCCTTGCCCTGGCTGAACCTGCGCCGCCGCGGCGTGCAGGTGCGCGTGCCGCCATCACGGTCGCATCGCTACACGGTCGATGACCTGTGGCAGCACGTCGATGCCCGCACGCGGCTCATTGCCGTGTCGTGGGTGCAGTACGGCACCGGCCTGCGCACCGACATCGCCGAGCTCGGCCGGCGTTGCGCCGAACGCGGCATCTGGCTGGTGGTCGATGGCATCCAGGGCGCGGGGCTGCTGCGCGCGCAAGTGGACGCCTGGGGCGTGGATGCGTTCGCCTGCGGCGCGCACAAAGGCCTGCTGGGCCCGCTGGGCGTGGGCTTTCTGCACGTCTCGCCGCGCCTGCTGGACGCGCTGGACCCGCTTTACATCGGGCCGTCCGAAGTCACCACGCTGGGCAAGACCGGCCTGCAATGGCAGGTGAGCGTGGCGGATGCGGGCGATGCCCGCCGCCTGGAGACGGGCAATCTGAATTACCCGGGCATCGCCGGCCTGGCCGGCGCACTGGACCTGATCGAATGGGCGCGGCCCGAGCGCATCGAACCGTGGGTGCTGGAACTGTCCACGGCGCTGAGCGACGGTTTACGCGCCCAGGGGCTGCAGGTAGTATCGCCTGCCGACGCCGCGCTGCGCAGCACCACCACGGCATTGCGCGTGGCCGATCCGGTCGCCGCGCTGGCCCACCTGACCCGCGAAGGCGTGGTGGCCAGTCTGGTGGAGTATGGTTACCTGCGCCTGTCCGTCGGCGCCTACAACAATCACGGGGACATCGAACGCATCCTGCGCGCCGCGCGCGGGTTCGCCGCCTGATCCCCCCATCGATAACGCATCTCAAGGAGAGACACATGACTGAAGCGAAAAAGCCCGATTGGCGGCTGGAAACCATTGCCGTGCACGGCGGCTACCGCCCCGACCCGACCACGCGCGCCGTGGCGGTACCGATCTACCAGACCGTGGCCTACGCCTTTGACGACACCCAGCACGGCGCGGACCTGTTCGACCTGAAGGTCGCGGGCAACATCTACACCCGCATCATGAATCCGACCACCGACGTGCTGGAGCAGCGCGTGGCGGCCCTGGAAGGCGGCATCGCCGCGCTGGCGCTGGCCTCGGGCCAGGCCGCGGTGACCTACGCGATCCTGACCATCGCCGAAGCCGGCGACAACATCATTTCGTCCAGCACGCTGTACGGCGGCACCTACAACCTGTTCGCCCACACGCTGCCGCAATACGGCATCACCACGCGCTTTGCCAACCCCAGCGACCTGGCCGCCTTCGAGGCGCAGATCGATGACCGCACCAAAGCGATCTTCGCCGAGTCCGTGGGCAACCCGCTGGGCAACATCACCGACATTGCCGCGCTGGCCGAGCTGGCCCACCGCCATGGCCTGCCGCTGATCGTCGACAACACCGTGCCGTCGCCGTACCTGCTGCGGCCCATCGAGCACGGCGCCGACATCGTGGTGCAGTCGCTGACCAAGTACCTGGGCGGCCACGGCACCAGCCTGGGCGGCGCCATCATCGACTCGGGCAAGTTCCCCTGGGCCGAGCACAAGGCCCGCTTCAAGCGCCTGAACGAACCGGACATCAGCTACCACGGCGTGGTGTACACGGAAGCCTTCGGCCCGGCCGCCTACATCGGCCGCGCCCGCGTGGTGCCGCTGCGCAATACCGGCGCCGCGATTTCCCCGTTCAACTCGTTCCAGATCCTGCAAGGCATCGAGACGCTGGCGCTGCGCGTGGACCGCATCGTCGAAAACGCCGTCAAGGTGGCCCGCTACCTGCGCGAGCATGCCAAGGTGGAGTGGGTCAACTACGCCGGTCTGCCGGACCACCCTGACCACGCGCTGGTGCAAAAGTACCTGGGCGGCAAGGCGCCGGGCCTGTTCACGTTCGGCGTGAAGGGCGGCCGCGAGGCCGGCGCGCGCTTCCAGGATGCGCTGCAACTGTTCACCCGCCTGGTCAACATCGGCGACGCCAAGTCGCTGGCGACGCATCCGGCGTCCACCACCCACCGCCAGCTCAACCCCGAAGAGCTGCAAAAGGCTGGCGTGCGCGAGGAAACCGTGCGCCTGTCCATCGGCATCGAGCACATCGACGACCTGCTGGCCGATCTGGACCAGGCGCTGGCGCAGGTGTAAGCGGGATGACGATGCTTCACCGCAGAACCCTGTTGAAGCTGGCCGCGGGCCTGCCCGCGCTGGCGGCTGCGCCCGCCGTCGCGGCGGCGCCGGCTGCCGCTCGCGCCAAGACCTACGTGCTGGCGCACGGCTCGTGGCATGGCGGCTGGTGCTGGCGCCCCGTGGCTGACCGGCTCCGGGCGGCCGGCCACCGCGTCCATGCGCCCAGCTTCACCGGCATGGGCGATCGGGCACATCTGTTGACCCCGGCCATCACCATCGACACCTTTGTCGAGGATCTGGTGCGGGTGATCCAGTCCGAAGAACTGAACGACGTGATTCTGGTCGGCCACAGCTTCGGCGGCATTCCGATCTCGGGCGTGGCCGATCGCATTCCCGAGCGCCTGGCGCACCTGGTGTATTTCGATTCTATCGTGCTGCAAAGCGGCCAGAATGCGTTTTCGGTGTATCCCAAGGCGGATGCCGATGCCCGCATCGCGGCGGCATCCAAGGCCACCAATGGCCTGGCCGTGCCGATTCCCGATCCGCTGCCCGCGGCCTGGGGATTCAAACCCGGCAGCGCCGACGAGGCCTGGGTCAAGCGGCGCCTGACGGCGCATCCGCTGGCCAGCTACACCACGCCGCTGACGCTCAGGCATCCCATCGGCAACGGCCGGCCGCGCACCTACATCCACTGCACGCAGCCCGAACTGCCGGTGCTGGAAGAGTCGCGCAAACTGGTGAAGTCGCAGCAGGGCTGGAACTGGGTCGACATCGCCGCCCCGCACGAAGCCCACATCACGCATCCGGCGCTGCTGGCGGATGTGCTGCTGGGCTTGTCCTGATCGGGCCGGCGCTTGCCGGATCGCGGACTCAGCCCAGGGCGTCCGGCAACGGGCGCCCCTTGCGCCAGGCCGACGGCGCCATGCCCTCGGTGCGCTGGAACACCCGGCTGAACGCCGACTGCGAGTGGTAGCCCACTTGCTCGGCCGCATCCTGGATGCCCACGCCCTGCGACAGCAGGCGCCGCGCCACCCGCATGCGCAGCCGTTGCAGCAATTGCGCGGGCGTGGTGCCGCTTTGCAGCGTGAAACGGCGATGGAAAGTGGCCTTGGACATATGCACGTGGCGCGCCATGTCGTCCATGCTCCAGGGGTCTGCCGGCCGCGCCAGGATCGCCTGCAACAAGCCCGCCATGGCGGGGTCGCGCGCCAGCACGAACAGGCCGTAGGCCTGGCGGTCGTGGATCGCCAGGTGGCGCAGCATGAAGAAGATCAGCATGTCCGTCAGACGTTCCAGCACCACGGCCGACGCGCCGCCTTCGCGCGCGGTTTCGCCCAGGATCAGGTCGAACACGCCGCGCGCGCTGGCATAGCGGGCATCGTGGGCGCGCAGCAGCAGCACGTCGGGCAGGGTGTCGGCCAGCAGGTCGGCCAGCCCGGGCCGAAACTGGAAAAAGCCGCAGGCCAGTCCCGTGCCGTCGGGCTGCGGCGGCGACAGCGGCTGCATCGCCTTGCAGGCCGGCGCGCCTGGTTCGGGCGGGTCCAGCGGCGTCAGTGCATGCGGCAGGTCACGCAGGAAGAACACGCCGTCGCCCGCCGACAGTGTCAACGGTGTCTGATCCGCGCCCAAGTCGACGCGGCAGCGTCCGTGCAGCACCAGGTGGAAGCTGGCCCGTGCCCGCCCGCTGGTGCTGGCGGACCAATTGCCGCAATACTGGCCCAGGTGATACAAGCTGGATTGAACTTCCAGGCTGGACAGAAGCAGGGCGTCGACGGCGGCTTGATCGGTGTTCGGGGCAGGCAGCATGGCGGTGTCAGGACGGGGCGCTGGCCGCCAGGTCTGATATGGCACGACGACCGGAGCAGTTTGGCGGGATGATGCGGCAGGCGCCTGGTTATATAGGCATAGCTGAAAGTCGATAAGATCGAGCATCAGCTTGCGATCCCCGTGCATTGTCGCGCGGGCCAGGGCCACCGCACAATCGTGTTTTCATTGAACGTCCTGCAGGAGACTCTCATGGCCCGTCTGCCCATCCATACCGCGCAAAGCGCGCCCGAATCCACCCGCGCGGCGCTTGCCGCCGCGGAGCAGGGTGCCGGTTACCTGTCGAATCTGCTGGGCGTGCTGGCCAGTGCGCCGGCGGCGCTCGAAGCCTACCAGACGCTGTCGCAGATCAACGCCCGCGCCGGGCTGACGCTGCAAGAGCGTGAAGTGGTGCAACTGGTCGCCGGCACCCGCCACGGTTGCACGTTCTGCGTGGCTGGGCACACCGCGCTGGCGCGCAACAAGGCCAAGCTGTCGCCCGAAGTCGTCGATGCGCTGCGCGCCCAGGGCGTGCTGCCCGATGCCCGGCTGCAGGCGCTGGCGGCCTTTACCGAAGCCGTCATCCAGACGCGCGGGCGCGTCAGCGACGAGGCCCTGCAAGCCTTGCGCGGGGCCGGCTACACCGACGGCAACGCGCTGGAAGTGATCCTGGGGGTGGGGCTGGCCACGATCTGCAACTTCGCCAACAACCTGGCCCAGACGCCGCTGAACGAACAACTGAGCGCCTACGCCTGGAGCGGTGCCCAATGACGGCGCGGCACCCCGATCTGCTGCCGCCGGACCTGACCGCCTGGCTGGACCAGCATGCCGGCGCGCTGGACGATGGCAGCCAGGACCCGGCCAGCGTGCTGCCGCGCCTGGCCGCCGCGGGCGTGTTCCGCCAGGGCGTGCCGCCAGCGTTGGGCGGCTTGCCGGGCACCGACATCGGCGACGCCATTGAAGCCGTCTCCCAAGTGGCCGAACACTCCGTGGCCAGCGCCTTCGTCGCCTGGGGCCAGCGGGTCTTCATCGAATACCTGCTGCGCAGCCCCAACGCCGCGCTGGCGCAAGCCTGGCTGGCGCCGCTGCTCGCGGGTGAACAGGCCGGCGCCACCGCGCTGTCCAACGCCATGAAGTTCCTCAGCGGCATCGAATCGTTGCAGATCAGCGCGCGCCAGGACGGCGCGCAATGGGTGCTGGATGGCCGCATGCCGTGGGTCACCAACCTGCGCAAGCAAGGTTTCCTGGTGGCCGCGGCGGTCTCGGCGCCGGATGGCACGCCGGCCGTGGTTGCCTTGCCGCACGATATCGACGGCCTGGCCCGCAGCGCCGACCTGGACCTGCTGGCCCTGCAATCGAGCAATACCGCGGCGCTGGACGTGCGCGGCGTGCGCATCGGCCCCGCGTGGCTGATCCATCCCGATGCGCGCCAGTACCTGCCGCAGGCGCGGCCGGCCTTCGCCGGCCTGCAATGCGGCCTGTCCATCGGCCTGGCGCGGCGCGCGCTGCGGGCGGCCGTCGAAGCGGGGCAGGGCCAGGCCTCGCGCGGCATCCTGGGCCAGCCGCTGCAAGCGCTGGCCGCGCAGTTGGATGACCTGAGCGCGCGGCTCATTGCCGGCGTGCGCAGCGAGCGCTTCGTGGCCGAGCCCTGGGCCTTGTTCGAGCTGCGCATCGGGCTGGCCGACATCGCCAGCCAGGCGGTGCAGCTGGAACTGCAGGCCAGCGGCGGCGCGGCTTACCTGAAGCCCGCAGGCGATGGCTTCGCGCGGCGCTGGCGCGAGGCGGCCTTCCTGCCCATCGTCACGCCCAGCCTGGTGCAGCTGAAAACCGAATTGGCCAAGCGCCAGGCCCGCTTGGCGGCCGAGGGCGCGGCGTGAGCGCGCCGCCGCGGCCCGTGCTGCAGGCCAGCGGCTTGGCGCTGCGCTACCCCGGCGCGCCTGCTGACGTGTTCCACGGCGTGGACCTGGCGCTGGACCGTGGCGAAGTGGTGGCGGTGCTGGGCGCCAGCGGGGCGGGCAAGTCCAGCCTGCTGCGCGTGCTGGCCGGGCTGCAGGCGGCCAGCGCGGGGACGCTGCTGATGGAAGGCGCGCCGCTGACCGGCGTGCATCCGCGCGTGGCGGTGGCGTTCCAGGACCCCGGCCTGCTGCCGTGGCTGTCGCTGGAACGCAATGTGGCGTTCGGGCTGGATTTCAAGCATCAGCCGGCGCTGACCGCCGCGCAACGTCGCTTGCGCGTGGACCAGGCCATCGACGAGGTGGGCCTGGCACAGGCGCGGCACTTGCGCCCGGCGCAGCTGTCCGGCGGCATGGCCCAGCGCACCGCGTTGGCGCGCTGCCTGGCGCGCCAGCCGGCGGTGCTGCTGCTGGACGAACCCTTCGGCGCCTTGGACGAAGTCACCCGCGGCGAGATGCAGGCCCTGCTGCGCAAGGTGGTGGCCGACTTCCATACCGCCGCGGTGCTGATCACC
Source organism: Achromobacter sp. ASV32 (assembly GCF_016428805.1). Lineage (GTDB taxonomy): Bacteria > Pseudomonadota > Gammaproteobacteria > Burkholderiales > Burkholderiaceae_B > Achromobacter. Next base: position 61,493 of record NZ_JAELTJ010000003.1, read on the forward strand.
CACGATATCGACGAAGCGCTGCTGCTGGCCGACCGCATCGTGCTGCTGGGCGGCGCGCCGGGACGCATCCTGGGCGTGTGGCCGGTGGACCTGCCGCAACCACGTGCCGACCTGTTGCCGGAAATGGGCGCGTTGCGCCTGGAAATCCTGACCCGTCTGCGCAGCGCGCTGCGGGCGGTTCGCGGTCAAACCCCTCTGGAGCCTATTGATGTGCCTTGAACACATGTCGCGTCGCGACTGGTTGAAACTCTCGGCCCTGCTGACCGCCGGCGGCGCGGCCCCTTTGCTGTCCGCCTTCAATGCGCGGGCGCAGAGCGAGCCCGATGCCCCCGTGCGCATTGGCTACCTGCCCATCACCGACGCCGCGCCACTGCTGGTGGCGCACAACAACGGCCTGTTCGACAAGGCCGGCGTCAAGGCCGAAAAGCCCACGTTGCTGCGCAGCTGGGCGCAGCTTATCGAAGCCTTCATTTCCGGCCAGGTGAACGTGGTGCACCTGCTGTCGCCCATGACGGTATGGGCGCGCTTCGGCAGCCAGGTGCCGGCCAAGGTGGTGGCCTGGAACCACGTGGGCGGCTCCGGCCTGACCGTGGCGCCGGCCATCAACGGCGTCAAGGATCTGGGCGGCAAGACGGTCGCGATTCCGTTCTGGTATTCCATCCACAACGTCATGCTGCAGTACCTGCTGCGCGAGAACGGCCTGACGCCCGTGTCGCGCAAGGACGCGGGCGTGGCGGCCAACGAGGTCAACCTGGTCGTCATGGCGCCGGCCGATATGCCGCCGGCCTTGGCGCAGAGCCGCATCGCCGGCTACATCGTGGCCGAGCCCTTCAACGCCGTGGCCGAGACGCTGGGCGTGGGCAAGGTGCTGCGCTTTACCGGCGACATCTGGCGCAATCATGCGTGCTGCGTCGTCTTCATGCACGAGCGCGACCTGCAACAGCGCCCCGAGTGGTCGCAGAAGGTGGTGGACGCCATCGTCCAGGCCCAGCTGTGGATTCGCGGCAACCGCGAAGAAACCGCCAGGCTGCTGTCCAAGGAAGGCATCAACCGCTACACGCCCCATGCCTTGCCCGCCCTGAGCAAGGTGCTGGCGCCGCCGCCGTCCGACCGCGAGCAATACCTGGCCAGCGGCGCGATCCGCCATGCCGGCTGGGACGATCGCCGCATCGACTTCCAGCCGTATCCGTTCCCCAGCTACACCGAGGAACTGGTGCGCCGGTTGCGCGACACGCTGATCGAAGCGGACCGGGGCTTTCTGGCCAGCCTGGATCCGGCGCGCGCCGCGGCCGAATTGGTCGACGATCGCTTCGTCAAGCGCGCCATCGAGGCGGCAGGCGGTTTGCAGCGCTTCGGCTTGCCGGATTCGTATCAGCGGGCCGAGACGGTGCAGGCGTGACGGCGCGCGAGTCCTTGGGCGCGGTGCGCGGGGAACCATCGACCGTGCAGCACGCGGGCGGCGCGGCCATGGCGGGCGGCGTGGCCGCGAACACCGCGGGTTCCCCCGCCGCCGTGTCGCGCCGGCAAGGGTTCGCCGCGCGCTGTGGCCTGGGCTTGGCTGGCCTGGCGGCGCTGCTCGCGCTGTGGTGGCTGGGTACCGAGGTGCTGGCCCCGGCCGGCGGCATGGCGCGGCGCTTTGCGCCGGGCGCCACGTTCGTCAGCCTGGGCCAGTTGCTGACCGGGTCCGATCTGCCGATGCACGTGGCCGTGAGCCTGCGCCGCATCGCGGTGGGGCTGGGGCTGGCGTTGGCCATCGGCGTGCCGCTGGGCCTGGCCATCGGCAGCTACCGGCGGCTGGAGGCCGCCTTGTCGCCCGCCATGCAGTTTCTGCGCATGATCTCGCCGCTGTCCTGGATGCCGATTGCCGTGATGGTGTTCGGCGTGGGCGACGACCCGGTCTATTTCCTGCTGACCTTTGCCGCCGTCTGGCCCATCGTGCTGAATACGGCGGCTGGCGTGCAACAGCTGGACGCGCGTTGGCTGCTGCTGGCGCAAAGCGTGGCCGCGACCCGCTGGGAGACACTGCGCCACGTGGTTCTGCCGGGGGTGCTGGGCCATATCCTGACCGGCGTGCGGCTGGCCATCGGTATTCTGTGGATCGTGCTGGTGCCGTGCGAAATGCTGGGCGTCTCGGCGGGGATGGGCTATTTCATCCTGGATACGCGCGATCGCCTGGCGTATTCCGAACTGATGGCGATGGTGCTGCTGATCGGCGTGCTGGGCTTTCTGCTGGACGCCGCGGCGCGTGGGCTGTATCGCTATTGGCGAGGCGGGTAGGGCGGGCCGGCGGATCGCCGGCCCCGTCGGGACCACGCGGTGCAGGGCCTACTTGCGCGCGCTCTTGCCGCTCGTGGGGCAGATCACGCCGCGCAGCTTGCGCTGCACCGGGTCGCGCGCCACGGGCGCGTTGGATATGCCGGCCACCGGAATCGATTCCACCAGGCCGCCCGTGGCGTTGGGGCCGGCGTAGTGCTGGGTCTCGGTCACGGTATAGGTGTTGTTGCTGCAGTTCATGACCACCGGCTGCGTCACCGAGCCATAGGGCTGGCCGTTGGCTTCGGACACGCGCGGCTGGGCATAGAACCAGGCCACCGTCACCCGCATCACCACGGGCCGCTCGGACATCTGCGCGACCGATTCCTGGTCGTAGAACACGCCCGGCATGGCTTGGGAATCAACGGGCTGCCAGTCGGGTCCGGCGCCGAACACGATGCCCGCCGCGCCGGAGTCGCGCGGCACGATATTGACGGCGCAGGCGTTGGCCGGCATCGGGTCTCCCTCGCGCACCGTCACCGCCTCGCACACGTCGGCCGGCGGGGCCGGTTCGGCGGTAGCCTGGGCCCAGGCCGGCCCCGCCAGCAAAGCCAGAACCAGGGTGAGATGCGCTTGCCTTGCTGTCATGGGGCGATTCCCTATGCGACGTCGATGAAATGATCAATCCAGTATAGAGAAGAGTGCGCCCGGCCGCCCGGCCGCCCGAAGGCCGGGCAGCCCCCTTGGGGGGCAGCAAGCACGTAGTGCGCCGCGTGGGGGCATTTTCCTTGCCGCCCGGCCGCCCGAAGGCCGGGCAGCCCCCTTGGGGGGCAGCAAGCACGTAGTGCGCCGCGTGGGGGCATTCTCCTTGCCGCCCGGCCGCCCGAAGGCTGGGGCAGCCCCCCGGAGTGTGCGGCGTGGGGGCACCCATTCTTCTCTTGTTATAGTCACGTCCGTTCATGACAAGACGCGGTGTGGCCGGGCGCCGATCGGGTTCGGGGGAGAAAGCGATAGCAATGAACATCAGGGTGCTCGCTGGCGCGGCCGCCATTGCCGTGACCGGGGTGCTGGCTTACGGGTTCTATCAATTGATCCCCGAAGGGCAGCCCTTGAGCCGCAACGAGGTCATCGGCGAGCTCGACGGCCCGCCGCTGGCCGGCTATTCGCGCACGCGCCTGTACCGCTATGACTCCCGCCAGTTTCTGGTCGGCCAGCTGATCACGAACCCCCGCGATGTGGGCGGGTTGCTCCAGGCGCCGGTGCTGGACGCCTTGCCGCCCGCGCCAGCAGATCGTCTGCTGCTGGCCGCCGCCGCCGCGGGCGAGGTGCGCAACGTGGTCTACGGCGGTCGCGACAATGGCCGCTACGCGCTATTGGGATCCAACGGCGGCGATACCGGCGTGACGCTGATCGCCACCCCGCAAGGCCAGACGCTGTATCTGGTTGCCGCGTCGTCGCGCACGGGCGGATCGCCCGCCATCACCAACACCTTGCGCTCCGACGACCAAGGTGTCACCTGGCAGCATGAGCCCGACGTGACGCTGGGCGCGCCGCTGCGTCATGCCGCATTTCTGACCGAACGGCGCGTCGTGGCGCTTGAAAGCGGTCCTGATGGCGAACGCCTGCTGCATAGCGAGGACGGCGCGCGCCATTGGTCGGCGGTCGCGCTGCTTGAGCAGGTCTGGCCCGACGCCGATCGCTACGGCAAAGCCGTCCGCGAGCAGGCTGCCAGGGCGTCCAATGGCGGCGAGACGCTGGCCTACCGCTGGTCGCTGTATCCGCTGGCGCCCGACCAGGCGGTGGGCTGGAGCTGGCGCGAACGCGTCGGTGCGGCCTCGGTCGAGCGCATTGAAACCCGCCGCTTTGAAGTCCGGTTCCAGGACGGCGCGCCGCCCGCGTTCCGCGTCGCGCAGGCGCCGCCGCCGGTGCCGGCCCAGGCTGCCGACGGCCAGGCGGTGTTGGGCCAGCCCATCTTCGAGACCGCCGGCAGCCGCATCTACCGGCTGGACCCGGCAAACCGGAACTGGCATGCCCTGGGCGCCACGCCGACCGTGCGCGGGGAGCGCACCTGGATCGGCCAGGCCTGGTTCGGCCGCAACGGCTGGGTGGTCCAGACCTATGCCGACCACCTGTTCTCGTTCGGCGACTACACCCGCACCTACTTCCATACGCCTGACCAGGGCCGCAGCTGGCGCCCCTTCCAGTTGTCGCCGGACCAGGAGCGCGGCCTGTTGGGCCTGGACGCGGCGGGCGAGGGCTTGCTGGTGCATACCGAGCGCAACGGCAAGACGGTCATCCTGCGCTATGCGTTGGACGAAGCGGGGCGCGCGCGTTGACGCTGATCCTGCGCCTGGCCGAGGAATCCGACCGGCCCGCGCTGCGCGCCCTGTTCCTGGCCGTGCGCCGCGCTACCTATGCCTGGCAGGCGCCCGCCAGCTTCGCGCTGGCGGATTTCGATGCGCAGACCGAAGGCGAACGGCTGTTCGCCGCGTTCGATGGCGGCGGGCGCGTGGCCGGCTTCCTGTCGCTCTGGGAGCCCGACAGCTTTATTCATCATCTGTATGTGGACCGGCCGTGGCAGCGGCGCGGGGTAGGGCAGGCGCTGCTGCGCGCCTTGCCGGGCTGGCCCGCCACGCGCTACCGGCTCAAGTGCCTGCGCCGGAACGCAGGCGCGCTGGGGTTCTACCGCGCCTGCGGCTTTGCCATCATCGGCTCGGGCGTGTCCGAAGACGGCGAATATGTGCTGCTGGAATCGGGCCAGGCGCCAGCAGCCTGACCGGGGCCGCGGCGCAGGGACGTCGCAGTGACGGTGGCCCGCCTTACTCGGCCAGCACGTAATCCGGATAGCGCTTGCAGATCTCGGCCACCTGGCTGAGCGTGCCCGACAGGTGCTCGCGCAGCGCCTGCTGCGCGCGCGGCGCGTCCTGCGCGGCAATAGCGTCCAGCACCCGCTGATGGTCTTCCATGATGCGCTCGGCCTTGCCGGCTTCCGGCAGGTGCAGGCGCCGCAGGCGGTCCAGGTGGCCGCTGTAGCGCTGCGCCATGTGCCACAGGCCGATCATGCCCGCAGCCTCGTGCATATCGCGGTGGAAGGCCTGGTCGGCATCCATGAACTGCTGCGCCTGGCCGTTGGCGTGGCTGACGCGCTGGCGGTCGATGCTGGCCTGCAACCGCTGGATCAGCAGCGGATCGGGCCGCTGCGCCAGGATGTGCGCGATCTCCAGCTCCAGCGAGCGGCGCAGGAAATGGGCCTGGCGCGCCGCCGCGATGTCGATGCGGCTGACCACGGTGGTGTGCTGCGGATAGATCTCGACCAGCGCTTCCTCGGCCAGCTTCATCAGCGCGTCGCGGATCGGCGTCTGGCTCAGACCGTAGGCCTCGGCCAGCGTCACGCGCGACAGCGGCGCGCCCGGCGCCAGCGCCAGCGAGACGATCTGTTCGCGGAGATGTTCGAAGACCTGCGGCGCGGCGTGCCGCGAGCGGTCCAGTCTGAGCTTTTGGCTGTGCATCAAAGCGCAATTCGGTAAAGGCAGTGGAACGGGAGTGTAGCGGGTTTCTCCCTAGCTGACGCACTAATGTATTAGTGTTTAAATGACTTGTCCACGATTCCGCCTTCTCTCTTTTCCTCTACCTGCCCATGAAACGCACCTACGAAAGCCTGCGCAGCGCTGCCTGGATGGCCAAAGACGATCTGCGCTCGTTCGGCCACCGCTCCCGCATGATGCAAATGGGGTATGCCCCCGAAGACTGGGTCGGCCGTCCCATCATCGCCATCATCAACACCTGGTCCGACCTGAACCCCTGTCACAGCCACTTCAAGCAGCGGGTCGAAGACGTCAAGCGCGGCGTGTTCCAGGCCGGCGGTTTTCCGGTGGAGCTGCCCGCCATCTCGGTGTCGGAATCGTTCGTCAAGCCCACCACCATGCTCTACCGCAACATGCTGGCCATGGAGGCCGAAGAGCTGTTGCGCAGCCATCCGGTGGACGGCGCGGTATTGCTGGGCGGGTGCGACAAGACCACCCCGGGCCTGCTCATGGGCGCCATCAGCGCCGGGTTGCCCTGTGTCTACGTACCCGCCGGCCCCATGCTGCGCGGCAACTGGAAGGGCAAGATCCTGGGCTCCGGGTCCGACGCCTGGAAACTCTGGGACGAACGTCGCGCCGGCAAGATCACGCAAGAACAATGGACCGAAGTCGAGGGCGGCATCGCCCGCAGCTACGGCACCTGCATGACGATGGGCACGGCCAGCACCATGACCGCCATCGCCGAAGCCATCGGCATGACGCTGCCGGGCGCCTCGTCCATTCCCGCGGCCGACGTCGGCCACATGCGCATGTCGGCCGAATGCGGCCGCCGCATCGTCGACATGGTCTGGGAAGACCTGACACCGCAGCGCATCCTGACGCTGGCCTCGTTCAAGAACGCCATCAACGTGGCCATGGCCATGGGCTGCTCCACCAACGCCATCGTGCACCTGGTGGCCATGTCGCGCCGCGCCGGCCATCCGGTGGGGCTGGACGACTTCGACGCCGCCAGCCGCAAGGTGCCCGTCATTGCCAACATCCGGCCCAGCGGCGACAAGTACCTGATGGAAGACTTCTACTACGCTGGCGGCCTGCCGGCGTTGATGTCGCGCCTGGAAGGCCACCTGGACCTGACCGCCCTGACCGTCACCGGCAAGACGCTGGGCGAGAATATCGCCGGCGCCGAGGTCTACAACGACGACGTCATCCGCAAGCTGGAAACCGCCATCTACGACGAAGGCGCGCTGGCCGTGCTGCGCGGCAATATCGCGCCCGACGGCTGCGTCATCAAGCCCAGCGCCTGCGCGCCGCAATATCTGCAGCACACCGGCCCCGCGCTGGTGTTCGACGACTACCCCAGCATGAAGGCCGCGGTCGAGGACGAAAACCTGGACGTCACCGCCGACCACATCATGATCCTGCGCAACGCCGGGCCGCAGGGCGGGCCGGGCATGCCGGAATGGGGCATGCTGCCCATCCCCACCAAGCTGGTCAAACAGGGCGTGCGCGACATGCTGCGCCTGTCCGACGCCCGCATGAGCGGCACCAGCTACGGCGCCTGCATCCTGCATGCCGCGCCCGAAGCCTATATCGGCGGTCCGCTGGCGCTGGTCAAGACCGGCGACCTGATCACCGTCGACGTGCCAGCCCGCAGCATCCACCTGAATGTCAGCGACGCAGAACTGGCCGCGCGCCGCGCCGCCTGGACGCCGCCGCCCAAGCGCTACGAGCGCGGCTACGGCTGGATGTACTCGCAACACATCCTGCAGGCCAACGAGGGCTGCGACTTCGACTTCCTGGAAACCAGCTTCGGCGCGCCCGTGCCCGAACCCGAAATCTTCTGAATCCCGTTTTCGCCTCGATCCCTGGAGCATCCGACGTGTCCGACATGAATCCCGAAACCCGCGCCCGGCTGGCCGGCATCAGCACCGCTACGCTGTGCACCGCCTTGTTCAAGCGCGGCCTGCGCAACCAGTTCATCCAGGACGTGCGTCCGCTGAACGCCACGCTGCCCAACATGGTCGGCCCCGCCTTCACGCTGCGCTACATCCCCGCGCGCGAGGACCTGAACACCATCAAGGTATTCGAAGACCGCGCCCACCCGCAGCGCGCCGCTGTCGAAACCTGCCCGCCGGGCGCGGTGCTGGTCATGGACAGCCGCAAGGATCCGCGCGCGGCCTCGGCCGGCTCGATCCTGGTCACCCGCCTGATGAAGCGCGGCGTGGCCGGCGTGGTCACCGACGGCGGCTTTCGCGATTCGCCTGAAATCGCCGAACTCGGCTTTCCTGCCTATCACAACCGCCCGTCGGCGCCCACCAACCTGACCCTGCACCAGGCGCTGGACATCAACGCGCCCATCGGCTGCGGCGACGTGGCCGTGTTCCCCGGCGACATCGTCGTGGGCGACCGCGAGGGCGTCGTGATCATCCCGGCGCACCTGGCCGACGAGATCGCCGTCGAAGCGGTGGAAATGACCGCGTTCGAGGACTTCGTCACCAGCCAGGTGCAGGCCGGTGCATCCATCCTGGGCCTGTATCCGCCCACCGATCCGGGCACCAAGGACAAGTTCGCCGCCTGGCGCACGCAGCACGGCCGCTGAGGCCCGGCCGGCATTCGCCGCCAGGCATCCCCGACAAGGCCGTCGAGCCTTGGCCGGGCGGCGCAGAAAACGGGCCATGCGCGCGCCGGCAATCCCGCCGGCGGTCCATGCGCCCGCACAGAGACAAGGCAGGAGACAAACCATGAACATGCAACGTCGCAGCGCGCTGGCCGCGCTGCTGGCAGGACCGCTGCTGGGCGCGCTGGCACTGCCGGCCGTCGCGGCCGAGTGGCCCGCGCAAAAGCCGATCTCATATGTGGTGCCGTTCACCGTGGGCGGCTCCACCGACGTGGTCGGCCGCGTGCTGGCGCAAAAGCTGGGCGACCGGCTGCACCAGAACGTCATCGTCGAGAACAAGCCGGGCGCCGCCGGCGGCATCGGCGCGACCTATGTGGCCAAGGCCGCGCCGGACGGCTACACGCTGTTCGGCGGCACCATCAGCACGCATGCCATCAACGCCAGCCTGTACAAGAACCTGAAGTACGACCCGGTCAAGGACTTCGAGCCCGTCTCGCTGATCGCCTACCTGCCCAACGTGCTGCTGGTCGATCCCAATCTCGGCGTGAACTCCGTGGCCGACCTGATCGCGCTGCTCAAGCGCGACCCGTCCAAGCGTACCTTCGCCTCGTCCGGGGCCGGCACGTCCACCCATCTGGCCGGCGAGCTGTTCGCCAGCATGATCGGCGTGCCGCTGACGCACGTGCCCTACAAGGGCACGCCGCCCGCCATGGTCGACGTATCCTCGGGCGCGGTCACCTTCATGTTCGACCAGATGACCGCGGCGCTGCCGCTTTTGCAGACCGGCAAGCTCAAGCTGCTGGCCGTCACCACCCGCGACCGCATCTCGCTGGCGCCCGAGGTGCCCACCATGCAGGAAGCGGGCGTGCCCGGCTTCCAGATGGCCTCGTGGCAGGCCGTCTACGCGCCCAAGGGCACGCCCAAGCCCATCCTGGACAAGCTCGCGTCGGAGATCGCCGTCATCCTCAAAGAACCCGACGTGCAGGAAAAGCTGGGCAAGACCATGGGCATGGAACTGGTCGGCAGCACCCCCGATGAACTGCGCGCCCTGATGGCCACCGAGATCCCGCGCTGGGCGGAAGTGGTGAAGCGGTCGGGGGCAACGGTGGAGTAGAAGAGGAGGGGGGCGTTGATTGCCTCGCTGAGAGCGGACCGATTTACCGGTGACGCAGAGCCAGTCCGGGCGTAATCTGATGCTCAGTCAGGTGATGACGGACGCGGGAAGCGAACCTTCGGCCGCGCAGCTAGAACCGTTGATTCTTCCATCCCGGCCCTGCGCCGGGTTCTTTTTGACCTGTCCTGCTGCTCGGTCCGCCAAGGCTCGCGCCTTGGCTCTGGCTGACACGGGATGTTTACCGATTGTTGGCGTATTTCGCTTTCTGGAGACCGGTAGCGTGGCAAGAAAGGCCTCTTCGCCAGCGGACAGACCCACTGCCTTGCCGCAAGGTTATGCCGCCATTCACGACAGCATCGTTCAATTGCTGGATGCGGCGCGTCGGGCTGCTGCACGCAGCGTCAACGCCTTGATGACCGCCAGTTACTGGGAAATCGGACGCCGAATTGCTGCAGAATGAATTGGACGCGACCCGGCGCCTGCTCGAGTCTGGTGGAGCGCCGCCTCGTTCAGCAGGTAAATCATAGCTTGGCGTGGAGCCTGGTGCCGATACGTCATGCATCCTCTCGAACCGGGTTCGTGGCGCGAGGGATTTTCAACCCCGGCGTAGCGCCGGGGCATTCCTTCACCCTCCCTCAAGGCTTCAAATTCAGCTTCGGCACCAACGCGTTGAACGCCTGCTCCTGCCGGGCTACGTCTGCGGCGAATTGCGGTTGGTCGGCGTACGACGGCGTCAGGTTCTGTTTACGCATCAAGGCCTGGAAGTCCTTCGATTGCGCCACCTGGCGGGCGGCGGCACGCCACTTCTCGGCGACCTCGGCGGGTGCCGCCTTGGGCAGGCCGATGCCGCGCCACACGCTGAACTGCAAATCGGCGCCGCGCTCCTTCATGGTCGGCACATCGGGCAGCGTGTCCAGCCGCTTGGGCGCCATCACCGCCAGCGTGCGCAGCTTGCCGGTGTCCACGTGCTGCTGCAATTCGGCGTAGGCCACCGTGGTGGCCTGCACGTCGCCCGACAGCAGGCCCATGATGGCCGGGGCCGAACCCTGATAGGGCACGTGCACGAACTTCACGCCGGTCTGTTCGCCCAGCGCGGCCGCGGCCATGTGCGGCACGGTGCCGATGCCGGCGTTGGAGACGGCTACGCGCTCGGGATTCTTCTTGGCGTAGTCCAGGAATTCCTCCACGGTCTTCCAGGGCGCGTCGGCGCGCACCGTGACGGATGACGGATCGTCGGTGAAGCGCGCGATCGGCTGGAAGTCACTGACCGTCGTTTTGCCGATGCCCATCAACGGCACCACCAGCATCTCGGGCGTCATGAGTACCAGCTTGTAGCCGTCGGGCTGCGCGTTGGCGACGTAGGCCCAGCCGATCGAGCCGCTGGCGCCCGGCTTGTTGATCACCACCGTGGGTTGCGCCAGCAGGGGCGGGCGCACGGCCTCGGCGATGGCGCGGGCGGTGTTGTCGCTGCCGCCGCCCGGCTGGTAGGCCACCACCAGCTCCATCGAGCGGGTCGGATAGTCGGCGGCGGCCGCCGGGGTGGCGCCCAGGACGGACAGGAAGGACAGGGCGCTGAAGGCCAGCGCGGGCAGGCGTAAGGGTGTCATGGCGGTTCCGGTATCAGTAGCCCAGGGCGGACAGGTCGGCCAGTGTCTGGCGGGTGATGGCAAGGGTGCGTTCGCGCTCGGCGCCCGCCAGGTCCAGGCGCGGCGGCTTGACGGTTTCTGCGCTGCCGGTGATCAGGTGTTCGGCCAGCTTGATGTGCTGCACCAGCTTGACCACCGTGTCCAGGTGGAACAGCGGCGTCAGCGCGGCGTACAGCTTGCGGGCGCGCACGAAGTCGCCTTCCGCGGCCAGCCGCAGCAGGTCCACCGAAGCCTTGGGCACGGCGTTGGCCATGCCCGAGACCCAGGCGGTGACGCCCAGCGCGGCGCTTTCCAGCACCAGATCGTCGACTCCGCAGACTACCGCCAGCCGGTCGCCGAAGCGCGTGATCAGATCGGTGACGCGGGTCGTGTCGTACGACTCTTCCTTGATGGCAACGATGGTGGGTTCTGCCAGCAGCTCGGCGACCACGTCCGGCGTCAGGTCCACGCCGTAGCCGCGCGGGTTGTTGTAGAGCAGGATGGGCAGCGGGCTGGCCTGCGCCACGCTGCGGTAGAACGCGATGGTCTCGCGGTCATCCGATTTGTACGTCAGGCCGGGGAACACCATCAGGCCGTCCACGCCGATCCTGGCCGCCTCCTGCGCGAAGGCGGCGGCGCGGGCCGTGCCGGTCTCGGCCACGCCGGACACCACCGGCACCCGGCCGCGCACCGTCTGCACCGCCGTGCGCAGCACTGTCAGCTTTTCTTCGGGCGACAACTGGGCGTTCTCGCCCACCATGCCCATCATCACCACCCCGCCCACGCCGTTGGCGATGAGCCGTTCCAGGCCCTGGCCGATGGCGTCCACGTCCAGCGAGAAATCGGGTTTCAGCTTGGTGGTGACTGCGGGGAATACGCCTTTCCATTGAATGCTCATGCTGCGGCTCCTGGTGCGCGGTCCGGCGGGCCATGCCTGCCGGAGAGTTTTGATTGGATATTGGATCCAAAATAAAAGGACTAGAAAAAACAGGCTCGCGGCCTGTCGCGCCGGGCAGCCACGGGCTGCCGGTTTCAACTGGATCATGGATCCAATATACTTCGCATTAAACGGGCAGCAGGCGCTCGCTGTCTCTCGGGGTTTTCCTGGGCATGGCGGCCGCGGCCAAGCGACCTGCCAGCCCCTCTTGCCGCGCGGCGTCCGCCGGGCGGCTTCACGCATCAGGTATCACGTGACCCGCACTCCCACCGCTGTTTCCGCTTCTTCCTCGTCCGGCCCGGCTGGCCGCCTTGTGCGCAAGACCGCCGTCGACCTGGTGGTCGACGCGTTGCGCGACCGCATCCTGTCGGGTGCGATGCCGCCCGGTTCTGCGCTGCGCCAGGAGCTCCTGGCCGACGAGTTGGGGGTGAGCCGACTGCCGGTGCGCGAAGCCATCCGCCAGCTCAGCGCTGAAGGGCTGGTCGACATGATCGCGCACCGGGGCGCCTATGTATCGATGCTGTCGCGGGCCGAAGTGCAGGAATTCTTCGACATCCGCCTGCGGCTGGAGCCCTGGCTGTTCCGCCTGGCCGTGCAGCAGCACGACGCCGGCGATCTGGCGCGCGCCGCGCAGGTGGTGGCGCAGATGGACAGCGCCGAGCCCGAGCAGTGGGGCCGCCTGAACTGGCAGTTGCACGAGCTGCTGTACCGCGCCGCGCAGCGGCCCGCCGCCCTGGCCATGGTGCGCGCGCTGCATGAAAAATCCGAGCGCTATTTCCGTTTCCAGATCGTCAACGCGCCCATCCGCCAGCAGGCGCATGACGAGCACACCGAACTCATCGCGCTCAGTCGCCAGGGCCAGGCCGACAAGGCCGAGGCCGCGTTGGCGCGCCACATCGACCAGGCCGCCGACCAGATCCTGCTCATCGTCGATCATCTGCTGGACGCGACGGCGCCGGCGTAAGCGGGGGCGGCGCAGTGCGCAACATGGCATCGACACGCTTGCGCGCCGCAAACCAAAGCGCCGGCGCGGAACAGGCCCGGCCGGCGCGTCGAAGAAAGCCCGGGGGCTTTCTTCCTGGTCGTCAATCGACTCAGTTGATCTTGATGTTGCGTTCCTTGACCAGCACCTTCCACTGCGCCGTTTCCTTGGCCAGGTGGTCGCGCAGCTCGTCGGGCGAACCGCCGATCGATTCGGCGCCGATCGAATCCAGCGTGGCGCGGACCTTGGGCTCGTTCAGGGCCTGGCGCATGGCGGCGTTCAGCTTGGCCACGACTTCCGGCGGCGTGCCGGCCGGCGCGAAGGCCGCGAACCAGGGCATCAATTCATAGCCGGGCAGGCCGCTTTCCGCCACGGTGGGCACATTGGGCAAGGCGGCCGAGCGCTTGCTGGTCGTCACCGCCAACGCGCGCAGCTTGCCGGCTTCGATGTGCGGTTTGGCCGAAGTAATGCTGTCGAACATGTAGTCGACCTGGCCACCCAGCAGATCGGCGATGGCCGGGCCGCTGCCCTTGTACGGCACATGCAGCATGTCGATCTTGGCCATCGACACGAACAGCTCGCCCGCCAGGTGGATCGACGTGCCCACGCCGGCCGAGGCGTAGGTGTAGTGGTTCGGCTGCGCGCGGGCCTTGGCGATCACGTCGTCCACGCTCTTGACGTCGTTGCGTGCCGGGTTGGTGACCAGCACGTTCGGCACCACCGCCAGCAGCGAGATCGGCGCGAAATCCTTGATCGGATCGTAGTTCAGGTCGGCGTACAGCGCGGGGTTCACGGCCATGCCGTTGGCCACGATCAGGATCGTGTAGCCGTCCGGCTTGGACCGCGCCACGCTGGCCGCGCCGATGTTGCCGCCCGCGCCCGCGCGGTTCTCGACGATGAACGAGGTATTGAGCTGCTTGCCCATCGACTCGCCCAGCGTGCGGGCGATGCTGTCCATCGCGCCGCCCGGGGGGAACGGCACGATCCATTTCACCGGACGGTCCGGATAGCCGTCGGCCTGGGCGCCGCACGCGGCGCCCAGCAGGGCCAGGCCCAGGCAGGCCCGGGCGAGATGTTTGTAGGCGTGGCGAAATTGCATGCTGTCTCCGTGGTGCTTGAATTATTGTTGCCGGCGCGCACCGCGCCAAGCCGCGCGCGCCGGATAGATCGGGGGGCAGGGGCGTTCAGCGGTCCCTGCGGTAGAAAGCCAGTTTGTCTTCGTCCAGTTCCAGGCCCAGGCCCGGGCCGGTCGGAATGTCCATTTCAAAATCCGTGTAGCGCGGCGGGTTGGCGACGATGTCGTCTTTCAGCAGCAGCGGGCCGAACAGCTCGGTGCCCCAAGACAGGCGCGGCAGGCAGGCAAAGCCGTGCGCTGACGCGATCGAGCCTACCGAGCCTTCCAGCATCGTGCCGCCATACAGCGACATGCCGGCCGCATCGCCCACCGCGGCGGTGCGCAGCATTTCATGGATGCCGCCGGCCTTGGCGATCTTCAGCGCCAGCACGTCGGCCGCGCCCAGGCGGGCGATCGCCAGCGCGTCCTCGGGGCCGTTGACCGACTCATCCGCCATGATCGGCACCACGAAGCGCGCCGCCAGCCGCGCCATGCCGGCCAGGTTGGCCCGCGCAATCGGCTGTTCGATCAGGTCCACGCCGGCCGCTTCCAGCCGCGCGATCGCGCCGGCCGCGTCGGCTTCGTTCCAGGCCTGGTTCACGTCCACCGTCACGCGGGCGCGCTCGCCCAGCGCCTGCTTGATGCGCGACACGTGCGCCACGTCGTCGGCCACCGCGCGGCGGCCGACCTTCAGCTTGAAGGTGTTGTGGCGGCGGCTGGCGAGCAACGACTCGGCTTCTTCGATGTCGCGCGCGGTATCGCCGCTGGCCAGGGTCCACAGCACCGGCAGGCGGGTGCGCACCGCGCCGCCCAGCAGGGTCGACACCGGCACGCCCAGGCGCTTGCCCTGTGCATCCAGCAGCGCGCTTTCCAGCGCCGACTTGGCAAAGCGGTTGCCCCGGGCCACCGTTTCCAGGCGCCGCATCGCGCCATGGATGTTGGCCGCGTCCAGGCCGGCCAGGGCCGGCGCCAGGTAGGTGTCGATCGCCAGCTTCATGCCTTCCGGGCTTTCCTCGCCGTACGACAGGCCGCCGATGGTGGTGGCTTCGCCGATGCCCTCGATGCCGTCGCTGCAGCGCAGCCGCACGATCACCAGCGTCTGGCGCTGCATCACCGCCATGGCCAACTGGTGGGCGCGGATGGTCGGCAGGTCCACCAGGATTGCTTCGACCGAGACTATGCTTACCGGATTCATACTTTTTACAGCCAGATTGAACAATAGGACGCAGTATCGCTTGCACGTAGAGGCGAAGTCCAAGACTATATGGGTCTCTATTGATACCTTTTAGGTCTGAATAAGCCATGCAACTCAGACACCTGCGGTACTTCCAGGCGGTCGCGCAAGAGGGCAGCTTCACCCGCGCCGCCGAAAAACTGCATATGGCCCAGCCGCCGCTCAGCCGCCAGATCCGCCAGTTCGAGGAAGAACTGGGCGTGGCCCTGTTCGAACGCACCACCCGCGCGCTGCGCCTGACCGAAGCGGGCCGCTTCCTGCTGGAGCAGTCGAGCCTGTTGACTGCGCGGCTCGATGAGGTGCTGGAAGCCACGCGCCGGCTGGGCCAGACCCAGCGCCGCTGGTTTGGCATCGGCTTCGTGCCGTCCACCTTGTATGGCTTTGTGCCCGAACTGATCCGGCAGCTGCGCGGCGCCGATGCCCAGGTGGAGGTCGGGCTGGCCGAAATGACCACGCTGCCTCAGCTGGAGGCCCTGAAGGCCGGCCGCATCGACCTGGGCATCGGCCGCATCCTGCTGGACGATCCGGCGATCGAGCGGCGGATACTGATGACCGAACCGCTGATGGCCGCCGTGCCGCTGCAGCATGCGCTGGCCGGCCAGGCCCGTGTCGGCGTCGACCGGCTGGCCCGGGAGCCTTTCGTGCTGTATCCCGCCCGTCCGCGCCCCAACTTCGCAGACCATGTGCTGGGCCTGTTCCGGGCGGCTGGCCATGCGCCCCAGGTGGTGCAGGAGGCCAATGAATTGCAGACGGCCATCGGCCTGGTGGCCGCCGGCTTGGGGGTCACCGTGGTGCCGGCTTCCGTGCAGCGCCTGCAGCGGCGCGATGTGGCCCACGTGGCCATCGACGCCGACGCCTTCGTATCGCCCGTTATCGCCAGCTATCGCAAGGACGACCGCTCGCCGTTCCTGGCGCAGGCCCTGGCCTTGGCCGGGGCGCTGGCCAAGGGGTAACAAACCGTTTTAGACGCGGTCATGATGCACCGGCTTGGGGCAAACTACGGCCGGCTCGAAATCCCGCGTGCGCCTGTCGGTATCCCATCGGTGACATACCCCGAACAGAGGTCAATGATGATCGTCAATATCGAGAACAAACCCAAATGGCTGTTTGCCCAATTGGGTCAATTGGTTATCGCCGTCGGTCTGCTTTCCCTGGTCTTCAACTACGCGTACCGCTACACCGTCGACCGCGATATCAATACGCCGGTCTTCTATGTGGCCACCGTGGTGCTGGGCCTGATCGCTTTTCTCGTCATTCGCAAGGACTACGTCTTCGTGAACCGCTATGAATTCAGCGACACCGGCATTACGATCAGCACGCTGCTGGGCGTGAAGAAAACCTATCCGACCGCGCAATATGAATTCGTGCCCGCCCTGCACAAAGCAGTGAACGTGCCCGAGAAAAAGGCGTCCCTGTCTTTCTACGTGCGTGACGCCAAGAGCAAACGCAATATCCGCAATTACTCGTGGACGGGATTTTCTGCCGAGGATTTTCAGAAAGTGTCGCAGCTGTATGGCTTTCGCGGCGAGACCGACTTCAAGCAACGGGATTTCGGCAAGCGCTAGGGCAGGCTGTGCTTTCAATCAATCAGATCGCGAGATCCCGTAATTTTCCTGGAATCCCATGACACTGACGAAAAAAGGCGATTATTCCTACGGCACTTCGGCCAAGGATATCCAGACCGAGATGGCCGAATTCAGCGAAGACAACGGCTACCCCGCGGTCCGCTACGCGCAATCGGTCTGTGCTTGCGGCAATCGGTCGTTCAATCTCGAATCCGACGAGGACGCGGGTGTGGCGCAGCGCACCTGCGCGGAATGCGGCGTCGTGCATTTCATGGGCGACAGCGCCGAATTCGCCGACGACGCGGACCTGGGCGGGCATGTCTGCGTATGCGGCGAGGACGTCTTTGAACTGATGTCGGGCGTGGCCCTGTACCCGGACAGCAACGACGTGCGCTGGTACTACATCGGCTGCCGCTGTGCCGGTTGCGACCTGGTCGGCGTCTTTGCCGAATGGAAGTGCGAGGCCGGCAACGCCGATGCGTTCCTGGCCAAGGTCTAGGGCCTGTTCCCACTGGAAGGCGCCTCGCACAGGCCGGTCAACCGGCATCGGCTTGCCGCTGGAAGTCTTGCGGTCAGCGTGCTCCGGTTCAGCGGGTGGCTGGTCCCGGCGCACGAAGCAGAAAGGTGCCGCAGGCCTGAGGGGGCCGCGGCTGGCGTTCGGCCGGAGATCAGGCCTTGCCGTTCGGCGCCGTGGCGCCGTCGTCATTGCCCAGCGGCACATCAATATGGCAGGCGATGCCGTCCTGCCTGAATTCCAGCGCCGTCTTGGCGCGCAGGGTAAAGACCAGTGCGTGTTCGATCAGCTCGCGGCCATAGCCGCGATGGGTCGCATCCGGGGGCTTTGGCAGCCCGGTTTCCAGCCAGTCGATGAGCAGGTGATCTTTTTCCTCCTGGCGCTGCACGCGCCAGGTGATGTCCAGCCGTCCCGATGCCTGGCTCAAGGCGCCGTATTTCACTGCGTTGGAGGCCAGTTCGTGGATGGCCAGCGCCAGCGTCTGGATGCGGTCGGGGAGCAACTGTACGGGCGGCCCGGCCAGCGTGATCTGGTGCTCGCAGCCGACGGCTTCCAACTCGCGTTGCAACATACCGCCGAAATCGATTTTGTCATTGCCGCTTTCGCCCAGCAGGCCTTGTACCCGGTCCAGCGCGGTCAGGCGGGTGTCCAGGCGCTTGAACGGTTCGCCCTCGCCCAGGGTGCGCCGCGCCACATTTTTCACCAACGCAAGCAGATTGCGGGTGCGATGCTGCAATTCGGATATCAGGATGCGGTGACGTCGCTCGGCGCGGGTGATCTGGGTGACGTCGATGAATGTCACCACCACGCCGTCCACCTGGCTGTCGCTGCCGCGATAGGGAACCAGCCGCAGCAGGTAGTGCTTACCGTCTAGCGTGCCGGCGATGCGGCGTTCAATCGGCTGATAGCGGCTGTAGACCTGCTGGATGTCGTGGGCGAACGAGGGCAGGTCGAAGCGGCTGGCCAGGTCGGTGATCGGACGGCCGCAGTCGCTGGGCAAAATATTGAACACGTCGCTGACCGCCGGAGTGAAGCTGCGGATGATCAGGTCCTGATCCAGGAATAGTGTGGCGATCGCGGTGCTTTCGAACAGGTTGTGCAGATCGCTGTTGCTGCGGTCCAGTTCGTCGACCTTGCCGTGCAGCTCGGCATTGACGGTATGCAGTTCCTCGTTGAGCGAGACCAGCTCTTCCTTGGATGCTTCCAGTTCCTCGTTGGTCGATTGCAGTTCTTCGTTGACCGACAGCAACTCTTCGTTCGAGGACTTCAGCTCTTCGAGGGCGGTCTCGTACTCCTCGATCATGGATTGCAGGCGCTCGCGGGTGTCGCGCAGCTCGGTTTCCATTTGCTGCGCCGCACCCTGGCGAGCTGCCTTCGCGTGGGCCTGGGCGTCCTCGCGGGGCAGCAACGGCCCTTGATCGACGAACAACACCAGGTAAAGTGGTTCGGTCTCGTGGCGCGCGGCCAAGGGTTCGACCGTGAGCGATACGCGCTGCACGCGTCCGTCGTCATCTTCCACCACGACGTCGTTGCGCACTGCGGCCAGGCCTGTCTCCACGGCGTCGTGCAACAGCGTGCGCAGATCCAGCCGCAGCCCTTTGCGGGCCAGCGTCAGCACCTGGCGGGTGGGCACGCCCGCTGCGGCCTCCAGGTATTTCCCCGTGCGGCCGGAGTAATACACGATGTCGCCTTCGCGATTGACCAGCACATGCGCCGGCGCGTGCTGCGCCAGCACCTGGGTGTCGACGGCCTGGCGCAGCGCCGCGGTGCCGGCGTGCGCGCGCGGTGCGCCAGCGCTGGGTTGTCCGCGAGATTGCGGCGACGCCAGCGGCAACGAGGGGCGTGGCGGGGCGGCAATGTCGGCGCGGCGCTGGAAGATGCGGTGTTTTTTCTCGATGGGGCTGAACAGTTCGCTGAATTGGCTGACGTTTTCGGACATGCCCAGGAACAGATAGCCGCCGGCGCGCAATGAATAATGGAACGTCGGGATGACCTGTTTCTGGATCTCGCCGCCGAAATAGATCAGCAGGTTGCGGCAGGAAATCAGGTCGATGCGGGAAAAGGGCGGATCGCGTAGCACGTTGTGCGGCGAGAAAATGCATAGTTCGCGCACTTGCTTGCTGACCACGTAGCCGTCGCCGTCAGCAAAGAAATAGCGATCGCGCCGTTCTTGCGACATGCCTTCGAGCAACTGGCCCGGATAGCGTGCGGCCCGGGCCACGGCCAGCGCGCGGTCGTCGATATCCGTCGCGAACAACTGCACCTGCGGCGCGGCGGCCATGCCATCCATATGCTCGCGCAGCAGGATAGCCAGGGAATAGACTTCTTCGCCCGTTGCGCAGCCCGGCACCCAGATGCGCACGGATTCGGCCGCGCCGCGGTCGTCCAGCAGCTTGGGGATGACCTGGCGCCGCAGCGACTCGAACGCGTCCGCGTCGCGGAAGAAATTGGTCACGCTGATCAGCAAGTCGCGGAACAACGCACCTGCTTCTTTAGGGTCCTGTTTCAGAAAATCGATATAGGCGTCGATGGTGTCGATCTGGTTCACATGCATGCGGCGCTGCACGCGGCGCATGAAGGTCTTGTTCTTGTATCCGCTGAAATCGTGGCCGATGCGGGTGCGCAGCAGGCTGCAGATTGCAAGGCCGGCGGCGTCCAGGCGGACCGTGCCGCTGGACTGCAGATCGGCGCCCGGATCGTTCAGCGCCGGCAGCCCTTGGGCAAATTCCATCAGCCGGGACCCCATCTGGTCCGCCGGCAGGGCAAAGTCGATCAAGCCGCTGGCGATGGCGCTGTCGGGCATTTCCGAGTTGTTCGGCCCATACCCGTCGGCAGCTTGCGCCAGGGTCAGGCCGCCGTGTTCCTTGATGGCCTTGATTCCCAAGGTTCCGTCGGAATTGCCGCCCGACAGAATCACGCCGGCCGCGAAATCGCCGCAATCGCGTGCCAGGGCGGAAAAGAACAGGTCGATGGGGCGGCGGCCGGGCAGGTCCGGCGGGCGCTTGAGCACGCGCAGGCGGCGGTGGCTGATGGACATGAGCGCGTCGCGCGGCAGCACGTAGACGCTGTTGATCTCGACTTGCTGATTGTCGACGGCGGCCACCACTGGCAATGCGGTGTAGCGCGACAGGACTTCGGGCAGGTGGCTTTCGCGGGAAGGGCTCAGATGCGTGACCACGACGAAGGCCACGCCCGGCGCGGCGGGCAGCCCGCGAAAAAAACCTTCAAGCGCTTCGACACCGCCAGCGGATGCGCCGACGCCGACGATAGGAAATTCCAGGGGCAGCGTCATGGCGCGGTGCGCCAGCCCGATCGGGCGAACAAGTGATTTGTCAGCATGATGATGGCGACGCCGCGGGCTGCCGTTACCGGCAAGCGGGTCGTATCGGCCCGTGGGCGCCAGCGTATGGATGTGCCCAAAGATAGGGTTATGAGAGGCAATGCGCCGACATTAACACGGACCTATCGCATTTGTAATAAGGCACTCACTATTTGCCTTGCGGCAGATCCAGCCTTTGAACGTGAACGCCGCGTAGAACAGTTCGATATCGGTAAATCCCGCGTCGCGCAGCACGGCTTCGTCGGTATCCGGGGCCAGCACGGGCAGCTTTTCCTTCATGGCCTGGATACTGTTTTGCGCCTGCTCGGCCGGCACGCCCGCCGCGACGACGAAAGCGGCATTGCGGGCCAGCCACGTGTCCTGCCGGTCCAAGGGAAAACTGTGGTGTACGGCGATGAACGGGGCGCCCGGCTTCAACCGCCTTGCGATTTCCCGTAGCGTTCTCAGCCGTTCTGGCCGGGGCAGGAAGTGCAGCGTCAGCAGGCACGTCGCGCCATCGAATGGCCCACCGGGCGCGTCATCGATATAGCCCTGGTGCAGGGCCGCGCGCGGCGCCAGCGCGCCGAGCGTGGCCGTGGCCTGGCGCAGCATCCCGGCGGAGGGGTCCACGCCGTCCAGCCGCCAGCCTGGCCGCGTTTCGGCCAGCGCTTTCAGCTCCAGCCCGCCGCCCGCGCCCAGCACCAGGATGCGGCCATCGGCAGGCACGTGTTCCGCCATCAGCAGGCCCACCATGCGGTGCAGGTCGCGCAGCCCGGGTACATGGCGTGCGACGCGGTCGGCGTAGTCTTCCGAAGCGCCGGGGGTATTGGAAAAGGACATGGAAACTCCGGACAGGACGGCAGCGAGCGATCGGTTAAATCATATAACATATGATGTTGCGTGATAGGCCGAGCGTCAAGCGGCAGGTTTGCCGCTGGCCCCCCCGCGTGGTCATTGTTTGCCGCGGGGGCCCGCCATAACCGGAATCGAAGGACGGCCCGTCAAGCCGTCCGGCGGCAGGCAGTGATCATGCCGCGATGGACATCGGCTGCGCCGAGCCGGGGAAATCCGGCAGCACGATGTCGCTATGACCGGGCCGCACCCAGCGCACGCGTTCGCGCGTGGCGTCGATGCAGCCACCTTCGGCGTAGACGCCTTGCGGATCGCGGATGCGCATCATGCGCGCCAGGACGGCGGCGGTGGCCTCGGGGTCGGCCAGCGTGTCATGCACGCGTGCCTTGACCGCGTCTTCGTCCATGTAACGCTTGCCGGCCGCGTCGGTGCGCACGCCGTGGCGCCAGTGATAGATCTCGACGCACTTGGACGTCAGCGTGTAGGGGGCGCCGCGTTCCCAGAAGTTATTGAAATGGCCTCCGCCCAGGTAGAACACCCAGGAGCCTTCGTAGCCCTCGATGTCCGACGATTCGGCGTCCGGGTTGCGGAACCACAGCCGGTCGCCCGGTACATAGAAGCGCTGCGGCAAGGGCTCGGCCAGCGAGCCGTATTCGTGCAGGAACGTTTCGTGAAAGCTGCCGGACATGACCGCGCGGGTTTCCCACTGGCGTTGCAGCCGGCGCGCCAGGTCGGGGTTGGCGCTGTGCAATTCCTGGGCGATGCCCAGCACGGTCACGTATTCCGTCGCCCGGTAGCACGAGAACGAATACAGCTGGCCCGAGGCGTCGGGCTGCGTCGCCTTGCGCAGGCCGTCGATCAGCGAGCGTCCCGGCAACACGGTAAAACCGCGCGCTTCGTCGTAGGTCCAGTAGTCGTCGGGCCGTTCGGCGTGTTCCGTATCGAAGGCCAGCGCCGTCTTGCTGGCCGCCTGCACGATATGGCGGCGGATGCGCACGGCGCTGGCGAGTTCGGCCACGCTCGGGAAGGTGAAGGCGACGGGGCTGGCCAGCATGGTCAGCACAATCTCGCGATCCAGGTCGGCCTCGTTGGCGTCGGTCCGCAGGCTGAGCGCCCGGGCGACGCCCGTGGTGTCATGGTCGGGCAGGTAGGTGGCGGCAAATCCCGGGTTCAACCCGGCGTGCACGCCGGCCACGGCGCCGGTCAGCGCCTCGCAGCGGGACGCGGCGCGCAGGCCCAGGCCGGACAGGGTCTGCTCCAGCGCGTCTTGTGCGGCGGCTGTCAGGCGTGAATCGGCGACTTCAATGCGAATCCCGCCCGGGGCAGGGGGATTCGGCGACTGCGAGTAAGACGGCATGAAATACGACCGGAAAAGCGGCAGGAATGAATATGGATCGGCGCTGCGCGGACAGAGTTCCCATCGAGCTGAAAAAGGGCGTGAACAACTATTTCAGCCACTACGCGCAGCACAGAGTTTCATCGGGAACGCGCGGTTTGCACGCCCGCAGATTGTAGTGGCGCGGCCTTAATAACAGCTTTAAGCCATTTGTCGGGTTCGCGGCAAAGCTGTCATTTTCTTGTCATGGCGCTGCGCCGCACGACGACACATACGCCGACGCTGCGCAGGCTGGCGGCGCCCCTGGCACATGATGGCGATGCCCGGGTCGTACGGCACCGGCATGAACGTGAGCGGACGATTGAATCGCAGGCAGCCATGACCCCATCGGGGAATATGTCGAGGTGAAGTCGGTGTTGATGGCGGATTGGAACAGCAGGCGGCCAGGCGTTGCGTGGCCTTTCAGGCCTGTACAGCGGCTACGCCAAGTATCATGGGCGGATTGACGCGTGCCTGACGGCTTTCGGAGCCATCCCATGACCCCGCTGAAACAACCCGAAGATATCCCCCACGCCTTCCAGGCCGCCTGGAATCGCCACGACATGCCGGCATTCGGCGCGCTGTTCCAGCCCGATGCGACCTTCGTGAACCGGTTCGGCCACTACGTGCGCGGCGTCGATGAGATCGTCGAACTGCACACACCCATCCATGCCACGATCTACCGCGATTCCACGCTTGAGAACGAACTGATCGACGTGGTTCCCATCGGACCGGACGCGGTGGTCATGCATTTCTGGAGCCGCCTGGCCGCCGGCGCCGCCCATCCAGCCGGCGCCCACTCGGTCGACACACTGATTCTGGCCGTATTGACGCGGCACGCAGGCGAGTGGCGCATCAAGGCGTTGGAAAACGTCACGCTGACGAATCCGCGTACGGGTCAAACCGTGCTGCGCGGCACGCAGGGAAATCAACCTTGACACCGCCGTTCGGCGGCCCGCCGGCGACCGGCTTGGCATGCACGTTCGGGGCGCGGGCCGGCACGTTCGTCAACGGCAGGGAGTTCAGTCCCTTTTGCGCGTCGCGGCGACGGCTTTGATTTCAATCGCCAGTTCCGGGCGCGCCAAGGCCGCGACGCCGAGTATCGTCCAGGCCGGAAAATCCGAGCGGATGTATTTTTCCTTCACGGCGCGAAAATCCTTCAGGTCCGCGCCGACATCCACGTGATAGGTCACCAGCTCGACCAGGTCGGTGAAGTCCAGGCCCAGGTGCGCGAGGATGGCCTGAATACGCTGGAATGCCAGGCCCGCCTGTTCCGATGGGGAGGCGGGAATCGTGCCGTCGGCGCGCAGGCCGATCTGCCCGGCAATGAAAACCATGCCGTTGGCCGTGACGGCCGGGGAATACTGGAACAGGTCGAAAATGCGATTGCCGCCGAAGGTCGGGTCGTCGTCGGGCAGGCGCAGGCGGTCGATCTGGCTCATGGGCGTCCTTGTGGTCGAATTCGCAGGCTTGGCAGCCAGCGGCCGGATGGACCGGCGGGTCCGCAACTGCGGGCAATGCTAACCAATTTCAGGGCAAGGCAGGTGGGACGGGCCGATGTTTCGGACATCCGCGGCCCAGGCAAGGCCGGGTCCGGAAGGTGTGAATGCCCGTTGGTTCTATATTCCCCAACTCAGGCCCAGCCATTCGGGGGCGGGCCAATTCCTATCCGGGAGACAAGCCTTGGCCAATAAAAAAACGCGTGCAACCCAGGCATCAGCCGCTACGGCGGCTCCCCGCCTGCTGTCCGGCGGGAATCCGCAAATCCCCAAAGGCGAGGGCGATGCGCCGGTGCAGGCGTATATCGATGCCATGCCCGGTTGGAAAAGCGAGGTCGGGCGCCGACTGGATGTCCTGATCAGTCAGGCCGTGCCCGGCGTGCATAAAGCGGTGAAGTGGAATTCGCCCTTGTACGGCATTGCGGGCCAGGGCTGGTTTCTGGGCGTGCATTGCTTCACCAAGTACATCAAGGTGGCGTTCTTTCGCGGCACGTCATTGCAGCCGGTGCCGCCGGGAACGTCAAAAAGCCAGGACACCCGCTATCTGGATATCCGCGAAGGCGAGGCGCTGGACGAGGCCCGGTTCCTGGCCTGGGTGAAGCAGGCCAGCAAGCTGCCGGGCGAACGCATGTAGCAGAGCCGCTTGCGGTTGGCGCGGCATGCAAGGGAAATCGGAGCATGCGCTTGCCCCCGTGCGACTTGCATGCCCCCGTGGACGGGCATTGCGGACGGGTTGGTCGGCTTACCCGCCCGGATACCGTTGCACCGGCGCATGTTCCTCCATCAATTCCGCCACCCACTCGATGAACACCCGCAGCTTGGCGCTGACGTGCCGGTTGGGCGGGTAGGCGATGTAGAGCGGCATGGGGTCCAGCCGCCAGTCTTCGAACAGCGGCGTCAGTTCGCCGCGCGCCGCGTGCTCGCGCGCCATGTAGTCGGGCAGCCACAGCACGCCCATGCCGGCCAGGCCGGCCGCCAGGTAGGCGTTGCCGTCGTCCACCGCCACGATGTAGCGGCCCTGCGCGTGCACGCTTTCGTCGCCGCGGCGCATGGCGTAGGGCAGCGGCTTGCCGGTGCGTGACCAGAGAAAGCCGACGATGCGGTGGTGGGAGTCTTCCAGGTCGGCCGGATGGGCGGGCGTGCCGGCGCGTTGCAGGTAGCTGGGGGCGGCGTAGACGCGCAGTTGCAGGTCGCCGATACGGCGTGCGATCAGGGACTGGTCGGTCAGTTCGCCGCCGCGCACGACGCAATCGACGTTCTCGCCGATGATGTCCACGATCCGGTCGCTCACGCCCAGGTCGAGCTGGATGTCGGGGTAGCGCGCATGGAAGGCGGGCAGGGCGGGCGCCAGGATCAGGCGGGCCAGCGGGCTGGGCACGTCGACCCGCAGCCGGCCGCGCGGCAAGGCCGCGGCGCCGGACAGGCTGGTTTCGGCGTCGTCCATGTCGGCCAGCAGGCGCAGCACGCGTTCGTAGTAGACGGCGCCGTCGGCGGTGACGTTGACCTTGCGGGTGGTGCGGTTCAATAGCCGCACGCGCAGCCGCGCTTCCAACTGCTGTACCAGCTGGGTGACGCTGGTCTTGCTCATGTGCAGGGTGTCGGCCGCCTTGGTGAAACTGCCGGTTTCCACGACGCGGGCAAATGCCTGCATGGCATCGAAACGATCCATCGCCACTCCGGGATCTGGGGGATTGTTTGCATTCTACAAACAGTGATGGGCAGCGTTGCCCGTTTATCGCCCGCCGAGGGGTCCGTAAAGTGCCTGCATGATCAATACGGGCCGCAGCCCACAGGAGAGATGGCATGACAGCACGTGACGTGGTTTTCCCGGCGGGGCGCCAGGCGCTTTACGAGCGCAACCGGTATTCGCCGGCGATCCGGTCCAATGGTTTTCTGTTCGTGTCGGGCCAGGTGGGCAGCCGCGAGGACGGGTCAAAGGAGCCCGATCTGCAAACCCAGGTGCGCCGGGCGTTCGACAACCTGAACGCGATTCTGCACGCGGCGGGCAGCACGTTCGATGACGTGGTGGACGTGACGGTGTTCATGGTGGATCCGGCCTCCAGCTTCGAGACCATCTGGAAGATCGTGCCCGAATACTGGGGCCAGGCGCCGCATCCGACGCTGACGGCGGTGGGGGTGACGTGGCTGTACGGCTTTGACTTCGAGATCAAGGTCATCGCGAAGCTGCCCGACGGCGCGTAGCCGTTCGCGGCCAAGCGCGGACAAGACAAAGGCGCCCCGGGGGGCGCCTTTGCCGTTGCGCGGGTAGCGGGGATTAACCGCGGGCGCGGGCCACGGCCTGGGCCAGGTCTTCCTGCTTGCGGATCAAAGCGGCCTCGATCTGGTCGCGCGGGGTCCTGGTGTCCTTGAGCGGGGCATCCAGGTCCGCGGCGCGCAGCAGTTCCATCAGGTCGCGGCTGCGGGTCTGGGTGGACGGTATCGCGCTTTGGTCGACCAGCTTGCCCTTGATGAACTTGGAGACCGTGGTGGACAGCGTGCTGGTCTCGGTGAACGAGGCGCGGGCCAGCTTGCCGTCTTCGTAGCCGATGTCGGTCTTGTTCTCGTAGTTGTCGCGGATCTGGTAGAAGGCGTAGTTCTGCGAATCCGGGTCCGTGGTCAGGTTCAGCTTCTGGTCCGGCGACAGCGCGCGATGGAAGCTGGCGCTCAGCGACGCCTGCTGCTGTTGCGTGATGGCCAGGTCGAGCTGCGGGCGGCCGCTGCTGTGGGTGTTCTGCGAGGTCTGGTACGAGAACGTGTCCAGTTCGCGCGGTTGCACCGGGTTGGAGGCGACCGGCCCCTGATTGATTGAGCCGGAGAAGTCGGCCAGGCCGGACAGCATGGTGCGGTGAACGTCGGCGGGCGCGCCCAGGCGGTTGGTGGTGCCCTGGGGCGACCAGGCGCCATAGCTGCGATGCAGGTCCGAGAAGCCTTGCTTGAAGTACGACATCAGGGCGGCATCGCCTTCGCCGCGCTTCTGGGCGCTGTCGAATTTGCTGAGGTAGCTGTCGATAGCCGCGGATTGCTGCTGGGCGCTGCCGAACTGGCTGGGATTGCTGACATCGACGTTGATCTGGGCGGAACCAGCCAGGGTCTTGACGGTCAGCGCGCGCTGGCCGGCATCGGCCTGGAACTTGAAGCTGACCTGGTCCGGACCTTCGGCGCCGACGGTGGCTTCCAGCGATACCGACGACAGGACATTGGTGTCGATCTTGGACAACGCGCCCAGCGCCAGCTTGGGCGGCACCGACGCCAGGCCGTCGACGGCGTCCTGGAACGATTTGGACAAGCCGGCGATGGCATTGCGCTCGGCCTCGGTGAGCTTGGCGTCGCCCACGTCGATCTGCACGGCCAGACCCTTTGCATTGCTGTCGAGCGTGACGGTGACCTTGGCGCCGCTGGCGGTGGTGATACGCAGGGCCACCGAGTTGTCCGCCGGGCCTTGCGCCTGGGGGGCCGCCAAGCCGTCCACGGCCGCGGCCGCACGCGTCGCGGGGACCGACTGCGAGTAGTTGCCGCCCTCGGTCTGAAAGCGCGACAGCAGCGCGGCAGCCAGGCCCTTGAACTGACCGGTCAGGGACGATGAGCGGACGTTGTCCGACATCAGCGACGACAGGGCGTCGGGTTCCTGCACCGGGTTGGCCGATAGCGTATTGGGCGAGTAGGTCAGCACGCCGGTCGATTGCTGGCCCAGCGTGACCGAGGTGGACGCCGGCGGTTCCGGACTGCGATTGACGTTGGTGACGCGGGACACGCCGCTCGCCGGCGCTTGCGGCGCGATGAGGAGCGGGGGCAGTGAAGAGGAGATCGTTGTCATGTCTGCGGTATTCCTGGCGGGCAACAGCTGCCCAGTGATCGTGCCGGGATATTCAGAATGACTAACGGCAGGCGCGGCGGAAAATTAATGGGCCGCGCGATTGATTATCTGCCACTGCCGCCATTATTTTTGGCGCGGAAATTATGTCGACAAAACGATTGCTGCCCCAAAACGGAATGCCGCGGACGCAAGCGTTTGAATCAAGCCGGTTCCGCGGTGATGGCCGGGTATTGCCGCGCGATTATTTGACGGCGTAATTGCGCGCTTCGTTTTCGCCGGCCCATTTGCGCAGCGCGCTGATGAATTCCGGGCAGACGTTGCCATCTACGGTAGAGCCGACGATGACGCTGTCCTTCATGCGCATCAGCACCTTGCATTCGTAAACGCGCGAGCGGTTCTGCATGTAGCCGGTGCTGTTTTGCTGGAAGACCGGCGTGGCCGCCGTGGTGTTGGTGGCGGGAATCATGCCCACGACCTGCTGGCTGGTGCCGGTGACGACCCATTCCTGGTAGGGCGCGGTCTGATAGTCGGACCATTCCAATTCCATCGTGTTGCCGATGGCGCGCTTCCGGGACGGCTCGCCCAATGCGGCGATGGCATCGTTGATGCTGCGGCCTTCCATATTGCGGGCGACGTTGACGCTGGGCGAGAACGACAGACCTTCGGAGAAGACCTTGCCCAGCGAGGGCAGGGCCGAACTGCCCCCGGTGGGCATCGGGGCGCAACCGGTCAGGCTGGCGGCGGCCAGGAAGGCGGTCAGCAACAGTGGCCGGCGGACGTAAGGATGCAGTAGCGGCGTCATGGTGTGCAGTCAGTGCTCCGTGGCGGTGGGCCGCCGGGTGGGCCTGCAAGGGCAGGCGGGCGCTCAACGCGTTTGTTTCTCTTCGTGACAGGTGCGTTGCCTGGCGGAATGCGCGAGCGTTGCCAAGGGCTGACAGCTCGCTTAAGAAAAGTCCGCCATTTTTACCGGAAAACGGGGTCGGCTTCGTGCTGAGAGGTGTGAAATTTGTTACTCAATATGCCTGCGCGGGCTTTGCAAGGGGACGGAGCGGGTTGATTGCTTTGCTAAGATCGTGCCCGCTAAATCCCTTCGATCCGGAAACCGACGATGATGCCTGCCCGATTCATGCCGATAATCCGCACCGTATTCGCCGCCCTGGCGTTGATGACGGGTTTGTTTTCCGCGGCCGCGCACGCCGACACGCTGTATGGCGGTATCGCCACAGATGGTAAACACGCCAAGATCTACTGGGCGCTGCCCGAGGACTCGGGCAAAGAGGCCGAGGCGGCGGGGGTGGCCGAATGCCGTCGCGCCGGCGGCAAGGACTGCAAGTCCCTGAGCTGGTTCTCGGACAGCTGCATGGTGTATGCGCGCGGCCTCACGTCCAACGACCTGTTCCCCGGCAACAGCGTGTCGCCCGAGATGGCGGCCAAGAAGGCCATGCGCCGCTGCACCGCGGGCAGCCCGGACGGCAAGTGCCGCCTGGCGACGATGCCGCTGTGCGTGGGCCCGGGCTACAGCGCCGAGGACCTGCAGGCGCCCAAGACCGCAACGCCCGCCCAGCTGGAAGCGTTGTCCGCCAAGCTCAATGATCGCGAATACTGGGGCGCCATCGCCGAGCAGGACTCCGGCGGCCTGAGCTATGCAGACGGCTACCCCAACGAAAAGGACGCCATCAGCAAGCTGCTGGACTGGGAAGACTGCAAGGGCTGCACCAAGGTGCTGACCTACAAGGACAGCTGCGTCGGCCTGGCCTGGGCCAAGGGCAGCCAGGGTCGCGGCACCGGCTTCACGGCGCTGGACCCGGACCCGAAGCGCGCGCGCGACGCGGCCCGCAATACCTGCAGCGCCAAGACCGGCGCACCGAACTGCGTGGCGATGGTGCGTTGCTCGGGCCGTGCCTATATCGACGGCTATGCCGGCATGGACGAAAAACCCAACTGAGACGGCTTGGGGCAGCCGGCGCGGCAAGTCGTCCGCCGCGCCTGCCGGGCCGAGCCTGTGGCCGTCCCTGTCCGCATCCATGACCCCGTGGCCAGGTCCGCCCCTTCGGCGCCACCCGCTCCTGGCCCGGTTTGTCCCGCCTATTTGTCCAGCCAGGGCGCCTGCTGCCACAGTTGCCGGAATTCCGCTTCTCCCGCCGCCAGTTCCTTGGCGTATTCGGGCGGCGCCAGATAGCGCAGCGGCGCGAACATGTCCTTGGCCTTGGCCTGGAACTCCGGGTCGTCCACGCTGCGCTTGACGGCTTGCACGAGCTTGTCGCGCACGTCGGCGGGCAGGCCCTTGGGCGCGGCCAGGCCGCGCAATGACGCCAGCTCGAAGTCGTAGCCCTGTTCCTTGAAGGTGGGAACGTCGGGCAGCGCGGCCGAACGGGTCTTGCCCATCTGGCCCAGGAAACGCAGCGGCGTGCCGCCTTTCTGGTACTGCAACGCCTCGCCCACATTGAGGGCGCCGATGGTGATCTCGCCGCCGGCCAGCGCGCCGCGCACTTCGCCGGCGCCCTTGTACGGGATATGGCTCAACTGCGTGGACGAGGCCCGCTCGAATTTCAGCATGGCCAGGTGGTCGTCGGAGCCGGTACCGGTGGTGCCGACCGTGACCTTGCCCGGGTTCTGCCTGGCGTAGGCCGACAGGTCGGCCAGCGTCTTCATCGGATTGTCCTTGAGCACGCTGAAGGCGCCGGGATCGTCGATCAGATTGCCCAGCAGATCGTAGCTCTGCCAGGTGAAGCTGGACTTGCGCTCGATCGGGATGGTCAGCAGGTTGGGCGTATTGATGAAGCCGATGGTGTAGCCGTCGGGTTGGGCGCGCGCCAGTTCGGTAAAGCCGATGGCGCCGCCCGCGCCGGGGCGGTTCAGCACCACGATGCGCGCATCGTTGCCCAGGTACTTTTGCAGATACGGCGCCATCATTCGCGCCACCAGGTCGGTGCCGCCGCCGGGCCCATAGGACACGATCAGGTTGATGGGGCGTTCCGGGTAGCCGGCCGCCGCAGCGGCGGCGGCATACAGGCTGGCGCAAGCCAGGACGGCGCCCGCCAGCCTGCGCAGGGCCGGGCGGGTGTTGCTGCGGTATTGCATAGTTGTCTCCTCACGGTGCGTATCGTCGGCGGGATCGCCGCGATTTTTTTCTATGTCAGGGCGGCGATGCGTGCTGCGGCGATCGGCCAGGCTTCAGGGTTGATCAGTTGCGGGGGCCGTTCGCCGCGCAGCATCGTCAGCAGCTGGTTGGCCGATGAACGCGCCACGTTGCGGCGGGCCTCGTGGGTGACGCCGGCGGTGTGAAAGGTCGCCACCACATTGGGCAGCGCCAGCAGCGGCGAGTCGGGCGGCGGCGGTTCGTGTTGCCAGACGTCCAGCCCGGCGCCGCGCAGATGGCCGCCACGCAGTGCGTCCAGCAGGGCGGCTTCGTCGTGAATGCCGCCGCGCGCGGTGGACACAAACACCGCGTCCGGTTTCATGGCGGCGAAGGCGCGGGCATCGAACAGGCCGCGGGTCGAGGCGTCCAGCGGGCAATGCAGCGACACGATGTCGGATTGCGCCAGCAACTCGGCCAGGGTGACGGGCTGCGCGCCGCGGCTGCGTATCGTGTCGTCGTCCAGCAGCGGGTCATGGGCCAGCACGCGCAAGCCGAAGCCGCGCGCAATCTGCGCCACCCGCGTGCCGATCTGGCCCAGGCCGACCAGGCCGATGACACTGCCCTGGATTTCATGGCCCATCAGGTCTTCGCGCGTAAAGCCCGTGTCGTGGCGCAGGCGCTGGTGCGACTCGACCACGCGGCGCTGCACGGCCAGCAGCAGGGCGTAGGTGTGCTCGGCCACCGATGCCGCATTGGCGCCGGCCTGGTTGACCACGGCGATGCCGGCGCGGGTGCAGGCGGCGACATCCACCGTGTCGTAGCCCGCGCCGCCCGAGGACACGATCATCAATGCCGGGCATTGCGCGATGAGTTCGGGACCCACGAACCACCGCCGCGGCAATTCGTCCTTGGCGGCGGACACGTGGTAGGCGTGGGCGGTGCGCAGGCCGGCCAGCGTGCGGTCGTCATCGCCGCGCGCGGGCAGCACCGACAATTCGATGCCGGGGGCGGCGCCGATGATCTGGTCGAACGCCGGATCCAGCCACAGGTCCAGGCGGCAGAGCCGGGCCGTGGGCGCGCTCACAGCACGCCTCGGGCTTTGAGCGCGGCATCGACCCAGCGGCGGTCCAGCGTCCCGCGTTCGATGTCCTGCAGGATGGCGGCTTCGGCGGCCGCGATGGCGCGCACCCGTTCGGCGATGGCCGGCGCCTGGTCGGGCCGGATGGCCAGCAGGCCGTCGGCGTCGCCGACCAGCAGGTCGCCGGGCAACACCACCATGCCATCGACGGTGACGGGCACGTTGATGGCGCCGGGGCCATCCTTGTAGGGGCCGCGGTGCGCGATGCCACGGGCAAAGACGGGCAGGTCGCCAGCGGCCAGGGTGTCGCTGTCCCGGACCGCGCCGTCGATGACGAAGCCCGCCAGGCCGCGCTTGGCCGCCCAGCCCGCCATGATTTCGCCGATGATGGCGTTGTGGGTGTCGCCGCCGGCGTCCACCACGATGACGTCGCCGGGCGCGGCCATGTCGATGGCCTTGTGCACCATCAGGTTGTCGCCCGGCCGGGTCTGCACGGTGAAGGCCCGGCCCAGGATGCGGCGCGAGCGGTGCAGGGGACGCAGCGCCGAGGTGCCGACCGTGCGGCTCATGGCGTCGCTGATGTTGGCGACCGCCAGGTCGCCGTAGGCGAGCAGCGTGTCGTGGTCGGGCCCGGGCGGGCAGTCGTGCAGGGTGAAGCCAAAGTCCGGCATGTCGCGAAGGTCTCCATCAGGGTGAGTGCCAGGGGCGACTCTACCGAGCGGTTATCGCGAGATAAAGCGAATAATTCGACCGTGTATAAAACGCTTTTTGGAAAGTTTTCAACCTACGGCGGAATCAGACCAGGCCAGTGGGGGCGTGGAAATCCAAGGCGCCTTGCGCCAGGGCGCGCAGCTTTTTCAGCAGGGGCCGGGTGTCGTCGCGCCGCCATTGAAAGGTGTAGGGCAACGGCCGCAAGGGCGGAAAGCCCGGCAGGGGCAGCAGATCGCCACGCGCGATCAGGATCCGCGCCCACGCCCTGGGCAAAAACCCCAGCCCCAGACCCTGGCGCAGCAGGCCGGCGATGCCGCCCCAGCTGTTGCAGCACAGGTTGCGCCCCGGCGACACCTGCTGGGCGGTCAGCCAGTCGTCCAGCATGCGGATGGCGCCCGAACTCTGCGGCAGGGTGATCAGCGTCTGGCCGGGCAGGTCGGCCGGCGTGAGCGTGGCCGGATCCGGCACGGCCCGCGTGGTGGCGACCCATTCGAATTCGGCGCTGCCGATCAGGCTGGACGCGATCGAGGCGCGCGAGGACGGGCCGGCGATCACGGCGAAGTCGAGTTCGCCGTCTTCCAGGCCGCGTTCGACCAGTTCGCCGACGCCCACGAAGGGCTCGACCAGCAGGTTGGGATGGGCCTGCTGGATCACGTCGATCAACCGCGGCATCCAGGTCAGCGAGGTCAGCTCGCCGGCGCCGAAGCGGCAGCGGCCGGAATAGGCCAGGTTGTCGCTGGCCTGTTGCATGAACTGGTCGGCGTTGCGCAGCAGGTCCTTGGCGTGCGGGACCAGTTGCTCGCCCAACGCCGTCAGCGCCGCGCTGCGCGCCGTGCGGCTGAACAGATCGGCGCCGATGGCGGATTCGAGTTCACCGATGCGCTTGGACAGCGACGACACCGAGATATTGAGCCGGTTGGCCGCGATGGCAAAGTTCTTGCAGGTGGCCGCCCAGTAGAACGCTTCGAGTTGTTTGAGTGTCATGGTGCGTCCGGCAGGGTCGCCGCGAATCGAGGGTGAACAAAAGAGTAATAAAGCATATCGATAAAGTCGCTTTATTCAAAGCGTCGCCGCGCCTATAGTCGTGCGCCATTGCCCACGACACCCGGCGGTCCGCGAGGGCCGCCCGCGCCAGGAGCCCGCCCCGCATGTCCAAACGCCTGCGTCATCTGCTCAGCCTGCACGATTTCGAGGCAGCGGCCCGCCATGTGCTGCCCAAACCCCTGTTCGCCTACGTATCGGGCGCGGTGGAGGACGGTGTATCCGAGCGCGCCAACCGCCGCAGTTTCGAGCGTTACGCGTTTCGCCCCAGGGTGCTGGTGGACGTGTCCGCGTGCCACACGCAGGCCACGGTGCTGGGCACGCCTTACGCCGCGCCGGTGGGCATCGCACCCATGGGTATTGCGGCACTGTCGAGCTATCGCGGCGATCTGGTCCTGGCGCGGGCCGCGCAGGCGGCGCAGGTGCCTTGCATCATGAGCGGATCGTCGCTGATCCGTCTGGAAGAAGTGATGAGCGAGGCGCCCGGCACCTGGTTCCAGGCCTATCTGCCCGGCGATGGCGCGCAGATCGACGCCTTGATCGACCGGGCGGCGGCGGCGGGCGTGGGCACGCTGGTGCTGACGGTGGATACGCCGGTGGCCGCCAACCGTGAAAACAATGTGCGCGCCGGCTTTTCGACGCCGCTGCGGCCCAGCCTGGGCCTGGCGTGGCAGGGCGCCACGCATCCGCGCTGGCTGTTCGGCACGTTCCTGCGCACGCTCTGGCGCCATGGCATGCCGCACTTCGAGAACAACTACGCCACCCGTGGCGCGCCGATCCTGTCGGCACGCGTGCTGCGCGATTTTTCCGACCGAGGGCATCTGAACTGGGACCATGCGGCGGCGATCCGGCGGCGCTGGGCCGGGCGCATGGTGATCAAGGGGGTGCTGCATCCCGACGATGCGCGACGTGCCCGCGCGCTGGGCATGGACGGGGTGATCGTGTCCAACCACGGCGGGCGGCAATTGGATGGCTGCATGACGCCGTTGCAGGCCTTGCCGGACGTGGTGGATGCGGCGGGCGGCATGGAGGTGATGCTCGACAGCGGCGTGCGGCGTGGCTCGGATGTGCTCAAGGCGCTGGCGTTGGGCGCGCGCTGCGTGTTCGTGGGCCGGCCGTTCAACTACGCGGCCGCGGTGGCGGGCCAGGCGGGCGTGGCGCATGCCATCCACCTGATCACGACCGAGGTACGGCGCAACATGGGGTTGTTGGGCGCCGTGGACCTGGCGGCAGTGCGGGCCGACCATCTGGTGCAGGCCGTGCCGTAGCGCGTTCGGCGTATCCGCGCACGCTTCAGCCTTGCGCCTGGACCTGCCGGGCGGCATGGCGCACCACCTCCTGCAACCACGTCAACGCCGCATCGCCCGGCGCGCGGCGGCTGCACACCATGTCGATGTCGAACGGCCCAGGGTCCACCTCCGGGGGCAGCGGCCGCTGGGTCAGGCCGGTGCCTGCCAGCCGTGACGCCGCACGGCGCGCCAGCGTGGCGATCAGGTCGGTGCCCTGTACCGCATGGGGCAGCGCCACGATGTGGGCAAAGGTGCAGGCTACCCGGCGCCGATGCCCCAGCCGCGCCAGGGCCGTGTCCACCACGCCGCGCGACGAGCCGTCGTCGCTGGGGGTGAACAGGGCGTGGGGCAGGGCGACGTAGCGCGCCAGGTCCAGCTTGCGGCCGCGCAGCCCGGGATGACGCTTGTCGGCGATGCAGACGAAGTGCTCTTGATAGAGGCGTTCCTGCAGCATGCGCTTCGGCGGCGTCAGATGCCCGCCGATGGCCAGGTCCACGCTGCCGTTGTCCAGCTGC
Source organism: Achromobacter sp. ASV32 (assembly GCF_016428805.1). Lineage (GTDB taxonomy): Bacteria > Pseudomonadota > Gammaproteobacteria > Burkholderiales > Burkholderiaceae_B > Achromobacter. The sequence continues at coordinate 97,544 of NZ_JAELTJ010000003.1, forward strand.
GCGTAGAGGTCGGCGCGATCCAGCCGCGCCACGCGCAGGTCGATCCCGGGGGCGTCCCGCCGCAAGGCGGCGACGATGTGGGGCACGATGACGACGTCGGCATAGTCGCTGGCGGCCACGGTGTAGCGCCGCCCCGTAGCGGCCTTGGGGTCGAAGCCCGTGCCTTGCGTGAGCGCCTGGCGGATCTGTTCCAGCGCCGCGCTCACGGCCGGCATCAAGGCGGCGGCCTTGGGCGTGGGCTGCATGCCGTCGGCGGTGCGCAGGAAAAGCTCGTCCTGGAACAGCAGGCGCAAGCGGCCCAGCGCGCTGCTGACCGACGGTTGGGCGCGGTTGATGCGCTGGCCGGCCAGGGTGACGTTGCGGGTGTCGTACAGGGCTTCGAAGGCAACCAGCAGGTTCAGGTCGATGGCGGATAGATTCATGTCATCAATAGTACGAATAGTAATTATCGATTTCAACAATTCCTTGGCGCCCGCCTACGATCACGAAAACGACCCAGAACCCGAGGATGCGGCAATGCCCACTGTATTGATTACCGGAATCGAACCCTTCGATGGCGAAACGCTGAACCCGTCGTGGGAGGCCGCCAGGCGGTTGGACGGTACCCAGGTGGCTGGCGCCGCGCTGGTGGCGCGCCAGTTGCCCTGCGTGATCGGCAAGGTGGTGGGCGTGCTGCGCCAGGCCATCGCGGATACCCGGCCCGACGTGGTGATCTGCCTGGGGCAGGCGGGCGGGCGCAGCGATGTCTCGGTCGAGCGGGTGGCGATCAATGTGGTGGACGCGCGCATTCCCGACAACGAAGGGCGCCAGCCGATCGACGAGCCGGTGGTCGAAGGCGGCCCGGCGGCGTATTTCTCGACGCTGCCGATCAAGGCCATCGTGCGCGACCTGCGGGCCGCCGGAGTGCCGGCGTCGGTCTCGTCCACGGCAGGCACCTACAACTGCAACACGATCTTCTACGGGCTGGCGCATTACATCGCCACCGAGCAACCCGCGTTGCGCGGCGGCTTCGTGCATGTGCCGTATCTGCCGGAGATGGCGGCGCACCATCCCGGCCAGCCCAGTCTGGCGCTGGCCACGCTGATCGAAGGCGTAAAGGTCATGGTGGCGACGACGCTGGCCGTGAAGGCGGACATCAAGGCCGGCGGCGGCGCGTTGCACTGAGCGGGCGGCAGACATGGATTCGTTCAAGAGCGCCGACATGTTCGCGCTGGACGGCGTGCCGTTCCAGCATCGCCGGGTCATGGTGGATGGCCTGGGCTACCACGTGGTCGAGGGCGGGGCGGGGCCGGCGCTGATCCTGCTGGCGGGCTTTCCGCAGAGCTGGTACGCGTGGCGCCGGGTGATGCCTTTGCTGGCGCCGCATTTCCGCCTTTACGCGGTGGACCTGCCCGGGCAGGGCGACTCGGACAAGCCGCTGGACGGCTACGACACCCGGACGGCGGGCGAGCGCCTGCGGGCGCTGTTCCATACGCTGGGCCTGACGCGCTATGCACTGGCCGGCCACGATATCGGTGCGTGGATCGCCTATCCCTACGCAGCGCGCCATGCCGCCGAGGTCGAGCGGCTGGTGCTGCTGGATGCCAATATCCCCGGCGTGACGCTCAAGCCCGCGATCGAGCTGGGGCCGGACAATTGGAAAAGCTGGCATTTCCTGTTCAATACCGTCCCGGACCTGCCCGAGGCGCTGCTGGCCGGCCGCGAGCGGGTGCTGATCGAATGGTTCTTCAGCCGCAAGACGGCCAACAAGCCCGGCGTGTTCAGCCGCGCCGACATCGATGAATACGAACGCGTCTACCAGACGCTGGGCGGGCTGCGCGGCATGCTGGGCTATTACCGCGCGGCGCACCTGGACGCCGAGCAGAACCGGCCTTTGCGCGAGACACCGTTGACCGTGCCCGTGCTGGCGCTGGGCGCAGACCAGGGTAGCGCGCCGGATCTGTACCAGGCCTTGAAACCCCTGGCGCGCGAGGTGCAGGGCGGCGTGCTGACGGACTGCGGCCACTACATACCCGAAGAGCAGCCACGCGAACTGGCGCGGCGCATGCTGGCGTTCCTGACGTAAGGCCAGGCATTTCCACATTGCGTATCGGTATTTGTTGCCTGCGCGGCGCACCCCTATCCTGACTTTCACCAGGGCCATGACGGCCCTGCAGTCAGCCAGGAGTGACCGATGGGCAGTAAACGCAGATCCGTCCTGAAGGCCGTGCTCGGCCTGGGGGCGGGCGTGGTGGTGGGCGCGGGGCTATTGAGCAACATGACCGGCGCGGCCCCCGCCGTGGGCGACGACGCCAGCCGCTATCCGATCCGGCCGGTCAAGCTGATCGTGCCGATCGCCGCTGGCGGCAGCGCCGACAAACTGGCGCGCACCGTGGCGCAGAAACTGAGCGAGAAGTGGGGCCAGAGCGTGGTGGTCGAGAACCAGCCCGGCGCCAGCAGTGCCATCGGCAACGCCGCCGTGGCGCACGCGCGCGGTGACGGCTATACGCTGTTGCTGGGCGGTGACGCGCTGTCGCTGAACGCGCTGCAGCCCGGCAAGCAGAACTACGACCCGTTGCGCGACCTGCAAGGCGTGACCAAGGCGGTCGTCAATCCGCAGCTGCTGGTGGTGCGGCCTGGCCTGGGGGTGAAGACCTTCCAGGAATTCGTGGCCCTGGTGCGTCAGCGCCCCGGCGAGATTTCGCTGGCGCTGCCCGGCGGCAACGGCAGCTTGCAGCATCTGGCGGTGGAACTGCTGAACGAGCGCATCGGCGCCAAGACCAATCAGATTCCCTACCCGGGGGGCGGGCCGGCCATGCTGGACGTGCTGGGCGGGCACGTGGACGCCATGCTGATCACCTTGGCCGCGGCCACCGAGAACGTGCGCTCGGGCAAGTTGGTGGCGCTGGCCGTGACCACGCCGTACCGCTCCAAGGCGCTGCCGGACGTGCCGACCATCCAGGAAGCCGGGCTGGCCGCCTACGCCGTCGAAAGCTGGCAGGGGTTCGTGGCGCCGGCGTCCACGCCCAAGGCCCTGGTGGACCGCATCAACCGCGATGTGGTGGCGGTGTTGCGCGAGCCCGAGACGGCCGCGCTGCTGGAGAACCTGGGCTTCGCCATCGCGGCGAGCACGCCCGAGGCGGTGGACCAGACCGTGCGCGACGACATCGCGACCTACCGCCGCGTCATCGCCACGGCCCAGGTCAATCTCCATTGAGCCTGCAAGGGGCGCGCCGTCCGGCGCGCCAGCGGTTTCATATCCATATCTGAAAGTCTTCTTTGTGTTGAGCGCAGCGGCCACGCAGCATAGAACGCTGTTCAATGCATACGGCACAACAACATGAAAACTCGCAATACCCCCCGCCTGTTCCTGCGTACCGCGGCCGCCCTGGCCCTGGCGGGCATCGCGGCGGCCGCCCACGCGGACGCCACCCTGGACAAGATCAAGGAGCGCGGCACCGTCACCATCGGCGTGCTGGCCAATGGCGGCGTGTTCGGCTCGATCGACCCGAAAACGCAGGAACTGGTGGGCTGGAACCCGGACCTGGCGCGTGAACTGGCCAAGGGCCTGGGCGTGAAAGTCGAGCTGGTGCAGGTGCAGACCGCCACCCGCACGCAGTTCCTGATCTCGGGCAAGGTCGATCTGCTGATCGCGTCGATGGAACTGAATCCCGAACGCGCCGAGATCCTGGGGTATGCGCCGACCCCGTTCTTCCGCGTGGGCGGGGCGGCCGCCACGCGCCGCGACAGCGGCATCACCCGGTGGGAAGACCTGCGCGGCAAACCGGTGTGCGTGTCGCAAGGCAGCAGCTTTGCGCGCCCGTTGCAGGCCGACTACGGCGCGGTGGTCAAGGGCTACAAGAGCTCGTCCGACTCGTTGCTGGCGCTGCGCGGCGGCCAGTGCGTGGCGGCGGTGCACGATTCGACCCTGATCCATCCGTTGTTGCGCAACAACCCGGAATGGGCGGCTTACCACGCGCCGATCGCCACCGAAGTGCTGCCGGCCGACTCCGTGGTCTGGACCCGCAAGGGCGAGGCCGACACCATCGCCGCGGTCGACAAGGTGATCCAGGGCTGGCACCGCACGGGCTGGCTGATCGCCACCGAGAAGCGCCTGGACATCCAGCCCGCGCAGCCGCTGCTGCAGGAACTGCATGACAAGTACAAGCAGGGCGCCTGAGTCCGGCCAGGCACGCACGAGTTGGAAAAGATGATGAATCGACAAGCAATGCAATGGGCCGCCGCATTGGCGCTGGGGATTTTCGCTTCGACGGCGGCGCATGCCGACGCCACCCTGGACCGCGTCAAGCAGCGCGGCAAGCTCGTGGTGGGCGTGGACGGCGCCAGTCCGCCGTTCGGCCTGCTGGACCCGGCCACCGGCAAGGTGGGGGGCTTTCAGACCGAGCTGGGCCGCGATATCGCCCAGCGGCTGGGCGTGGCGCTGGAGACAGTGCCGGTGACCGCCGCGACGCGGGTGCAATTCCTGCAGGCGGGCAAAGTGGACCTGCTGATCGCCAACATCCAGTGGACGCAGGAACGCAGCGAGATCCTGAGCTACGCGCCCACCCCCTACAACCTGGTGGGCGGCGCGGCCATGGTGTCCAAGCGCAGCGGCATCAAGCGCTGGGAAGACCTGAAAGGCAAGGTGGCCTGCGTGTCGCAAGGCAGCAACTTCGCCAAGCCGCTGCAGGATACCTATGGCGCGGTGGTGAAGGGGCTGCGCAATATTCCGGAGTCGCTGCTGGCGCTCAAGGGCGGTAGCTTCGACGCGTCGGTGCACATCCAACCGGCGTTGTACGAGACGCTGCACGGCTCCAACGGCAAGGAATGGGACGGCTTCGAGCTGGCCACGTCCGACCAGTTGATTCCGTCACCAACCGTGATCTGGACGCGCCGCAACGAGGCCGACACGCGGGCCTTCGTCGACGGCGTCATCCGCGACTGGCACCGGTCCGGCTTGCTGGTGCAGCTGGCCGGCAAATTCGGCGTGCCTGCCGACTATCTGAAACAGGCCCAGGCCGACGCGCGCAGCGGCAAGTTCGACAGCGCGCCGCCCGAGGCCCAGCCCGCGCCCTGATCCGATTCCGCTTCCAAAGGTTCTGTCATGACTGAATCCCTGTTTCCCGGCGTGCTCTCGCGCCGTGCCCGCGGCGTGGAATTGTCGCCCATCGCCGCGGCCGGCGCGCGCGCCGCGCAGTTGGCGGCCGAGGGCCGCTCGATCGTCGTGGTGACGTCGGGCGAGCCCGACTTCGATACGCCGCAGGCGATCAAGGACGCCGCGGCGGCGGCGCTGGCGCAAGGCCAGACCAAGTACACGCCCACCGCCGGCACCGCGGCATTGCGGCGCGCCGTGGCCGACCGTTACCGCCTGCGTCACGACCTGCCGGTCGATGCCGCCAACGTCATCATCTCCAACGGCGGCAAACAGGTGATCTACCTGGCATTGGCCGCTACCTTGGACGAGGGCGACGAAGTGGTGGTGCCGACGCCGTATTGGCCCACCTTCCTGGATTCGGTGCGGGTCAACGGGGGCACGCCGGTGCTGGCGCCGACCGCCCAGGCCGATGGCTTCAAGCTGACGCCGCACGGCCTGCGCCAGGCGCTGACGCCGCGCACCAAGTGGCTGATCCTGAATTCGCCGGGCAATCCGTCCGGCGCCGTCTACAGCCACGCGGAACTGGCGGCGCTGGCCGCGGTGCTGCGCGAACACCCCTCGGTGCTGGTGCTGTGGGACGAGATGTACGAGGAAATCTGGTTCGGCGAGCCGCCGGCGCACCTGTTGCGCGTGGCGCCGGAGCTGGCGGCGCGCACGCTGGCGGTCAACGGCGCATCCAAGGCCTATGCCATGACCGGCTGGCGCATCGGCTGGGGCGTGGGTCCGGCTGCGCTGATCGGCGTGCTGGAAGCGGTGCAGTCGCAAGTCTCGTCGGGACCCAGCTCGCTGGGCCAGGCCGCGGCGCTGGCGGCCTTGCAGGGCGTGGCGGACGACTTCGTCGAGACGGCGCGGCAGGCGTATGCGCGCCGGGCCCGCCTGGTGGTCGACGGCCTGAGCGCGGTGCCGGGGTTTCAGGTGACGGCGCCGCAAGGCGCGTTCTTCGCCTGGATCGGCGTGGCGGACCTGATGGGCCTGGCGCGGCCGGACGGCGGCGTCATCGCGAATGATGGCGACGTGGTGGACTGGCTGCTGGAGGCCGAGGGCGTAGCGGTGGTGCACGGCGCGGCCTACGGGCTGTCGCCTTACCTGCGCCTGTCGTTCGCCGCCTCTGACGCCAGGCTGCGGGACGCGGTAACGCGGATCGGCCGCGCGGTCGCGGCGCTGCGTCCCGCCCGGGCGCTGGAGGCGGCCGCATGATCGAACAGGCTTTGCAGGCCTGGGTGCATGCCTTCAAGCCCCTGGGACTGAACTACAGCTTCGTGCTGGACCCGGGCGAGCTGTCCGCCTTTGGGCACGGCCTGCTGGTGACCTTGCAACTGTGTGCCTGGACCATCCCGGTCAGCCTCGCGTTCGGCGTCTTGATCGCGTCGGGGCTGACCAGCGGCCGGGCCTGGCTGGCGTGGCCCTTGCAGGGGTTCGTCGAACTCACCCGCAACACACCGACGCTGGTGCAGCTGTATTGCGCCTTCCTGGTGCTGAACATGCTGATCAACCAGAAGCTGGGCGGCGGCAGCCCGGTCACGCCCTTCATGTGGGTGGTGATCGTGGTGGCGCTGCACAAGGGCGTATTCCATGCCGAGGCGCTGCGCGCCGGCATCGAGGCGGTGCCGGCCGTGACGCTGGAAGCAGCCAGGTCGCTGGCGTTCTCGCGGCGCCAGATCCTGACGCAGGTGCAGTTGCCGCTGGCGCTGCGCTTTGCGCTGCCGGCGCTGGTCAACAACCTGGTGGACCTGGTGAAGATGACGGCCATTGCCTCGGCGATCGCGGTGGGAGATGTGACCTACGAGTCCATCATGATCTGGTCGCACCGCGACAATGTGCTGGAGCTGTTGCTCCTGATTCTGCTGTATTTCGGCCTGCTGACCTGGCTGGTGAGCGTGGCCGGACGCTGGCTGGAAGCGCGTTTGAGGATGCCCGGCTATGGCCAATGAACTTGCATTGAACGGAGCGGCCACGCGCCGCGCGGGCGGCGGCCTGAATGCGCTGCTGCGCGACCCGTGGTTCGTGCTGCTGCTGGCGCTGACCGCCCTGGGCGCCCTCTGGGCGCTGACGGACACCACGCCAGCGGCGGTGCGGTACTTGTGGCAATGGTCGCCCGCGCTGTTGCGCGGCCTGGGTATGAACGTGCAGATCAGCGTCCTGGCCATGGCGCTGGGCACGCTGTTGGGCCTGGTGGTGGGGGCCTTGTCGCTGTCGCCCTCGGCGCTGATGCGGCGCCTGACGCGGGCTTACGTGCTGGCGTTTCGCAACGCGCCGATCCTGGTGCTGGTGTATTTCACGACCTACGTGTTTCCGTTCGAGTTGAGCCTGGGCGGCTGGAACCTGCCGTTTCCGGATTGGATCAAGGTGGTGATCGGGCTGGGCCTGCCGGCCAGCGCCAACGTGGCCGAGATCTTTCGCGGCGCGATCCAGTCCATCCCCCAGGCCCAGTGGGAAGCGGCGCAGTCGCTGGCGTTTCGCCGTACCCAGGTGCTGCGGATGATCGTGCTGCCGCAGTGCGTGCGGCGCATGCTGCCGTCCTGGATGAACCTGTACGCCAGCATCACCATGAGCACCTCGCTGGCCTCGCTGGTGGGCGTGCACGACCTGGTCGACACGGCCACCGTGGCCAGCAACACCGTGGCCCGCAGCGACTTCACCATCCTGGTCTATTTCACATTGTTGGCGCTTTTTTTCGCCTACTGCTATCCCATTTCGCGCTGGACGCGCTACCTGGAACGACGCCATGCGCACCTCTGACACCGGCCTGCGTGCCGCCATCGCCCCTGCATTGGTCAGCCTGCGGGACGTGCACCTGGCCTTCGGCCAGACCGAGGTGCTCAAGGGCATCGACGTGGAAGTGCGCGCGGGTAATGCCGTGTCCATCATCGGGCCGTCGGGCTCGGGCAAGTCCACCATCCTGCGCTGCATCACCGGCCTGCTGCGCCCGCAGCGCGGCCAGATCGAGGTGGGCGGTGTGCGGGTGGACGCCCTGAAGTCCGAAAGCGAACTGATTGCGCTGCGCAAGCGGGTCGGTTTCGTGTTCCAGCAGTACAACCTGTTTCCGCACCTGAGCGTGCTGGAAAACCTGGTGATTTCGCCCATCAAGGTCGGCGGCCAGCCCCGGGCCCAGGCACAGGCCCTGGCGCGTGAGCTGCTGGCCAAGGTGCGCATGGATCACAAGGAAAATGCCTATCCCGGCGAGCTGTCGGGCGGCCAGCAGCAGCGCGTGGCAATTGCCCGCGCGCTGGCGTTGCGGCCGGAGCTGATCCTGTTCGACGAAGTGACATCGGCGCTGGACCCGGAAATGGTCGGCGAAGTGCTGACCGTGATCCGCGACCTGGTCAACGACGGCCTGACCTGCGTGCTGGTGACGCACGAGATGCGTTTTGCCCAGGAGGTCAGCGACACGGTCTATTTCACCGAGGCCGGGCGCATCGTCGAGCATGGCTCGCCGGCCCGCATCTTCGGCCATCCTGCCAGCGAGCGCACCCGCGCGTTCCTGCAACGCGCCTCGGCCGAGCCGACCCCGCAGCGCGTTCAGCCCGACCCCATCGACGCCTACCTGACTTTCGACCCGCTGCGTCTTGCAGTGTGACCTGTCCCGCCTTCCGGAGCCGCTATGACCACCGATACTTCCGTTTCCCAGGAACGCCGCCGCCACGTGCAGGACGCCCTGGCCGACATCCACGGCCTGCTGGCCGCCGCGCCCCTGACCCGCGACCTGCTGGCCCAGGTGACCGCTCGCCTGGAGCAATTGGCCGCGCACCGCGCGTTGTTTCCCGCCACCGATTTCCCGCCGCCAGGGGCCGGGCAGGGCGTGGGCGCGTCCACGCGCTATCGCCTGAACCCCGATGATGGCGACGGCGCGCCCGCGCTCTATCTGAATTCGATCAATCCGGGCAAGACCACCTTGCCGCACAATCACACCACCTGGGCCGCCATCGTGGCGCTGTCGGGTCAGGAACTGAACCGCGTCTACCGCCGCAGCGACGACGGCTCGCAAGCCGGCCGCGCCACGCTGGAGCAGGTGCGGGAAGTGGTGGTGCAACCGGGTCAATCGGTGTCGTTCCTGCCGGACGACATCCACAGCATCCACGTCACCGGCGACGAACCGACACTGCACTTCCATCTGTATGGCCAGCCGCTGGAGACCCTGTCTGGCCGCATCGGCATCGACCTTTCCACGGGCGAGATCGTGAACTACAACGCCACCCAGATGAAGCCCGGCCAGGAGCAGCGCGCATGAGCGGCCTGGACCAAGCCCACGTGCAGACCCGCCTGGTGCACGCCGGCTCGCCGGAACTGAACGGCGGCGCCGGGCCTGTCAATGTGCCGGTGGTGCGTACCAGCACCGTGCGCTTTGCCGATACCGCCACTCACGCGGCGCTGAATGGGCGGCGCACCGGCGGCGAGCGCGTGGCCACCTACGGCCGTCACGGCCTGGACACACACCAGGCGCTGGAGGCTGCGGTGGCGTCGCTGGAAGGCGGCTACCGCAGCATCCTGGCGCCCTCGGGGTTGTCGGCGATCGTGCTGGTGTTGCTGGCGACCTTGGCCCCAGGCGAGCACGCGCTGGTGTCGGACAGTGTCTATTCACCGGTGCGGCGGGTGGACAAGGCGCTGCTACAACGCTATGGCATCGAACTCGAGTACTTTTCGCCGGGCAAGGACGACCTGGAAACGTTGATCCGCCCCACGACACGCTTGCTGTATCTGGAATCGCCCAGCTCGCTGCTGTATGAAGTGCTGGACCTGCCGGCGCTGGCCGCCACGGCACGGCGCCGCGGCGTGCTGGTGGCCACCGACAACACCTGGAGCGGCGGCCTGTACTACCAGCCGCTGGCGCTGGGCGCACACATTTCCATCCAGGCGGCCACCAAATACCTGGCCGGCCATTCCGACGTGATGATGGGCGTGGTGACCGTGGACAGCGCCGAGCTGGCGCAGCGCATCGGCGCGACCTATGACGCGCTGGGCCTGGCGGTGGGCGCGGACGATGCCTACCTGACGCTGCGCGGCATCCGCACGCTGGACGTGCGCCTGGCGCGCCACCACCAGAACGCGCTGAGTGTGGCGCAATACCTGTCGCGCCACGCCGACGTGGCCCGCGTGTTCTACCCGGCGCTGCCGCAGGATCCGGGCCATGCATTGTGGCAACGCGATTTCAGCGGGGCCAGCGGACTGGTGTCGTTCGCCTTCCCGGCGGGACAGCCGGGCGCGGCGGCGCGCTTTATCGATGCGCTGCGCTATTTCTCGATCGGCGCGTCCTGGGGCGGCTATGAAAGCCTGGCGTTGCAGGCCGCGCCCGAACGCCTGGCCGAGCACAGCATCTGGGAAGGCACGGGCGAAGTCGTGCGCCTGCACATCGGTCTGGAGCATCCGCTGGACCTGGCCGGCGATCTGGACCGGGCCTTCGGCGTGGTGCGCGACGCGCTGCGGCGTAGCGCCTGACGCATATGCAAATCACTCCATGTGTTTAGGGTTTCTGATTATGTAGAAGCAATTACAACCTCTTTGTCCGGTTGTACCCCCGCGCACTAGAATTTGCCTTGTTCCACGGTTGGCGGCAGGGCATGTCTTCTATTTCTTCCATCGGTTCGGTACAGCTTTCCTTTGTGGCGCGGCGGCTGGACGCGGTGCGCGAGTTCTACTTGCACACCGTGGGGCTGGACGAGGTGCCCGCGCCGGCGGGGCGGCTGTTGTTCGCGCTGGGCGATGCGACGCTGTCGCTGTCGCCCGTCGACGAAGTCAGCCGCGAGGTCAAGCCCGACTACCTGACCATCAGGACCCGCGCCTACGACGACATTCTCTTGCGCCTGCGCGACGCGGGCTATCACCCCGTCTGTTCGCTGCCTGAGGCCGGCCAGCGCGTCATGTACGTCAAGGACCCCTCCGGCAATCAACTGGCCTTTCTCGGCTAGCGCCGGGCAAGGCTTCTTCCGGTATCCGATTCCGGCATCCACAGGTCCAGCGATCCATGAACTTCCAGCAACTGCGTTCCGTGCGCGAGGCGGTGCGCCGCGACTTCAATCTGACCGACGTGTCGGAAAGCCTGCATACCTCGCAGCCGGGCGTCAGCCGCCAGATCCGCGAATTGGAGGAAGAGGTCGGCGTCGACATCTTCGTGCGTTCGGGCAAGCGGCTGATCGGCCTGACGCCGCCGGGGGAATTGATCCTGCCGCTGGTCGAGCAGATCCTGCAGTGCGCCGACAATATTCGCCACGCGGGGGCCGAATATGCCGACAGCCGCACAGGCGTGCTGTCCATCGCCGCCACGCATTCGCAGGCGCGCTACGCCTTGCCGCCGGTGGTCAAGGAGTTTCGCCAGCGCTATCCCGAGGTCGTGCTGCACCTGCACCAGGGGTCGCCCAAGCAAGTCTCGGAAATGCTGCTGGAAGGCGAGGCCGACATCGGCGTGGCGACCGAGGCGGTGGCGGACTATCCGGGGCTGCTCAACCTGCCGTGCTACCGCTGGAGCCACAGCATCATCGTGCCCAAGGGGCACCCGCTGAGCGCGGTGCAGGGTGGCATCAGCCTGTCGCAGCTGTCGCGCTACCCCATCATCACGTACGGGCGCGGCTATACCGGGCGCGCCCACATCGACGAGGCCTTCGCGCGGGCCGGCATCACACCGGACATCGTCATGACCGCGATGGATGCCGATGTCATCAAGACCTATGTAGAGCTGGAACTGGGCGTGGGCATCGTGGCCGCGGTGGCCTGGGATGCCGAGCGCGATACCCGCTTGTGCGCCATCGACGCGCGGCACCTGTTCGAGATCAACCTGACCCGCCTGGCCATCCGCCGCGGCGCCTGGTTGCGCGGCTATGCCTTTCATTTCATCGAGATGTTCGTGCCCACGTTGACGCGCGCCGTGGTGGACCAGGCGCTCAAGGGCGGGGCCTGAACACGGCCGGCTTGCCACGGCTACGCAATCGACAGGCCGTCGACAACCCGCCCAGTTGGGGGTCGGCAAACCGTGGGCCGCCCTCAGGCAGCGCCCGCATATCCATAGAAACATTTCTACGTTGTGCGCGCGGGGCCGCGGCCGTAGGCTGGTCCGGTTCTTCAACTCAGGAATTCCGGACCCTCCCATGAGCACCTCTTTCCACGCGGCGGCCGCCGCCCCAGCATCCCCCATCGACAGCGACCGCGCGCAAGCCGTGCGCGCGTTCATCGCCCAGGTCAAGGCCGTGGCGCCTGACCCCGTGCACGCCACGCCGGCCCAATTGGCGCAGGTGGCCACGCTGCTCGAGGCGCTGGGCCGCCGCCGCGAGCTGTTTCCGGCCGACGCCTTCGCGGTGGTGCCGGGCCGGCCCACCTCGATCTACCGGCTGGCCGAAGACGTGGACGGCCACTACGCGCTGTACCTGTCGCTGGGCGAACCCGGCAAGGCGCAGCCGCCGCACGACCACACCACCTGGGCCATCATCGCCGGCGTATCGGGCAACGAGCGCAACGAGGTCTATGCGCGCAGCGCCGGGGCCGAGCCGGGCCGCGATGTGCTGACGCACGTGCGCCGCGTGGACGTGGGCCCGGGCGATTCCATCGTGCTCGGCCCCAACGACGTGCATACCATCGAGCTGGTGGGCGACGCGCCCGGCGCGCATCTGCATTTCTATGGTCTGGCGCTGGATCGCCTGCACGGCCGGGTGGTGTTTGAAAGCACCGCGGGCGGCTCGTACCGCACGTTCTCGCCGCCAGCCGCGATCTACCACGCGCGCCTGTCGCCGGCGGGCCTGCAAGCCGAGCTGCGTGGCGAGGCCGAGATCGCCGTGCTGGACGTGCGCGAAGCCGGCCGCTATGCGCGCCGCCACCTGCTGTACGCCGTGCCCGCGCCGCTGTGGCGCCTGGAAGTGCTGGCCGACCGCCTGGTGCCCCGTCGCGACACACGCATCGTGCTGGTGGACGACGACGAGACGCTGGCCCACCAGGCGGCGGCCAAGTTGACCCGGCTGGGCTGGACCGACATCTCGGTGCTGGCCGGCGGCACCGACGGCTGGGAAAGAGAAGGGCGCGAACTGTTCTCGGGCACCAACGTGCCCAGCAAGGCGTTCGGCGAGGTCATCGAACACGAAAAGCACACGCCCTGGATCGACGTGGACGAATTGCACGAGCGCGTGGCGCGCGGCGAAGACATCGTGGTGGTGGACAGCCGTACCCCCGAGGAATTTCATAACTTCACGCTGCCGTTCTCGCACAGCCTGCCAGGCGCCGAGCTGGTCTACCGCATCCGCGAACTGGCGCCGGACCCCGAGACCTTCGTGGTG
>NZ_JAELTJ010000391.1 GCF_016428805.1 Achromobacter sp. ASV32
GGTCACCATACTGGGTCCCCAGTACAGTGTTCACGGATCCAATAACCTGGAGCGGCCGAGGTTAGTCCTTTTCCCGTACTGCTAGTGATATGCATAATTCCTTACATTGTTGATGTAGCCATCGGAGAACAAGCCAGAACCACAGGCAAAAACCGGCATCATGACTTCCCACCAGGTTTTGCGGGAAGCTGCCTCCTCTGTCTGAAGCTCGTCTTGAGGACGGGCCTCGTCTTCGCGCTTGTCAACTGGATCCATCTCGTTTGACTGGGTCAAGCAGCTGAAAGTGATCTCTAAAGTACAGTCAAAAGGGGGAGAAGGGAAAAAAGAAATCGCTTTCAAGTCCTCTGCTTATATGTAAGTTGACTCTTTCACAGAGAAAGCAGCCACTTAGAGGGAAGCGGCGTGCACCTCACAATTTGCAATGCAGAAAGCTCCTCGACCCTTGTCAAAAAAAAAATTACAGGGATGCCCGAGAT
>NZ_JAELTJ010000392.1 GCF_016428805.1 Achromobacter sp. ASV32
GTTGAGCGCGACCAGAATGTGTGCTCTGGTTGTATCGGCATCAAACTGTAGGAAGAGCACACTGCTCATGTTTTCGGAGGAAGAGCTCATTTGGTATCTAAAAAGAAAGAAAGAAAAACAACAAGACAAATTAATTCTTATTAGAAATGGACTATTGGTTGGCAGTGGTTGAAGGCTTGCGTTTTATGTACTCCATAACGAAGAGGTGGTGGCCAGTTTGCTCGACTTATATCGTTTCTTGGGCGGCCAAAATGGCACTGTACTTTCTTCTCTCTTACGTATGAGTTCTGTCAGGGCTATGCGCTGCGCTCAATATTACTTCTGACTAGGAGACAAAGGTACTGTTGTGCCAGCCGCGATAGCCACCGTCAAACGCTTGTGGCCAAGTTAGGATATCCGCATGGCACGCGCACCCGGCAATTCATGGTGCGGGCGCACTCTGAAAATAGTTGTTCAGACAAAACCCCCCTTTAAGC
>NZ_JAELTJ010000393.1 GCF_016428805.1 Achromobacter sp. ASV32
GAACAAGCTATGGCTGATAATCAGGCGCATCTCCTTGCTCCTCCACCCCGGCACAACAATGCGGACAAGCCTGAGCAAGGCGCGGAAAAACTCGCGATCCAGCGCGACCTTTTTGCGCGGCGTCTCGTCGCCGCCCTCGCCTATGGCCTTGGCTGTCGAGCGGCGGGCAGCGCGCTGGTTGGCTTCGCGGGCCGAGGCGGCTTTCTGCTCGGAAATGGCATGACGTATGCGGTTGACGAGGGCGACAAAGAGCGTGATCCAGACGGCGCGGGAGATGCGGGAGCGGTTGGCCAGGTACATTTGCGTCAGCTGCAGGACGACGTTGCGGACATTGACGTTGAATCGGCCCGGCAGGGCGAATTTGCTTTGCGAAGCCATCGCCGCGAGGAGGGTTGGTCCGGTTTGATGGGCAGCTGTTGGAGTACAAGCTGCTCAACGAACCGCTATGGCTGGCTGTTTCTTGTTCGGTCTCGTGT
>NZ_JAELTJ010000394.1 GCF_016428805.1 Achromobacter sp. ASV32
GCAGTACACTGATTTCGGCAAAGATGTAAGGGGCCTCGCTGAAAGCCTCGATCTCCTGCTACGAGTTGTCTCCGAGGCTTCGTCGTCGCTTCGACGCGAGGGCGTCACCAACGCCGTCGTCCGCTGGGACAGAGTTTCTCTTTGCCAAATTGTGGGCGACTATGAGGCCACCCTCCACGAATGCTACGACCTCATCTGCGCCAATAATCGATACCGTGGAGGCAGCACGGCGCTGCGCAACATCGAGTGGAATGTGCTGTTGCAACCATCGGTGGAGCGACTACGCCAGAGAATCGTTCTTCACAACTCCAAAATCCTACACGTTCTCAAGCCTTTTGAAATGTAAGTAACGTCTCAAGTGCAGTTGTGACATATAGACAGCGCTGACTCTTGAAAGGGACCTCTTGTGCCGCATTCGTCAGGATGTTGAGTATATGCATCGCGACCTGGCTTACCGTATTAACGCGGTCCATATG
>NZ_JAELTJ010000395.1 GCF_016428805.1 Achromobacter sp. ASV32
TGACTGTCTCGTCCCTCACCAAGGAGGTCCCGATTGCCCTCAATGAGCTTTGTGGGCGGCGGTTTAAACTTATACTCGCTTACACGATCCAGGCAGTCGTTGTACAGCTTTTCAATAAGCTGGTCTCTCTCGGCATCTACAGGGTTTCCGTCACTGTCGTAGATTGTAGTTTCGGCGGTGAGGGCATGGTAGGGACGACAAAGCTGGCCACGAACGAGGACATTCATCGGATTTCCTCTGTCGAACCCAGTTATAATCAGACCTCCCATTTCTGCAGTACAACGTTTGCCTTCAAACCCGGGCATACACTCTGCAGGCCTTGTTTTGAACTCGCGAGAATACACTCGGCCTCCAACCCGACTTCTACCTTCGACCAGTACCACTCGAGGTGGCTCTTCGCCATTGGCACGGAAGTATTCAGCATACTGCTTAAAAAGTCCTTCTAATTGTCGCGCACATGAAAGACCAGATATTCC
>NZ_JAELTJ010000396.1 GCF_016428805.1 Achromobacter sp. ASV32
GTCTTGTTTTGCCAGCCACGAAATCAACCCCTTCTTTTTGCACGGACGCACTCACAATGGGGTCATTTCCTGTGTTCATTCTAAAAATAAATCCACAAGATGGAGATTCTGTTCGTGGCAATCTCGAGACTCGCGTGGAATGCAATCTGTTGTACAGACCAAAACCGGTCTCTCAATGTACATGGCAATGACGGTTGACCCAAGTCGGCAAACGGCCCCTCGCGGCAGGCAAAAAGCATATGCTCCGTTACGAATGACCCGAAACCGGCTTCGAATGCAACGCGCTAATAATGATGCACAACAGTAACCACCAGCCTACGAGGTAGCATCAGTTGACTTTCGGCCTACTGCCCCGTCGGCTTGAGCCACGGCCCCCATACCAAAGTCCGAATGCGAGCCAAGCACCCCCGCTATTAACCAGCAACCGCTATTTAACTCGTAGCCATCCCAAAGTGGTGCACATAGCTTCTATGT
>NZ_JAELTJ010000397.1 GCF_016428805.1 Achromobacter sp. ASV32
TCAGATGTGTATAAGAGACAGGTCTAGTAGCACTATCCAGCTCTGCACCATCTACAGTGTTATATACAGTACTTTTGGTGTTTTCACGGACAACACACCACGCAAAGCAAAGCCTGGATCTACAGATGGGTACCAACGGGATCGGTGACGCCGCAGCGCTTGCACCAGACCCTGTTCTACTGGTGCGCCCCTCTGTGAGGACCGTCGTCTCCGGCGCATCGCATCGGTCGTGAATTTTACAGCAAAAAGACGCAGAAGAAGCCAAATGCAGGGTCGTGATTGGTCACTTATCCATAAATTGTGGGAGCCCTAAAATGCCCCTCCCAGGCAGAAAAATCCTTTTTTTTTTTTTGTGCAGTGACGAAAAAAAAACAACCTCTGGTCTGTTAGGGCTAGTGGGAACGCTGAGGGTCCCCCTCGCTGGTTGCCCCGCGCCAGCTTTCCAAGCAGCACAGTCACTCCACCCCTCTACCT
>NZ_JAELTJ010000398.1 GCF_016428805.1 Achromobacter sp. ASV32
GTGCACCGGCCGAGGATTCTGGTCGCGGCAACTCACTCCAGGCGACCTCCAAAACGCCGGGGCTACGAAATATTGACGGCCAAGGCCTGCAAGTGATGTCACCAACATTTTCTGAGCTGATGCCAACGTACCAAGACGAATCCATTGCAGAGCGGCGCCTGCATATCCCGTTGCCACCCATTGACGTGTCGAGCACGCCAAAGAGTAGTTCGAAACCCCGAAAGGCTCGTATGGAATTTGTTGCTGCCGAAGTATCACCTCTCTCAGTTCATCGCCAAAGTAATTCCAAGAAGTCTGATCGGCCGTCATCGTCAACATACTCTATGGATGCGAATCAGTTGCAGCTGCCCCGGCCCTTGAAACTTGGCCATAGTCGGATCAGCCGCCAAAAGGGAGGCCCGCACGATGCGGTGGTTGACATCTACCAAAATTGGGGAGACTTTTACAGTGCAGGTGTTTCACCCGAACCGCTGT
>NZ_JAELTJ010000399.1 GCF_016428805.1 Achromobacter sp. ASV32
GTGCTCGCGTAGCTCTCATTTCTCGCAATGGCATCCATGGTGAAGCCGTGGGGATCCGTCTCACCGCGCATAAACGTCCCAGCCCAGGGAAAGATGCCGTTCTTTGTTCCTTCCATGTTGATTCTGTCGGGGTTCAGGTCCGGCCAGTCCCAGTACCAGTATATCGTGTACACAGACCCCTCGTTCAAGTTCTCAGGGAGCTGAATGTCCGACTGGCAGCGCAGCTCAGTCGAGTGTACCGCACCATCAGAAGCTAATTCGTTGGCTCGCTGGACGCTGATGGCCCCATCGTTGGGCTGATAACACTGGCCGTCATCATAGTTCCTCGTGGCCAGGAGCTTGCCTCGCTTATCACCACCCGTGCCGTCTCGATTCCATACAAGATGGACGTCAAATAGTTTCTCTTCGGGCTTCGGGTCGGACGTTCCGTAAAAGTAAATCGTACCTCGATTATGAGGCTTCATCGGCTGGTTC
>NZ_JAELTJ010000040.1 GCF_016428805.1 Achromobacter sp. ASV32
CCCCCCCCCCCCCCCCCCCCCCCCCCCCCCCCCCCCCCCCCCCCCCCCCCCCCCCCCCCCCCCCCCCCCCCCCCCCCCCCCCCCCCCCCCCCTTTTTTCAAGCATAATACGGCATACGAGATCGGTTATTAGGTCTCGTGGGCTCGGAGATGTGTATAAGAGACAGTTTTTACACCCTGCCCGCCGCCACGTTCACGCTGATGGCGATGATGAAGACGTTGAAGAAAAACGCGATGACGCTGTGCACCAGTGCCGTGCGCCGCAGCCGGCGGCTGACGATCTGCACGTCGGATACCTGGAAGGTCATGCCCAGCACCAGGGAGAAATAGGCGAAGTCCCAGTAGTCCGGGTCTTCCTTGCCGGGGAAATCCAGGCCTTTGTGCATCGCGTTGCGGTGACTGTAGTAGCCGTGCGCGTAATGCAGGGCGAAGATCATGTTCAGGTACAGCCACGACAGCACGATACTGGCGGCCGCGGCGATCAGGTCCACGACGCCTTCGGCGCCGCCGCTGGCCCGCAGCTCCGTCCACAGGGCCAGCATCACCAGGCAGGACAGCGCCACGCTGCTCCAGAGCACGGCGGTACGCCCGACATCGACCTGCTGGGCCCGCACTCGCATGGTGGCGGGCGTGGCGCTGCCGAAGGCCGACGCGGTGAACAGCAGAAACACCAATGCCGCCGCATCGAACCCCAGCAGGCCGGCGCGGCTGGGCGACATGCCGGCCAGGTAGAGGCCGGCCGCCACCGCGACGAACAGCAGGCCGCACAGCACCAGGCGCCGGTGCGCATGAAAAAACGGCAAGCGGGCAACGGCGGCGGGCGTATCGTCCTTGACCGGCAGCGACATGGCGGGCTCCTGGCGTGGCAAGAGCCCTAACGCTAACCGATAGCCAGCAATCCCACCAGCGCGCCGCCAAACAGCAGCCACAACGGATGGATCCGCGTCGTGCTGGCCAGCACCGCCACCACCGCGGTGATGGCGCCCAGCAGCCAGGAATGCACCGACGCCTCGGTGATCAGGGCCGCGCTGGCGGCCACCAACCCTACGGTCATCGGGAAAATGCCCGCCTGGATCACGCCGCGCCAGGGCCGGTCCTTGAAGCGTTCCCACAGCCCCAGCGCAAGAACCGTAATGATCGAGGACGGGCCGAACTTGGCGATGGTGGTGACCAGCATCCCCATCCAGCCGGCCACGTGCCAGCCGACCAGGGTGACGACCATCAGGTTGGGGCCGGGCGCGGCCTGGCCCAGGGCGAACAGCGCGGAAAAGTCGGCCGCCGTCATCCAGCCGTGCACTTCCACGACCTGGCGCTGCATTTCGGGCAGGATGGTGTTGCCGCCGCCGAACGCCAGCACGGACAGCTGCGAAAAAATGATGGCCAGGGCGATCAGGGTCTGGATCATCGACGTTGCCTCCAGACCAGCAGGATGCTCAGCGGCGTCAGCACCGCCATGGTCGGCAAGAGCGGAATACGCAGCACGGCGATGGCAACGAAACACGCGGTGGCCACCAGGCCGGCCAGCCAGTCGCGCCGTTTGAGCACCGGCACGCCGATCTTGACCGCCATGGAAATCAACAGGCCCGCGGCGGCCGCGGCCAGGCCGGCGAACAGGTGCTGGATGTGCGGATCGTTCTGGAAGCGGTCATACACCATGCCCAGCAGCACCACGATGGCCGAGGGCGCCAGGATCAGGCCCATCAGCGCCGCGAAGGCGCCGCGCGGCCCGCGGAACTTCATGCCCAGCGCCACCGACAGGTTGATGATATTGCCGCCCGGCAGAAACTGGCACAGGCCCAGCAGATCGGTGAATTCGGCGCCGGACAGCCAGCGGTGCTTTTCCACGACCATGCGCCGCGCCAGGGGCAGCGCGCCGCCGAAGGCCGTCAGGCCCAGCATGAGAAAGCCGTGGAACAGTTGCCCGCAGGTGGGCGGCGGCCGCAGGGCGGCGTCAGGGGGGGTAGTCGATGCTGCGTTCATGGTCGTGCGGCCTGCTGGCCGGAGGGCACCGGCGCGGCCGCGCCGGGTGTGAATGGATAAACCGCAGCCTACTCCCGCCCCCAGATAATGTCTAATATATGCTTGGCTAAATATTCATATTCATTTCATATGGCATCCGTCGATCTGCGGCTTCTGCGTTATTTCCTGGCCGTCGCCGAGGAATCCCACCTGACCCGCGCGGCCGCCCGGCTGGGCATCCGCCAGCCCCCACTGAGCCAGCAGATCCGCGTGCTGGAGCAGGAGCTGGGCGTCACGCTGTTCCACCGCCTGCCCCGCGGCATGGAGCTGACCGAAAGCGGCCGCGCGTTGCTGGCCGATGCGCGCTGCATCCTGGCGTTGGTGGACCAGGCAGTGGACGGCGTGCGCCGCGTGTCGCTGGGCGAAGCCGGCCGGCTGACCGTGGGCTTTACCGGGTCGGCCGCGTTCCATCCGTTCGTGCCCTCGGTGATCCGGCGCTTTCGCGAAAGCGCGCCGCAGGTGCGGCTGGTGCTGGAAGAAAGCAGCACGGGCGAACTGATGGAGGCCGTGCACGACGGCCGCGTGGACGTGGCCTTCATTCGCGGCTCGCACGGGGTCGAGCGCGGCGTGGCGTTCGAAACCGTGCTGGAAGAAAGCATGCTCGCCGCCTTTCCCGCCGACCATCCGATGGTCAAGGGGCGCGCGCGCAAGCGCATCGCGCTGTCGGAACTGGCCGAGGAATCCCTGATCCTGTACCGGCGCCACAGCGGCCCGGGGCTGTACGACGCCATCATCAGGGCCTGCGGCGCGGCCGGGTTCAGCCCGCGCGTGGCTCAGGAAGCGCCGCGTATGCTGTCCACGCTGAGCCTGGTGGCGGCCGGCCTGGGCGTGTCGCTGGTGCCGGCCTCGCTGCGGCGGGTCAACATCGAAGGCGTGGTGTACGTGAACGTGACCGGCCCGGTGGAACTGCGCGCGCCGCTGACGCTGATCTGGCGCGACGCGCCGCTGTCGGGTGCCATCCGCCGGCTGATCGAAGAGGTGCGGACGCACCGCGAGACGCCCGGGACCTGACCGGGCGGCCGCCAGCCGGGTCCCGCCAGCGGGTCGCGTGGCCTGCGGCCGGCAGCGCTACACTTGGCGGCACCTCTGTTTTCCCCCATCCCAATGCCTGCCCCACAATCCATAGGCGTGTATGACTCCGGCGTCGGCGGACTGAGCGTGCTGCGCGCCATCCGCGACGCGCTGCCGCAGGAAGATCTGCTGTACGTGGCGGACTCGGCCCACGTGCCTTACGGCGAAAAGACCCAGGAATACGTGCAGCAACGGGCGCTGGCCATTGCCGACTACTTCGTGTCGCGCCAGGCCAAGGCCATGGTGGTGGCGTGCAACACGGCCACCACCGCTGCCATCGCCCTGCTGCGCGCGCGTCATCCCGACCTGATCATCATCGGCGTGGAACCGGCCATCAAGCCGGCCGCCCACCTGACGCGCAGCGGCGTGATCGGCGTATTCGCCACCACGGGTACGCTGGCCAGCGCCAAGTTTGCCGCGCTGGTGCAGCGCGAGGCGCCCGAGATCCGCATCCTGCTGCGCCCCTGTCCCGAATGGGTGCTGCTGGTGGAACAAGGCGAGATTGCCGGACCCGCCGTCACACGCGCCGTGGCCGGCCCGGTGCAGGAATTGCTGGGCCAGGGTGCTGACGCGCTGGTGCTTGGCTGCACCCACTTTCCCTTCCTGAGCGAGGCAATCGGCGCCGCCGCGGGCCCGGCCGTGCCACTGCTGGAGACCGGCGGACCCGTGGCCCGCCGGCTGCGTCACCAGTTGCAGGAACGCGGGGGCCTGAAGACGGACGGCGTAGGCACGCTGGTGCTGGAAACGACCGGCGACCCTGCGGCGCTGGCCCGAATGGGCGCGCGGCTGCTGGGCTTGCCGGCCGAAGCGGCGCAGATGCCTGCGCGATGGCGATAGGCTCAGCCGCAAGCAAGGACAGTGAGCAGCGGGGGGGAACCTCCGTATCATTTGATCCGGCGCACGCCATGCTGCTGAATAATTCCTTAAAGTAGACATATCTACCAAGGAGACGCCGATGAAACGCATCCTCATTCCCGTGGACGGATCCACGCACGCCGTGCATGCCGTGCGGGCGATGTTGCACGCCCGCCGATACGACCCCGTCGAGCACGTCGAACTCCTGACCGTGCAGATTCCGCTGCAGTCCGGCAAGATCGGCCGCGGCCTGTCACAGGCCGACATCGACGCCTATCACCAGGAAGAAGGCCAGGCTGCGCTGCGCGAGGCCAGCGCGCTGCTGGCCGCCGCAGGGGTGCTGTACGGCGAGCGCGTCGAGATAGGCTCTCCCGCCGAAACCATCGTGCGCGTGGCCGGCGAGATCGACGCCGATGAGATCACCATGGGCACGCGCGGGCTGGGGTCGGTAGCGGCGCTGTTCATGGGGTCCGTCGCCACCCGCGTGCTGCACCTGACGACGTTGCCCGTCACCTTGGTCAAGTAAAGGAGTCCGCCATGCTGAACATCCTGGTCCCGGTCGATGGGTCCGACGACGCCAACCGCGCCGTGCTGCACGCGCGCCAGCTGGCCCAAGGTGCAAAGGACGCACGCATTCATCTGCTCAATGTCCAGAACCCGCCCCAAGGCCGCGCCGGCCTGTCGCGTCTGGTCACGCAGGACATGATCGACGAGTACTACGTGCGCGAAGGCCAGGAGGCCGCCGACGAGGCGCGCAAGCTGCTCGACGTGACCGGCACCGAATACACCAGCCACGTCGAATTCGGCAATCCGGCGGTGGAGATCAACGCCTACGCGCAGCAGCACCATTGCGAACGCATCGTCATGGGCACACGCGGACGGGGCGCCTTCGCGGGCCTGCTCATCGGGTCCGTCGCCAATCAGGTGGTGCAGCTGGCCGACGTGCCGGTGACGCTGGTGAAATAGGCCGGTGCGGCGGCGCCCGCTGCGGTTCCGTCCAGAAAGTCCTACGCCGTCAAGGCCAGCGCAGGCAGCGTCAGCGTCACGCGCAGGCCGCCCAGCGGCGCCTGTTCGGCGCGCACCTCGCCGCCATATGTGCTGGCCAGATCGCGCACGATGTCCAGCCCCAGCCCCGAACCGGGGCGCTGTTCGTCCACGCGCACGCCGCGTTCGAAAACGCGTTCGCGTTCGCCTTCGGCGATGCCGGGGCCGTCGTCGTCGATCTGGATCTGCAAGCGGTCTGGCGGCGCGGCGCTTGCGCTGATCCGCACCCGCTCCGACGCCCATTTGCAGGCGTTGTCCAACAGGTTGCCCACCATTTCCTGCAGGTCCTGCTCTTCGCCGCGAAAGATCAGACCGTCGGCAAAATCCGTCATGTCCAGGTCCAGCTCACGCGTGGCGTACAGCCGGCGCATCACCCGCAGCAGCGCTTCGACCGCCGGGCGCAGCGGCGCGCGGCCGCCTTCGGTGCCCGACGCCGCGGCGGCCCGGGCGCGAGCCAGGTGGTAGTCGATCTGGCGCTGCGCCAAGGCGACCTGTTCGCGCGCCAGTCGGGCAAATGGACCGTCTTCGCGCGCCGCGGCATTGGCCAGGATCGTCAACGGTGTTTTTACGGCGTGGGCCAGGTTGCCGGCCTGGGTGCGGGCCCGCTGCACGATGTCGGCGTTGACGGCGAGCACGCGGTTGAAGTCGTTGACCAGCGGTTGGATTTCGCTGGGGAAGCGGCCCTCGATGCGCACGCTGTTGCCCCCCTGCTGCGCGGCAAGCTGGCGACGCAGTCGCCCTAGCGGCCGCAATCCCACCGCCACCTGCACCACCGCCGCCGCCACCAAACCGGCGGCCAGCGCGCCCAGCGACAGCAGCAGCATGTGGTTGAAGCGTTCGATCGGCTCGGCCAACACCTGGCGGTCCGCGGCAACGATGAGGCGTAGCGTGGCGGCGTCGGCGTCTTCCGGTTTGAGCGTGCGCGTCAGCGCGGTCAGGCCATGGCCTTCGGGACCGGTGATGTCGTAGGCGCCGTCGGCGCTGTCGGTCGCGGGCAAGGCCAGCACCTGGTCCCACAACGAGCGCGACCGTGCCACGCCCGCGGCCGCCAGGCGGCCTTGTGCATCGAGACGATCGATCTGCCAATACAGGCCGGACAGCGGCTGCTCCAGCCGCGGATCACTCAGCGGCGGGGCCACGGCGGGCCGCCCGTCGGGCGCGACACCGACCGAGGCGGTCAGCTGGTTCAGGTGCAGCGCCAGTTCGGCCCGCAATTGTTCGGTGATGTGCTGACGGAACAAGCTGCCCAGCCCCCAGCCGGCCAGCACAATGGTCAGCGCGATCCAGGCCAGCGTGCCGGCCAGCAGCCGCCAGCGCAACGAACCGGGTGCGCGCTGCCCCCTCATGCGCCCGCTGCCAGCCGGTAACCCAGGCCGCGCACGGTTTCGATGGTGTCCGGCGGCAGCTTCTTGCGCAGGCGTCCGATGAAGACCTCGATGGTGTTGGAATCGCGGTCGTGGTCCTGGGCATAGATGTGTTCGGTGAGCTCGCTGCGCGAAATCACTTCGCCGGCGCGCTGCATCAGCACCGCCAGCACCTTGAATTCGTGGCTGGTCAGGTTGAGCGCCTGGCCGTTCACCGTGACCTTGGCCTGGCGCGTGTCGAGCATCAACGGGCCGCAGCGCCACTGCGCGCTGGCGTGACCGCTGTGGCGGCGCAGCAGGGCGCGCACACGGGCCAGTAGTTCCTCCATGTGAAAGGGCTTGGTCAGGTAGTCGTCGGCGCCGGCGTCGATGCCGGCCACCTTTTCGTGCCAATTGGCGCGCGCGGTCAGGATCAGCACCGGCATGCCGAGCCCCGTGGCGCGCCATTGCTTGAGCACCGTCAGCCCGTCCATCACGGGCAGCCCCAGGTCCAATACCACCACGTCGTAGGTCTCGACCTCACCCATGTAGTGGGCAGTGCCGCCATCGGCCGCGGTGTCGACGGTGTAGCCGGCCTGGCGCAGGGCCTCGGCCAACTGCGTGGCCAGGGTGGGTTCGTCTTCGACAACGAGGATACGCATCAGTGTTTGTTCCGGAACTGGATGTCGCGGCCCTTGATGCCCAGCACAGAGCCGTCACGCGCGTCGATCTTCAGCTTGACCAGGTTGCCGCCGGGCTGCAGCAAGCGGATCTCGTACAGGTAGATGCCGTCGTCTTCTTCGAATTCGACCTTCATGACCTGCCCTGGGTAGTCGCGCTCGACGATATCCAGCACCGCGCGCAGCGGCAGCACCTTGCCGGCCTGCAAGGCCTGGCGGGCCTGATCGTGGTCGCTTTCGTCGGCGCGTCCAGGGCCGGGGCCAATGGCCAGCACCGCGGCCAGCGCGCCGCCGGACAGCCAGAGTGCGATGCGCTTGCCTGCGGTCATGGGGACTTCCAGGATGAATGGCGTCCAGGATAACGCGGGACGCCCGGGAAAAACAGATCGGTAAGACGCCCCGGTTATAGCGAACCGAGGATGAACGGCAGGTGAACGGCCGCTTCAGAAACGGTTCATGGGCCCACCCGAATAATGCATGCATGGCCGGCCTTTTGGCCATATTCCAACAGACAAGGAGCTACCACCATGACGATTTTCAAGCCTTCGATCCGCCAGACCCTGGCCGCCTTCGCCATGGGCGCCGCCACCCTGGCCAGCGCCGGGGCCTTTGCCCAGGCCGCCCCGCAACCCGCCGCGACGCCCGCAGCCCCCGTCGCCTCCCAGGCCGCCCCCGCACAGATCCTGACCGTGCGCCAGATCTACGACACGCTGACGGCAGCCGGCTACCGCAACATCACCGAGATCGAGCTGGAACATCACCGCAGCTACGACGTCAAGGCCGATGACCCGCAAGGCCAGCGCGTGAAGCTGCGCGTGGATGCGCAGACCGGCGCCGTGCTGCGCAGCCGCATCAAGGACTGACTGGCACGAGGCCCGGCGCCGCCGGGCCCGGTACGACACGCTGGAGCCTCTCATGAACACCCGTACCGCCCTTGGCGGCTTCCTGCTGGCGCTGACCAGCGCCTGGCTTATCGACGCGTTCGTGCTGCAGCCGCCGTCGGCGGCCGCGTGGCCCTGGCTGCTGCGCCAACAGGCCCTGTATCTCACCGGCGTCTGGGCCATCGGATTGATGTCGCTGATCATGCTGCTGGCGCTGCGTCCGGCTTGGCTGGAAGGTCCCCTGGGCGGGATGGACAAGGTCTATCGGCTGCATAAATGGGCCGGCATCCTGGCCGTGGGCGCCAGCGCGGCGCACTGGCTGGCCAAGCTGTCCAGCACGCCGCTCAAGGCGCTTGCCGGCACTGAAGGGCGCCCCGTCCGCGACGCGGTGCTGGCCGTGCTGGAAGGCTCGCGCGGCTTGGCCAAGGATCTGGGCGAATGGACGATCTACGCCCTGCTCCTCATGCTGGTCATCACGCTGTGGCGGCGCTTTCCCTACCACGCCTGGCGCATCGCGCATCGCGCCATGCCTGTCGCATATCTGGCCCTGGCTGTGCACACCCTGGCGCTGGCCCCCGTGTATTACTGGACGGGGTCGACGGGGTTGCTGCTGATCCCCTTGCTTGCGAGCGGCGCCGTTGCCGCGCTGTGGTCGCTGGCCGGCCGCGTCGGCCGCGGGCGCCGCGTCGCGGGCAGGATCGCTGCGGTGACGCGGCACCCGGGCGGCATTGTCGGGGTCACCTGTGAACTCGGCCGGCAATGGCCCGGCCATCGGGCGGGGCAGTTCGCCTTCGTCACGTTCGACCGCAGTGAAGGCGCGCACCCGTTCACCATCGCCAGCGCGCCTGGGGACGCCCCCGGCCGGGTGACCTTCCAGATCAAGGCGCTGGGCGATTACACGGACCACCTGTCCGACACGCTGGCTGCCGGACAGACGGTGTCCGTGGAAGGTCCGTACGGCCGCTTCGAGCGCTCCCGTTCAGCCGGCGCCCAGCCGCAAGTATGGGTGGCCGGCGGCATCGGCATCACCCCGTTCCTGGCCTGGCTGGAAGACCAGCAGGCCGCCGTC
Organism: Achromobacter sp. ASV32; assembly: GCF_016428805.1. Lineage (GTDB taxonomy): Bacteria > Pseudomonadota > Gammaproteobacteria > Burkholderiales > Burkholderiaceae_B > Achromobacter. The sequence continues at coordinate 8,962 of NZ_JAELTJ010000040.1, forward strand.
GCTGGCAACGCCCCGGTGTGGCTGCACTACTGCGTGCGCGACGCCGCGAAGGATCCCTTTGTGGACACGCTGAAGCAGCGCTGCGCGGCGCTGAACAACGTCACCTTGCGGGTGCACGACGCCGGCCATCGCCTGACGGCCGATGATCTGGCGCAAGGCGCGGTAGCCGATGGCCGCGCCACCGACATCTGGTTCTGCGGCCCGGCGGGCCTGTCTGCCGCGCTGCGCGAGGGCTTGCGGCGCCTGGGCCGGAGGGGCGTGCGCTGGCACCAGGAAGCCTTCGACATGCGCTAGGGTCCGCGTCGTATGATGGGGCGTTCGCGGTGATCGCGCCGCACCTGGAGCCGCATCATGCGTATTCGAACCCTGCTGCCAGCGGCGCTGGCCGCCGTCAGCACGCTCGCCGCCTGCGGCGAGGTCGCCAAGTTGCCGGTCGAGGCCGGCATGGGGCCGCACCCTGAGCTGCCCGCCCCCAACACCACCCTGATTCCCACCGTCAACACCGCCAGGGCGGTGGGCTGGGCCGATGGCGCGCTCCCCACACCGGCCAGCGGCCTGGCCGTGACGGCCTATGCCCGCGACCTGGACCATCCGCGCTGGCTCTACGTGCTGCCCAACGGCGACGTGCTGGTGGCCGAGACCAACGCGCCGCCCAAGCCGGAAGACGCGCCGGGCGGCTTGAAGAACTGGGCCGCCAACATCGTCATGAAGCGCGCCGGCGCCCGCACGGCCAGCGCCAACCGCATCACGCTGCTGCGGGGCCTGGGCGCGGACGGCGCGGCGCAAAGCCGCAGCGTATTGCTCGATGGCCTGAATTCGCCCTTCGGCATGGCGCTGGTGGGCGACCAGCTGTACGTGGCGAACGCCGACGCCGTGGTGCGCTTTCCCTACCAGCCGGGCCAGACGCGCATCACCGCGCCCGGCGTCAAGGTGGCCGACCTGCCGGCCGGCATCAACCACCACTGGACCAAGAACCTGATCGCCAGCCCCGACGGCAAGAAGCTGTATGTGTCGGTGGGGTCCAACAGCAACGTGGCCGAGAACGGCATGGAGATCGAAGCGGGCCGCGCCGCCATCTGGGAACTCGACGTGGCCAGCGGCGCCAAGCGCCTGTACGCCAGCGGCCTGCGCAACCCGGTGGGCATGGCCTGGGCGCCCGACGGCAAGACGCTGTGGACGGCGGTGAACGAACGCGACGAGCTGGGCAGCGACCTGGTGCCCGACTACATGACGTCGGTGCAGGACGGCGGCTTCTACGGCTGGCCCTACAGCTATTTCGGCCAGCATGTCGATACCCGGGTCAAGCCGCCGCGCCCGGACCTGGTGGCCAAGGCCATCGTGCCCGATTACGCGCTGGGACCGCACACGGCCTCGCTGGGGCTGGCCTGGTCGGGCGGATCGACGCTGGCACCGTTCATGCATGGCATGTTCATCGGGCAGCACGGCTCCTGGAACCGCGATCCGCGCAGCGGCTACAAGGTCATCTACGTGCCCTTCACCGGCAACCGCCCCGATGGCGCGGCGCAGGACGTGCTGACCGGGTTCCTGGATGCCAGCGGTCAGGCGCAGGGACGGCCGGTGGGCGTGGCGGTGGACAGCCAGGGCGCGCTGCTGGTGGCCGATGACGTGGGCAATGTGATCTGGCGCGTCAACGGCAAGCGCTAGCGCCATTGCCTGTGAAGCCGGCGGGCGTCGCCTTTTCCTTGCCGGCGCTTCACCATCCTTGCCGGCGCTGCATGTTCCTTACCGTCGCTTCAATTTCGGACCGATTCCAGGCTATTCACTGACACTTGCTTGCGTTGCGTCAAACCCGGCGTAGGTCGCCCGCGCCGATATGGCGTAGAGTGAAACGACAATAGCCGCAACGCCTGCCGGCCTCGCCCGGCGGGCTTGCATTTCCCCCAACCCACCTGGAGGCATCCCATATGCTGTTGAAGAATCTGTGCGCCGCGGCCGTCCTGGCCCTGGTTTCGGCCCCCGCGCTGGCCGCCGACTGCTCGGTCGACATCGCCGGCACCGACCAGATGCAGTTCGACAAGAAGGAAATCACGGTCAGCAAGAGCTGCAAGCAGTTCACCGTGAAGCTCACGCACCCGGGCAAGCTGCCCAAGACCGCCATGGGCCACAACTGGGTGCTGACCAAGCAGGCCGACATGCAAGGCGCCGTGAACGACGGCATGGCCGCCGGCCTGGACAACGACTACGTCAAGAAAGACGACGCCCGCGTCATCGCCCACACCAAGGTCATCGGCGGCGGCGAAACCGATTCGGTCACGTTCGACGTCAGCAAGCTGGCCGCCGGCCAGGACTACGCCTTCTTCTGCTCGTTCCCCGGCCACTTCGCGCTGATGAAGGGCGTGTTGAAACTGGTCGACTGATCGCCCCTGCCGGCCTTGCGGGAATCTCCGCTGGATGCTCCGCAAGGCCGCCGTGCCCGCCCCTACAATGGCCGTTTCCTGGACACCCTTGGGGGCACACGCATGAGCACGGATAAAGTGGCAATCATCACCGCCGGCGGTAGCGGCATGGGCGCGGCGGCGGCGCGCAAACTGGCGGCCGATGGCTACCGCGTGGCCATCCTGTCCTCGTCCGGCAAGGGCGAGGCCCTGGCGGCCGAACTGGGCGGCCTGGGCGTCACCGGCTCGAACCGGTCGCCCGACGACCTGGCCCGTCTGGTCGACGCCACCGTGCAGAAATGGGGCCGCGTCGATGCCGTGGTCAACAGCGCCGGCCATGGCCCCAAGGGGCCGCTGCTGGAAATCAGCGACGATGACTGGCACCTGGGCATGGAGTACTACCTGCTGAACGTGGTGCGCATCGCCCGCCTGGTCGCCCCCATCATGAAAAGCCAGAAGGCCGGCGCCATCGTCAATATTTCCACTTACGCCACCTTTGAACCCGAAGCCCTGTTCCCGACGTCGGGCGTGTTCCGCGCCGGCCTGGCGGCGTTCACCAAGGTGTTCTCGGACGAATACGCCGAGCACAACGTGCGCATGAACAACGTGCTGCCCGGCTTCATCGACAGCCTGCCCGAAAAAGAAGACCGCCGCGCGCGCATCCCGATGGGCCGCTACGGCACCGCCGGGGAAGTGGCCGACCTGATCGCGTTTCTGGCCTCCGACGCCTCTTCGTACATCACCGGACAGAACATCCGCATCGACGGCGGCATCACACGTTCGGTCTGACACAGCACGGCTTCCGGGCGCCGTCAGGACGGCCGGCGCCCGCTCATGCGAACGGATTAATCCCCTCCTCCGGATGGGGGTCTTGAAGCGCCCCGGGCGCTTCGGTACCGTAGGTTTTCGCATTCGAACCCGGGGCCTTTCGCATGTCCGCGCCGCCGTCCGGGGCCGCGCCTGCCGCCGCCTCCGCACTCTCCCCGTCCGCCCGGCCCACGCCCGGCCAGGCATCGCGCTTTCTGGCGCAGGCCACCTTCGGCCCGACCCCTGCCGCCATCGACGCGGTGGTGCGCGACGGCTACGCCGCCTGGCTGGACGCCCAATTGGACCTGCCGCCGTCGCAAAGCCATTTCGACTGGCTGCTGCAGCAGGGCAAGAACACCGAGGCCTACAAAGGCAACGGCATCAACGCGCCGCTGGAATCCACGTTGTGGCGCAAGTTCATCAGCGCCGAAGATCAGGTTCGTACACGCGTGGCCTTCTCGCTGTCCGAAATATTCGTGGTGGGCGTGGCGTCCATCACCGCCAACTGGCCGCTGTTCGGCGCCGCCGGTTTCATGGACCTGCTGGCCGAGCATGCGCTGGGCAATTACCAAGCCCTGCTCACCGCCGTGACGCGCAATCTGTCGATGGGCTGCATGCTGACCTATCGCGGCAATCGTAAGGAAGACCCCAAGACCGGCCGCCACCCCGACGAGAACTACGCCCGCGAGGTGATGCAGCTGTTCAGCATCGGCCTGGTCGAGCTGAACCCGGATGGCACCCCCAGGCTGGTCAATGGCGCGCCGGTCGAAACCTACGACAACGCCGACGTGCAGGGGCTGGCCAAGGTGTTTACCGGCTGGGACCTGGACGGCCCTGAAACCGACGTGCAGTTCCACCGCCGCCCGATGGCGCTCAATGGCAGCCTGCATTCACTGGCGGAAAAGCGCTTCCTGGGCGCGGTGATTCCGCCCGGCACCGATGGCTACCTGTCGCTGCGCCGCGCCATGGAGGTGATCAGCGCGCATCCCAACGTGGGACCGTTCATCGGCACCCAGCTGATCCAGCGGCTGGTGACCAGCAACCCCAGCCCGGCTTATGTCGGACGGGTGGCGGCGGCCTTCAACGATGATGGCCATGGCGTGCGCGGCAATCTGCGGGCCGTGGTACGCGCCATTTTGCTGGACGACGAGGCCCGCCACCCCGACCTGGCGGCGCCGGGCTGGGGCAAGGTGCGCGAACCGATCCTGCGGTTTTCCGGGTGGGCGCGGGCGTTCGGCGCGACGTCCGTCAACGGCGCCTGGGCCATGCCGGACACCACCGACAACACCATCCGGCTGGCACAGAGCCCCATGCGCTCGGCCAGCGTGTTCAATTTCTTCCGGCCGCGCTATACGCCACCCGTGACGGAGCTGGCCAGGCGCGGCCTGGTGGCGCCCGAATTGCAGATCACCGACGAGACCAGCATCGCGGGATATCTCAATTTCCTGGCGATCTACGTGGACCGCGGCTGGGAAGACCTGCAGACGCGCTACACGGCCGAAATCGCGCTGGCCGGCGACCCGCAGGCCCTGGTGGCGCGGGTGACGCTGCTGCTGGCCGGCGATGCCTTCAGCGCCGCCACCGCCGACGCCATTGCGCAGGCCGTGGCCACCTTGCCGGCCGACCGGCCGCGCGATCGGGTGCGCGCCGCGATCATGCTGGTGGCGGCCAGCCCCGAATACCTGGTGCAGAAATGAAACCCGATCGCCGCGAATTCCTGCTGCGCGCCTGCGCCCTGGGCGCCAGCCATGCCGCGGCACCGCTGGCCTTGAACCTGGCGGCGCTGGGCGCGGCCGCGGCGCAATCGGCGCCCAGCGACTACAAGGCGCTGGTGTGTGTATTCCTGTACGGCGGCAACGACCCCTTCAACACCCTGGTGCCGTATAACGCGGCGGCCTACCGGGCCTACGCCGCGGCGCGCAGCGACATCGCGCTGCCCCGCGCCGCGCTTCAGGCCACGGCGCTGCGGGGCACGGCACCCGCAGCCAACGACGCGCAGTTCGCGCTGGCCCCGTCGCTGGCACCGCTGGCGCCGCTGTTCGAGCGCGGCGAGATGGCGGTGGCGCTGAACGTGGGGCCGCTGGTGGTACCCACGGGCAAGGCCGACTACATCGGCGCGCGCGTGCCGCTGCCGCCCAAGCTGTTTTCGCACAACGACCAGCAGTCGTACTGGCAGGCGCTGGCGCCGGAAGGCGCGTCGTCGGGCTGGGCAGGACGGCTGACCGATCTGTATGCGGACATCAATGCGCAGCGCAGCTTCACCGGTATCACGGCGGGCGGCAGCACGGTGCTGCTGGCGGGCCGCCACGTCGCCGGCTACCGGGTCGGCGTCAATGGCTCGACCCGCATCGACCTGCTGACGCGCGACCTGTATGGGTCCAGCGCCTGCACCGCGCTGCTGCGCCAGTTGATCACCCAGCCGCGCGAGCACCTGATGGAACGCGAGATGTCACGCATCGCCGCGCAATCGATCGATGCCGACACGCGCCTGCGCGCGGCGCTGTCAGGCGTGGCGGTGCCGGGCGACTTCGGCTCGCCCCTGGCACAGCAGCTCAAGATCGTGGCGCGCATCATCGCGGCGCGCCAGGCGCTGGGCGCGCGGCGCCAGGTGTTCTTCGTATCGCAGAACGGCTATGACAACCACACGGGCCTGAACGACACGCACCCCGCCCTGCTGCGTGAGCTGGGCCAGGCGCTTGCGGTGTTCCAGGATGCGCTGGCCGGGCTGGGCGTGGCGCGGCAGGTCACCACCTTCACCGCGTCGGAATTCGGCCGCACGCTGGGCTCCAACGGCAACGGCTCGGACCACGGCTGGGGTGCGCATCATTTTGTGCTGGGCGGCGCGGTGCGCGGCGGGCGCTACGTCGGATCGCATCCCGAGATCGCGCTGGACGGGCCCGGCTTCGTCGACAACGGCCGCCTGCTGCCGACGCTGGCCGTGGAACAGCTGGGCGGGGCGCTGGGCGGCTGGTTCGGCGCGAGCCAGGACGACCTGAACCTGGTGTTTCCGAACCTGCGGCACTTCGATGCGACGCCGCTGGCGCTGTTCGACGCGGCGACTTAGCGCAGCGGCGCTGTGGCGCAGGCGCCCGCTGCATCAACGGGCGTCCCTGGCGGCGGACGCCGTCCGGCGCAGCTGGCGTTACAAGGCGGCGTGGAGCGAGGTGGCCAGGCGCTTCCACTTGACCGCCTCGTCACGCACGAATGCGGCCAATTCGTCTGGCGTGCTGGTGCGCACCTCCGCCCCCTGCTCGTCGATCTTGCGCACGACCGCCGGGTCGTTCAGCGCACCGTTCAACGCGGCATTCAGCTTGGCCACCACCTCGGGTTTGGCGTTGGCCGGCGCGAACACCGCGTACCACTGCGCCACGTCCACGCCCTGCACGCCGAGTTCGGCCAACGTCGGCATGTCAGGCAGCACCTTGGCGCGGCGCGTGCCCGCCACGCCCAGCGCGACGATCTTGCCCGACTTCAGGTGCGGATAGGCGCTGAACAGGCTGGGGAACATCACCTGCGTCACGCCGGCCAAGGTGTCGGTCATGGCGGGCGCGGAGCCCTTGTAGGGAATCTCCAGCATGGCCGCGCCGGTCGCCCGGTTGAACAGTTCCCCCGCCACCGCCGGCGCCGTGCCGGGGCCCGCCGACGCGTAGCTCAAGCCCTCCGGATGGGCCTGGCCGTACTTGATCAGGCCGGGTACGTCCCGCACGCCGATGCCGCTATTCACCACCATCAGCGTGGGGGAATCGGCCACCATGCCGATGGCGGTGAAGTCGCGCACCGGATCGTAGTTGAGCTTTTGCAGCGCGGGATTGATGCCGTGCGTGCCGATGTAGCCCAGCATCAGCGTGTAGCCATCGGCCGGCTGACGGGCCACGTAGTCGGCGGCGATGGCGCCCTGCGCGCCGGGCTTGTTGACCACGATGATGGTCTGGCCCAGCAGTTCACCCATCTTCTGCCCGATCACGCGGGCCAGCGTGTCGTTGCCGCCGCCGGCGGCGGTGGGCACCACCATGGTGATGGCGCGGTCGGGAAATTGGGCCTGGGCCGACTGGCCGCCCAGGGCCAGGCACAGCGCGGCGGCGCCAAGCATGCTGCTACGGAGGGGAAATACCATGTTGAGTCTCCTGATAATGATGTGGACGGTCTCTGTGAACCGTTGTCTGTCCTGCGGGCGCCGGCACGCCGGCGCCATTTTTTCTGCACACCCGGACCCTGCTGGCAGCGGATCCTGCGCCGGATGCCGGGTGTAGCCGATATGGCCGCCAGGGCCTGTTCCCACTAGAAGGCGCCCTCCAGTGGGAACAGGCCCTAGGCCGCTACCGCCATGGGTGCCGCCTGCACGTCCTGAACCGCCTGTTGCGGCACCGATTGCGGCAGGTACAGCACCCCTTTCATGATCTTGCGGGCGGTGCGTACCAGCCCGGCGGCGGCGACCTCGCCGCTGCGTTCGTCCAGTTTCACGTCGATATTCATGCCGCCGGATGGATGCGCGACGCGCACGCTGCGATAACCGGCCCGCGGCGCGGGGCCGCCGCAGTCATGCGCCACCGTGCCCGGCATCAGGAACGCCGCGGCCACGCCCACTGCGCCTGTTGCGGCGTGGGCGCGATGGCAGGCGTGCGGCGTGAAATAACGCGAGCGCAGCGACAACTGCGCCGCATCCTCGCCCGGGGCCAGCAGCACCGGTTTCGGGATGACGCTGTCCGAGACATCGCCCAGGCCCATGCGCGCCCCGGCTTCGCGGCGGATACGTTCCAGGCGCACCAGCAGCGCGGCATTGCCATCCAGCTCGGCCGGCGATTCGTCGCCGTGCAAACCGAAGTCCGCGGCGCGCATCAACACCATCGGCATGGCGGCGTCGATCAGCGTGACGGCGATGCCGTCCACGACTTCCTGGCGCAGGCCCGTGGGAAACAGGCGGCCGGTGACCGCGCCCCAGGCGTCCAGGAAATTCAGCCGCACCGGCGCGGCGGCGCCCGGCACGCCGTCGATGCGCACATCGCCTTCGTAGGTCAGGCGCCGGCCCGGGGTCTGCACCACGGCTTCGATGATGGCGCCGGTGTTGACGTTGTGCACCCGTACCGAGGTCTCACCGTCGGCCGCGGCGATCAGGCCCTCGTCGATGGCGAACGGCGCGGCGCCCGACAGCATGTTGCCGCAGTTGGGCCGGGTGTCGACGCTGGCGCGGTCCACCGACACCTGGGCGAACAGGTAGTCGATATCGCAGCCGGGCCGGGTCGAGCGCGACACGATCGCGACCTTGCTGGTCAGCGTGTTGCCGCCGCCCAGGCCGTCGACCTGCAAGGCGTGGGGCGAGCCCATGGCGGCCAGCAGCAGCCGGTCGCGCTCGGCGGGGTCGGCAGGCAGCCAATCGCCCAGGAAGAAGGGACCGCGGGAAGTGCCGCCGCGCATCAGTACACAAGGGATGATCGTTTCCATGGCATGCATTCTGCGGCGGCGCGGCTATTATTTGAATTGCAACTTACGGATGGATTAATGCATGGCACGCATCAATTTCGATTTACAGGAACTGCAGGCCTTCGTCGCCGTGGCCGAACGCGCCAGTTTCCGCGCCGCGGCCGAAGACCTGAATCTGTCGCAGCCGGCGCTGAGCCGCCGCATCGAAAAGCTGGAAGACCTGCTGGGCGCGCGGCTGCTGGAGCGCACCACCCGCCGCGTGTCGCTCACGCACGTGGGCCGCATCTTCCTGGAGCGGGCGCGCGGCGCCATCGACGAACTGGAACGCGCCGTGCTCAGCATCGGCGACCTGGCGGCGCAGCGCGGCGGCCTGGTCACCGTGGCCTGCGTGCCCTCGGTGGCCTATTACTTCCTGCCGGCCATCATCCGCGACTACGCCGAGCGCTTTCCCCGCATCCGCGTGCGCATCATCGACGAAACCGCGCATACCGTGCTCAACAGCGTCGTCACCGGCCGGGCCGACTTCGGCATCAGCTTTTTCGGCACCCAGGAGCCGGACGTGGACTTCAAGGCCGTGCTGCGCGAAGACTTCGTGCTGGCCGTGCGCCGCGACCACCCGCTGGCCGCCCGCCGCAGCGTGTCCTGGGAGGAATTGTCAGGTGAACGCTTCATGACAGTGGCCAAGGAAAGCGGCAACCGCCTGTTGATCGACGACGCCCTGGCCAAGAGCGGCAAGCGCACCGTCAGCGCCTTCGAGGTCAGCCACGTCATGACCCTGCTGGGCCTGGTCGAGGCCGGCCTGGGCGTGGCCGCCGTGCCGCAACTGGCCATGCCGCCCGCCGGCCACGCCACCCTGGCCGGCGTCAAACTCGAACATCCGCGCGTCACCCGCAGCCTGGGCCTGATCTCGCGCCGCGGCCGCCCCCTGGCGCCGGCGGCCCAACAGCTCTATAACTTGATCCACCAGGCTGGCAAGAGCGCCAAGCGTGGTTCCGCCAAGCAACCCTGAAGCCGCCCATGCCCCCCCACTCCCTGGCTTTGCAGCCCGCCACCGAAGACGACCTGCCCTTCCTGCTGTCGTTACGCAAGGCGACCATGACCGAACACCTGGCCCGCGCCGGCGCCCCGCAAGACGACGCGCACCACCTGGCGCGCATCCGCTACGGTTTCGAGGGCGCCCGGATCGTCTGGCTGCACGGCCGCCCGGCGGGCTTGTTCAAGACCCTGCGCGAAGCGTCCAGCTGGCGCGTCGTGCAGATCCAGATCGACCCGGCCTATCAGGGCCAGGGCCTGGGCCGGCGGCTGCTCGCCGGCCTGTTGCGGCAGGCGGACCACGAAGGCGTCCCGGTCACCCTGTCCGTCCTGCAAGGCAACCCCGCCCGCCGGCTGTACGAGTCGCTGGGCTTTCGCGCCGTCAAGGAGGGCGGCCAGGAAATCGACATGCGCTACGAACCCGGTCCGCCTCCGGCGGCCGCCTGACCCCTCGCGGATTTTTTTGCGCCAGGTGGAATATCCCCGCCCCGGCCGACGTCTGTAGAGGGCAGTCCCCCACTTTCCCATCGACGAGGCACGACATGCGCAATCCAATCGCCGCAGCTCTGGTTCTTACTTCCGCCGCCCTGTTCTCGGCCGGCGCCCACGCCCAGGCCGTCAAGACCCAGGACGGCGTCCTGGTCAACAGCGCCGGCATGACCCTGTATACCTTCGACAAGGATGCAGGCGGCAAAAGCGCCTGCAACGACCAGTGCGCCAAGATCTGGCCCCCGGTCACCGCCGCCGCCGACGCCAAGGCGTCCGGCGACCTGACCATCATCACCCGCGACGACGGCTCCAAGCAATGGGCCTACAAGGGCAAGCCGCTCTACCTGTTCTCCAAGGATGCCAAGGCCGGCGACAAGACGGGCGACAACTTCAAGGACGTCTGGCACACCGTCAAGCCCTGATCAGGACGCGCCGCAACAGACCATGCGCGCCGAAGACGAAGCTTCGATCCTGGCCTGCATCCCCAGCCTGCGGCGCTACGCCCGCGGGCTGACGGGCGACCCCCACCGGGCTGACGACCTGGTGCAGGACACCCTGGAGCGCGCATGGAGCCGCTACTCGCGCTGGCAGCGGCGCGGCGAACTGCGGGCCTGGATGTTCGGCATCATGCATAACCATTTCATCGACGGCGTGCGCGCCCACCACCGGCAGGCCGAACAGGCCGGCGCGGGCGAACCGCCCGACGTGCCGGTGCGCGCCACGCAAACCGACCACCTGGAGGTGCGCGACCTGGATCGTTGCCTGCAAGGCCTGCCGGCCGAGCAGCGCGAAGTGCTGCTGCTGGTCTGCGTGGAAGACCTGTCCTATCAGGAAACGGCTCAGGTGCTGGGCGTGCCCATGGGCACGGTCATGTCGCGCCTGTCGCGCGCCCGCGAACGGCTGGGCGCCCTGATGCAAGGCCAGGAACCCGCCGGCCGGCTCCATCGCGTGAAATGACATGAACGACAAACGCCTGCACCCCGTCCCCGCCGCCGGCCACCCCATCACCGAAGCCGACCTGCACGGCTACGCCGACGGCCAGCTGCCGTCCGGCCGCCATGCCGAAGTCGACGCCTACCTGGCCGCCCACCCCCAAGACCTGGCCCGCGTCCACGCCTGGCAGGCCCAGCGCCGCGCCCTGCATGCCCTGCTCGACCCGGTCCTGGAAGAACCCCTGCCGCTGCGCCTGCCCCTGGCCCCGCCCGCCCGCCGGATCCCCTGGCGCGCCCTGGCCGCCGGCTTCGCCATCGCCGCCGTCAGCGCCAGCGCCGCCTGGCTGACCCGCGGCGCCCTGGACGCCCGCCACCTGCAATCCGTCCTGGCCACCGCCAGCCCCGACCGCGCCGCCGGCGGCTACGCCCAACGCGCCGCCATCGCCCACGCCGTCTACGCCCCCGACATGGGCCGCCCGGTGGAAGTCAGTGGCGACAACGAAAAAGCCCTGGTCACCTGGCTCACCAAACGCCTGGGCGCCCCCGTGCGCGCCCCCAACCTGTCCCACGCCGGCTACGAACTCGTCGGCGGCCGCCTCCTGCCCGGCGGCGCCGGCCCGGTTGCCCTGTTCATGTACGGCGCCCCCGACGGCCAACGCCTGACCCTCTACGTCACCCGGGAAGCCACCAACGGCCAAACCGCCTTCCAATTCACCCAGGAAGGCCAAGTCCGCGTCTTCTACTGGGCCGAAGGCCAATTCGGCTACGCCCTGTCAGGCGCGGTCAGCCGAGACGAACTCCAGAGAATCTCGCAAGAGGTCTACAACCAGCTGCAAGGCTAGAGCGTGTCATGAACATGGCCGGGGAACGGCTATCGCAAGGGTATGGAAGCAGCCTCAACACAAGCCCTGATCGCGATACTCACCCGGTGCGCCCAGCACGGCGCAGAACTTGCGGCTTTCACCGGAATAGGCGTGCGTGGCGTGGATGGTCAGCGTGGCACCGGCCAGCCCCACCTGCTTCGGATTGCAAGACCAGAAGCCGCTGGAGATTTCGTCGTACGACGTCCTGGCGACGAGGCGCGGCGGTTGCCCGGGCGGCTTCTTTCCGGATGCCGTCGTGGCCAGCCACTCGATCCAGACACGGCAGCTCACATGCTCGAAGCCCACGTTCTCCACGACCACCCGGTAGGCGCCCTGCCCGTCGCCGGACCGCCAACTTCCGCCCGCCAGCGTCCCCACGATCTCCGCTTGATCCGCGTCACTATCCGCGGCGCAAGGAGCCACCACCAGGAACGAAAGGCTCAGCAACGCTGCTGCAAGAATTTTCATGGTTCGGAGTGCCTGTCGAGAATCGGCGCGAAAGAAGCGATGGCCGGCGCGGCCGCGTTCTACCCGGCCCCGGCATGTGCTGTCACGCCGAACGTCGCCAACACCAGGCATGTCGTGGTCTCGGCGTAACGACAGCCTGAGCATGGCAAATACGACGAAGTGCAGCCCGGCCCAGTTCATAACACGCCCCAGGCAAAAGCGCGAGACCCAACCCGCGCGCGCAGCGCCCACCGCCCGAACGCCCCACCACCGCCTCACCCCACCGCCTCACCCCACCGCCCCACCCCCGCCGCTGAGCAACACGCCAGCAAACACCGCCGCCCCCCAATCCGTCGCGAGCCCTATACAGAGCGCCGGGCTGCGGCGGCCGGGTGGGTGCGGGGCGTGTAGATGCGCCCGAGGGAATCGGAAGGCCGTCGCCGGAGGCGACAACGACGATGACAACGGGGCAGTCCGGAGCGAAGGCTCCGGACCGCAATCGTAGCCCCGCACCCACCCGGCCGCCGCGGCCCGGCGCGTCTCAAGAACCCCGCCCGCCGCATCAAGAAAACCTACCCCCGAGCCTCATAAAGCATATGCAACGTAATCTTCCGCACTTCCGCCTTGCTCATCTCGATATGCCCCCGCAACATCCTCCCCGCCGCCTCCGCCCGACGCGCCAAAACCGCCCGCAAAATCGCCCCATGCTCCTCATAGGTCGCATCCACCCGAAACTCCTTGGTGAAATCCAGGCGCCGGACAATCCGGATCTTCTCGGTCACCTCGCGATGAATCAACGCCATCTCCGGATTGCCCGCCGCCGCCACGAGAGCGCAATGAAACGCCTCATCCAGCTCAGCCACCAACCGGCCATCCAGAATCCGCTGCGCCGGCGGCACCAGCCACACATCAGTCAGCGCCCCCAGCATCCCGCTCTCGTCCATCTGCTCCCGGGCGCACAACCGTTCCACCGCCGCCAGCTCCAGCACCACCCGCACGTCATACAGCGCCTCGAAGCGCTCGAAATCGAACGGCCGCACCTGCCAGCCGCTGCGCGGACTCGGCACCACGAACCCCTCGCGTTCCAGCCGTGCCAGCCCCAGCCGCACCGGCGTGCGGCTCACGCCCAGCCGCAGCGCCAATTCGGCCTCGGTGAAGCGGTCGCCCGGCAATAGCCGGAAATCGAACAGCTCGTCCTTCAGGCGCTGGTACACCTGGTCCGCCAGCGACCCCGCCAGCGCCGGCGCCTGACGCAGCGCCGGGCTGATCCGCACCGATTCGCCCGCCATCATCAGGTCACGGGGCAAGTGGCATCTTCGGCCAGCACGATCAGCGGATCGCCCGCGTTCACCGGCTTGCCCGGCACGCAGCGGATGCCCGTCACCGTCCCCGAGGCCGGCGCAATCACCGACAGCTCCATCTTCATGGCCTCCACCACCACCAGCGTGTCGCCGGCCGACACGCTCTGGCCCACCTGCACCGGAATCTTCCAGATGTTGCCGCACATGTCCGCGCTGACCAGGCGTTCGCCCTCGCGCAGCGCCGTCTCCGGCTCGGGTTCGGCCTCGACGGGCGCCGCCGCCACGTCTTCGCTCTTCCACAGCGCCACCTCGGCATCGAACGCCGCCTTCTGGCGCGTCTGGAACGCACCGATGCTGTCGGCCTCGTCCGCCACGAAACGCTGGTACGCCGCGAAATCGAACACCTCTTGCTCGATCCGCACCGTCGCCCGGCCTTCGCGGAAATCCTCGCGCAACGTATCGAGCTCGGCCTCGCTCACCGGATAGAACCGCACCTGGTCGAAAAAGCGCAGCAGCCAGGGCTTGCCGTCCTGGAACACCGGGTTCTTCAGGAACTTGTTCCAGATAGGCAGCGTGCGACCCACCAGTTGATAGCCGCCGGGCGAATCCATGCCGTAGATGCACATGTACACGCCGCCGATGCCCACCGTGCCCTCGGCCGTGAAGGTGCGGGCCGGGTTGTACTTCGAGGTCAGCAAGCGGTGGCGCGGATCGATCGGCACCGCGCAGGGTGCGCCCAGATACACGTCGCCCAGGCCCATGATCAGATAGCTCGCGTCGAACACGATGCGGCGCACGTCCTCGCGGCTGGCCAGGCCGTTGATGCGCTGGATGAAGTCCACATTGTTCGGCAGCCACGGCGCGCTGGCGCGCACGGTCTCCTGGTAGCGCTGCACCGCGCCCAGCGTGGCCGAGTCCTCGAACGCCATCGGCAGATACACCACCCGCGTCGGCACCTTCAGCGTCGCCACGTCCGCCAGGCCCGCCTCGATCTCCAGCAACCGCGCGATCAACGCGTCCTGCAGGATCACGCGGCTGTCGTAGCGGATCTGCAGCGAGCGCACGCCCGGCGACAGCTCATGCACGCCCGCGATGGGGCGGGCGGCCAGCGCTTGCATCAGCAGATGAATCCGCATGCGCAACGCCAGATCCAGCACGTTGTCGCCATACTCCAGCAGCAGGTAACCGTCGCCCGCCTGGCGGTAAGACACCGACGGCCGCGCCCCCTCGGCCGGCAATGCCGCCACGATGGTCTCGGAGGCGGTCTGCGGCGGCGCCGCCGGCGTGGTGGCTTGCGGCGCAACCGACGTCAGCGATGCCACGCTGCGGTCCTGCGCCGCTTCCAGCGCTACCGCCTCGCGGTAGTCGATGCGTACGAAGCGGATGCGGTCGCCCGGCTTGACCTGGCCCACCTTCCACAGCTCGGCGCGGGCGATCGTGACCGGGCACACGAAGCCCCCCAGGCTGGGACCGTCGCGCGTCAGGATGACGGGGCTGTCGCCGGTGAAGTTGATGCTGCCGATAGCGTATTCGCAGTCGTGGATGTTGGACGGATGCAGGCCCGCCTCGCCGCCGTTCTCACGCGCCCAGGTGGGTTTGGGACCAGTCAGGCGCACGCCCAGCCGGTTCGAGTTGTAGTGCACCTCCCAATCGGCGGCGAAGAATTCGTCGATGGCCTCGGGACGGAAGAAGTCGGGCGCGCCATGCGGCCCGTACAGCACGCCGATTTCCCAGGTATTGCCGTAACGGGGGATCAGTTCGGGCGCGGCCGCCTGCGGCTCGGTCACGGGCGGCGCGGCGTTGGCGGCGGGCAGCCCGGGGCGCACCACCGGCAGCATGTCGCCTACCCGCAGCGTGCGGCCGGCATGACCGCCGAACTGGCCCAGCGCAAAGGTCGAACGGCTGCCCAGGTACACCGGCACGTCCAGCCCGTTGCGCACCGCCAGATAGCTGCGGCAGCCGGACAGCGCGCGGCCGGTGGCCAGCACCTGGCCCGACCGCACCGTGAGCGGGCGCCACATCGGCACCGGCTCGCCGTCCAGCGTGGCGGCGCATTCGGCGCCGGTCAGCGCGATGACGGCATCGCCATGGAAGCGCAGCGTCGGGCCGACCAGCGTGGCCTCGATGCCGGCCGCATCGGGCGCGTTGCCGACGATGCGGTTGGCCAGGCGGAAGGCATAGTCATCCATCGGACCGGACGGCGGCACGCCGATGTCCCAGTACCCGGCGCGGCCAGGATAGTCCTGCACGCTGGTGTAGGTGCCGGCCTCCAGCACTTCGATGGCGGCCGGTCGATAGGCGAAGCTGTCCAGGAAACGGGTCGACAGCTGACCCGCACGAAAGCGCTCGTCCGCCACGATCTGGCGCAGATAGTCCAGGTTGGTGGCGATGCCGTGCAGACGGGTGTGGGCCAGCGCGTCGGCCAGCTTGTCCAGCGCCGCCTCGCGCGTATCGGCGTGCACGATCAGCTTGGCCAGCATCGGGTCGTAGAAGGCCGGCACCTCGGTGCCCGTGGCGACCCAGCCGTCCAGCCGCACGCCTTCCGGGAAAAACACATCGGTCAGCACGCCGGGCGACGGCTGGAACTGGCGCAGCGGATCCTCGGCATACAGGCGCACCTCGATGGCCGCGCCTTGCGGCGCGCGCGTCATGGCATCGATGTCCAGCGGCTCGCCCGCCGCCACGCGCAACATGCATTCCACCAGGTCCAGCCCCGTCACGGCCTCGGTCACCGGATGCTCGACCTGCAGACGCGTGTTGACCTCCAGGAAATAGAAACTGTCGCGCGCCGGGTCGTAGATGAATTCCACCGTGCCGGCCGACCGGTAGCTTACCGATTCGCCCAGCTTGACCGCCGCCGCCAGCAAGGCCGCGCGCGTGGCCGCCGGCAATAGCGGCGCCGGCGTTTCTTCAATCACCTTCTGGTTGCGCCGCTGCACCGAGCAGTCGCGCTCGCCCAGCGCCAGCACGCGGCCCGCGCCGTCGCCGAAGATCTGCACTTCGACGTGGCGCGCGTTATCCACATAGCGCTCGATGAACGCGCCGCCATCGCGGAAGAAATGTTCGCCCATGCGCTGCACGCTGTCGAAGGCCGCCGTCAGCTCGGCCTCGCTGTCGCATCGCGACAGGCCGATGCCGCCGCCACCCGCCGTGCTCTTGAGCATCACCGGATAGCCGATGCGCTCGGCCTGCGTCAGCGCCTCGCCCAGACTGGACAGCAGGCCCGTGCCCGGCGTCATCGGCACACCGGCCTCGGCCGCCAGTTCACGCGAGCGATGCTTCAGGCCGAACTCGCGGATCTGCAATGCGGTGGGGCCAACGAATGCAATGCCCGCGGCTTCGCAGGCCTCGGCGAACTCGGCGCTTTCCGACAGGAAGCCGTAGCCCGGATAGATCGCCTGCGCACCATGTGCGCGGGCGGCCTGCAGCAGCAGGTCCATGCGCAGATAGCTGTCGGCGGCCTTCTCGCCGCCCAGCGCCACGGCCACGTCGGCCTCCTTGACGTGGGCCGCGTTGCGGTCGGGGTCGGAATACACGGCAACGCTGCGGATGCCCAGCCGTTTGAGGGTACGAATGGCGCGGACGGCGATTTCTCCGCGGTTGGCAATCAGGACGGTATCGAACACGGGTCGGCTCCCAGAGGCGGTCTTGGATTAGCGGGGGGTGGCGTTCAGGCTGGCGAGATAGGCGCGCCAGCCGCCGAAAGCGGTAATGTCGCGAGCGCCGGCCAGGCCGCGCGGCTCGCAGATGAAGCCCTTGACCAGGCGGCCGTCTTGCAGCGCAAGCGTGCCGATGCCCAGCGGCGCCGGGATTTCGGCCACGAAGGCGCCAAACGCCGCCACCGGGATGTCCCACAACTCCACCTCTATGGGCGCGCCGCTGTCGGACTTGACCAGCCCGGGCTTGGGCGGCGTGGTGTTGGCCAGCGCGTACAGCCGGTAGTCGGCTGCCGTATGGGTCTTTTCCACCAACACCGCGCGGCGCGAGGTCAGCTGATGATTCAGCGGCATGCCCGTCAGATGGGCGCCCACCACGGCCACGCGCAAGGTGTTCGGGTCCGCCGGTTGCGGCCCCGGCGCGGGCAGCGGCTGGCCCGTGGCGCCCAGCGGCAGGCCGCGCTGCGCCTGCCACTGGCGGCCGAATTGCGCCAGCGCGTGGTCCTGCCAGGCCAGGCCGATCAGCGTGATGCCGGCGGGCAGCCCGTCGGCGCGCATGCCCGCCGGCACCGCCAACGCGGACAGGTCGGCCAGGTTGGCGAAATTGGTGTACACGCCCAATCGAGAATTGAGCCTGACCGGATCGGCCTCCAACTGCGCGATGGTGTAGATCGTCGGCGAGGTCGGCACCACCAGCGCGTCAAAGCCGTGCAGCGATTGCTGGATCCGGCGCGCCAGCTCGGCGCGGCGGTATTCGGCCTTGAACGCGTCCAGCGCGCTGTAATGCGCGGCCCCTTCGACGATGCCGCGCACCACCGGATGGATCGCACCGGGGTTCTTCCGCCACAGCGGCTCGACCGCGGCGAAACGCTCGGCCACCCATGGGCCCTGATACAGCAGCGCGGCCAATTCGGCGTAGGGCGCGAAGTCGATCGCCTCGACCTGCGCGCCGCCGGCCTTGAGCGCCTGGACGGCCGCGTCAAAGGCCTCGGCCGCCTGCGCATCGCCGAAGAATTCCAGCCGGTCGGGCACCGCCAGCCGCGGCGTCTTGGGCCAGGGCGCGGCCGTGCCGGCCGGCTGCGGACGCGAATAGGGATCACGCTCGTCGTAGCCGCCGGCAATGCTGGCGACCTGCTCGGCGTCGTCCACCGTCAGCGCGAACACGGACACGCAGTCTTGCGTGCGGCAGGCAGGCACCACGCCCGCCGTGCTGAGCCAGCCCTTGGTGGGCTTCAGACCGACGATGTTGTTCAAGCCCGCCGGCACCCGGCCCGAGCCGGCCGTGTCGGTGCCCAGCGAAAACGCCACCAGGCCGCGCGCCACCACCGACGCCGAGCCGGAACTGGAGCCGCCGCTGACGTATTCCGGATTGAACGCATTGGCCACCGCGCCATGCGGTGAACGGGTACCGACCAGGCCCGTGGCGAACTGGTCCAGGTTGGTCTTGCCGACCAGGATGGCGCCGGCCGCGCGCAGGCGCCGCACCACGGTCGCGTCCTCGTCCGGCGTGTAGGCGAATTCGGGGCAGGCCGCCGTCGTGGGCCAGCCGGCGGCGTCGATGTTGTCCTTGACCGCGAAGGGCACGCCGTACAACGGCAGCCGGGCCGGATCGCCGCCCGCGGCGGCGAGAAGCAACCGCAGATCGTCAAGCTGGCGGGCCAGCACCGCGGGGCTGACCCGCGTGATCCAGGCGTTGTCGGCCGGCGCATCCGGCGCGGCGGCCAACGGCATCAACAGCGCCTCGGGGGTGGCTCCGCCTTCACGATAGGCCGACAACCATTGCGCGATCGTCCAACCGGTGGGGCCCTGCTGCGTTGCTACGGCATTCATGCTGGAATCCTTTCTTGTATACAAGTACGGATACCCAAGCAATACGCGTGCCATGTCCGGCGCGACCCGCGTCTTCTCCCCGTGTGCCCTGCGGCCAGCCCGCGCCACGCCGCCTGCGTCGCCCGCCGCGCCGCGCTTGCACGCACCCGCAGCGGGCAATTCACGCACCGATCCTGTGCACGCGGCACCAGATTGAATCGCGCACCGGGTCGCCGCCAGCCGGCGCGCCGTCATCGAAAACCCTTCCCCTTACTACAGTGCGCCCGCTGCATCCCGCGGTTGGCACGGCTTTTGCTTTGAAGTCCTGGTCACGCCCATGCCGCCGGCGCCGCCGGCTTCTTCCTCCTCAGGAGTCACCATGAAACGCAGACTAGTCCTTAAGCAACTGACCGCCGTGAGCCTGTTGGCCCTGTCCGGTTGGATGCCACAGCTGTACGCCGCCGAAGACACCATCAAGGTCGGCATCCTGCATTCGCTGTCGGGCACCATGGCCATCTCGGAAACGTCGCTCAAGGACGTGGCCCTGATGACCATCGATGAAATCAACGCCAACGGCGGCGTGATGGGCAAGAAGCTGGAAGCCGTGGTGGTCGACCCCGCATCGAACTGGCCGCTGTTCGCCGAGAAGTCGCGCCAACTGCTGTCGCAGGACAAGGTGGCGGCGGTGTTCGGTTGCTGGACCTCGGTGTCGCGCAAGTCGGTGCTGCCGGTGTTCAAGGAACTGAACGGCCTGCTGTTCTACCCGGTGCAGTACGAAGGCGAAGAGCTGGAAAAGAACGTGTTCTACACGGGCGCGGCGCCCAACCAGCAGGCGATCCCGGCGGTGGAATACCTGATGAGCGAAGACGGCGGCGGCGCCAAGCGCTTCGTGCTGCTGGGCACCGATTACGTCTACCCGCGCACCACCAACAAGATCCTGCGCGCCTTCCTGCATTCCAAGGGCGTGAAGGACAGCGACATCGACGAGGTCTACACGCCGTTCGGCCATTCCGACTACCAGACCATCGTGGCCAACATCAAGAAGTTCGCCGCGGGCGGCAAGACCGCCGTCATCTCCACCATCAACGGCGACTCGAACGTGCCGTTCTACAAGGAACTGGGCAACGCCGGCCTGAAAGCCACCGACGTGCCGGTGGTGGCCTTCTCGGTCGGTGAAGAAGAGCTGCGTGGCGTGGACACCAAGCCCCTGGTCGGCCACCTGGCCGCCTGGAACTACTTCGAATCGATCAAGAACCCGGTCAACGAGGCCTTCATCAAGAAGTGGCAGGCCTACGCCAAGGCCAAGAACCTGCCCAACGCCAACACCGTCGTCACCAACGACCCGATGGAAGCCACCTACATCGGCATCTACATGTGGAAGCAGGCGGTCGAGCAGGCCAAGACCACCGACGTCGACAAGGTGATCGCGGCCATGGGCGGCCAGAAGTTCAATTCGCCGAGCGGCTTCACGATCGAAATGGACAAGACCAACCATCACCTGCACAAGCCTGTCTACATCGGCGAGATCAAGGCGGACGGCCAGTTCAACGTGGTCTGGAAGAGCAAGGGCCCGATCCGCGCGCAACCCTGGAGCCCGTACATCCCGGGCAACGAAAGCAAGCAAGGTCTTTGAAAACGGAACCGGACACGCAGCCATGCTGAATGCGGCTATCGCGAAATTCCTGCGTCATTTCCTGCTTGCATGGCTGCTGGCCACGCCGGCGCTGTCCGCTCACGCGGCGGCGCCCGGCGTGGATCCGGCGCTGCTCGCGCCGCTGGCCGGCGACGACACCGATGCCAAACTGCAGGCGATCGCCGCCCTGGGCCAGTTGCCCAGCCCGCTGGCGGCCGCCGCGTTGCAGGCGCTGGGCAGCGACCAGTTGTATGCACTGCCGGATGGCCGCGTGCTGATCGGCAACGGCAGCGGCCCGGCCACGGACGCGGCCACCGGCGCAGCCACCGATCTGCCCGCGGGGGCCGCCACCATCGGCATCAACAACCGGCTGCGGCGCGCCATCGAGGCGGCGCTGGCCGGCTCGCGGCTGTTTTCCGACAATCCGCAGGAACGGCTGGCCGCGGCCCGCCGCCTGCAACAGACCGGTGACCCGGCGCGCCTGCCGCTCCTGGAAAAGGCCCTGGCCGCCGAAAAGAACGAAGGCGTGCGCGCGGCATTGGAAATCGCGCAGGCCAATCTTGAACTCAAGAGCGCCGACCCCGCCGTGCGGCGCCACGCGGTCGACCTGCTGGGCCGCACCGACAACGCGACGTTCCGGCCCACGCTGGCCGCGCTGACGCAGCAGCAGGACGGCGTCTACGCCGAGCCCGACGCCGGCGTGCGCGAGGCGGCCGCCAATGCCATCAAGCGCATCGACCGGCACCTGGCCACCATCGAATGGGCCGGCAACCTGTTCTACGGCCTCAGCCTGGGCAGCGTGCTGCTGCTGGCGGCGCTGGGGCTGGCCATCACCTTCGGGCTGATGGGCGTCATCAACATGGCGCACGGCGAACTGCTGATGATCGGCGCCTATGTCACCTACCTCGTGCAGACGGCGTTCCGCGCCTGGCTGCCGGGCTGGCTGGACTGGTACGTGGCCGCGGCGCTGCCGCTGGCCTTTGTGTTCACCGCGCTGGTGGGCATGGCGCTGGAACGCACCGTGATCCGCTGGCTGTATGGCCGGCCGCTGGAAACGCTGCTGGCCACCTGGGGCATCAGCCTGATGCTGATGCAGGGCGTGCGCACCCTGTTCGGCGCGCAGAACGTGGAAGTGGGCAACCCCAGTTGGATGTCGGGCGGCATCACCGTGCTGGGCGGACTGGTGCTGACCTACAACCGGCTGGTCATCATCGGCTTTGCGCTGTTCGTGGTGTTCCTGGTGTGGGCGCTGTTGAATCACACCCGGCTCGGCCTGTTCGTGCGCGCCATCACGCAGAACCGCCGCATGGCCGATTGCGTCGGCGTGCCCACCGGCCGCGTCGACATGCTGGCGTTCGGCCTGGGCTCGGGCATCGCCGGGCTGGCGGGCGTGGCGCTGTCGCAGCTGGGCAACGTGGGCCCGGACCTGGGCCGCGGCTACATCGTCGATTCCTTCATGGTGGTAGTGCTGGGCGGCGTGGGCCAACTGGCCGGCACCGTCATCGCGGCGCTGGGCCTGGGCGGCGTGAACAAATTCCTGGAGCCTTACGCTGGAGCGGTCATGGCCAAGATCACCATCCTGGTGCTCATCGTGCTTTTCGTGCAGAAGCGGCCGCAGGGCCTGTTCGCCCCGCGCGGCCGGAGCGTCGAATGAAACAGACCGCGCTGACCGACCTGACCGTGCAATCGCGCCGGCCACTGTACACCGGCCGCGCCTGGCTCGCCCTGGCCACCGCCGCGCTGGTGCTGGCACTGCTGCCGCTGCTGAACCTGGTGTTTCCCGCCGGCCATCCGCTGCACGTCTCCGCGTATGCGGTGGCCCTGCTGGGCAAGTTCATGTGCTACGCCATGGCCGCGCTGGCGCTGGACCTGGTGTGGGGCTACGCCGGCATCCTGTCGCTGGGCCACGGCCTGTTCTTCGCACTGGGCGGCTATGCCCACGGCATGTATCTGATGCGCGCCATCGGCAGCGACGGCGTCTACCAGAGCCGCCTGCCGGACTTCATGGTGTTCCTGGACTGGAAGGACTACCCCTGGTATTGGGCCTTCACCGAGCACTTCGGCTACGCCATGCTGCTGGTGGTGCTGGTGCCGGGCGTGCTGGCCTTTGTGTTCGGCTACTTCGCGTTCCGCTCGCGCATCAAGGGCGTGTACTTCTCGATCATCACGCAGGCGCTGACCTTCGCGGCCATGCTGCTGTTCTTTCGCAACGACACGGGCTTTGGCGGTAACAACGGCTTTACCGACTTCAAGCGCATCCTGGGCTTTGACATCACCGCGCCCGGCACCCGCGCCGCGCTGTACTGGATCACGCTGGCGGCCTTGGCCGGCGCGCTGGTGCTGGCGCGCGCCGTCACCCAGTCCAAACTGGGCCGGGTGCTGACGGCGGTGCGCGATGCCGAAAGCCGGCTGCGCTTCATCGGCTATGACCCGCTGGGCTTCAAGCTGTTCGTCTGGACGCTGTCGGCCGTGCTGTGCGGCATCGCCGGGGCGCTGTACGTGCCGCAGGTCGGCATCATCAACCCCAGCGAAATGTCCACCGAGAACTCGATCGAAATGGTGATCTGGGTGGCCACCGGCGGGCGCGGCACGCTGATCGGCCCCATCATCGGCGCTGGCGCCGTGAACGGCCTGAAGACCTGGTTCACCAGCGTGCTGCCCGAATTCTGGCTGTACGCGCTGGGCCTGATCTTCGTGTTGGTGACGCTGTTCCTGCCCACCGGCATTGTTGGCCTGGCCCGCCGCCTGGCCGCCCGCTACCAGGAGCGACGCGCATGACCAGCACCCATTCCGAAACCGCCCAGCTTGACGGTGGCCCCAGCGGCGACGCCGGCTACGGCCGCGTCAGCCCCAAGGGCCTGGACACCAGCCACGGCGCCATCCTGTACCTGGAAGGCATCACCGTCAGCTTCGATGGCTTCAAGGCGCTGAACGACCTGACGCTGGATATCGGCGTGGGCGAACTGCGCTGCATCATCGGCCCCAACGGCGCCGGCAAGACGACCATGATGGACGTCATTACCGGCAAGACGCGTCCCACCGCAGGCACCGCCTACTTCGGCCAGAGCATCGACCTGACCACGCTTACCGAGGCGCAGATCGCCCACGCCGGCATCGGCCGCAAATTCCAGCGGCCCACCGTGTTCGAACAGCACAGCGTGTTCGAGAACCTGGAGCTGGCGATGAAGACCGACAAGCGCGTGCGGCCCACGCTGTTCTCGCGGCTGACCGGCGCACAGGCCGACAAGATCGGCGAAACGCTGGACCTGATCCGCCTGCGGCCCGAGGCCTTCCGTCCGGCCGGCCTGCTGTCTCACGGCCAGAAGCAGTGGCTGGAGATCGGCATGCTGCTGATGCAGGAACCGCAGTTGCTCTTGCTGGACGAACCGGTGGCCGGCATGACCGACGCCGAAACCGAACGCACCGGCGAACTGCTCAATGAATTGCGCGGCCGTCATTCGCTGATGGTGGTCGAACACGACATGGACTTCGTCAACCAGATCGCCGGCGACGGCAAGGTGACGGTGCTGCACGAAGGCTCGGTGCTGGCCGAGGGGCCCATGGCCCGCGTGCAGGCCGACCCGCGGGTGATCGAAGTCTATCTGGGGCGCTGACATGCTGAACGTAACCACCATCGACCAATACTACGGCGGCAGCCACACCCTGCGCGGGGTCTCGCTGGCGGTGAACCAGGGCGAATGCCTGGCGCTGCTGGGCCGCAACGGCGTGGGCAAGACCACGCTGCTCAAGTGCGTCATGGGCGTGCTGCCGGTGGCGCGCGGCGATATCGCCTTCGACGGCGCCGACATCACCCGGCTGGCGCCGCACCAGCGCGCCGCGCGCGGCATGGCCTACGTGCCGCAAGGGCGCGACATCTTTGCCCGTCTCACCGTGGAAGAGAACATCCTGATGGGCATGGCCACCAAACCGGCCGCGCGCGCCCGCCGCATCAAGGAAGAGGTATTCGAGCTGTTCCCGGTGCTCAAAAGCATGCTGGCACGGCGCGGCGGCGACCTGTCGGGCGGGCAGCAGCAGCAACTGGCCATTGCCCGCGCGCTGGTGGCCGAACCCAAGCTCATCATCCTGGACGAGCCGACCGAGGGCATCCAGCCGTCGATCATCAAGGACATCGCCCGGGTGATCCACATGCTGCGCCAGCGCGGCGACATCGCCATCCTGCTGTGCGAACAGTATTTCGACTTCGCCCGCGAACTGGCCGACCGGTTCGTGGTGCTGTCGCGCGGCGAAGTGGTGGCCAGCGGCGACCGGGCGGCCATCGACGGCGACGACGTGCGGCGCCACCTCTCCGTCTGAACCGGGCCAGGGGCTGCCGGCCCTGCCGCGAGGCGTCTTCTGGTGCTGACAGCGCCTGGATATAATGCGCCGTCATGCACCTCGCCCACTTCCTGCACCGCGGCTACGCCTGGATCGCCCTTTTCGCGATCCTTTGGGCGTCCCTGGTGCCGTCGTTGGCACACGGCAGCCACGCCGAGGGCGGCGCTAACCGCCAGGTCACCGTCGACTACTGCGCCCCCGAGGGCAAATCGTCGCTGACCATCGACGTGCCGTCCGACGGCGCGCCGGCCGATCACGCGGCCCACCACGGCGACAGCAACCACTGCCCGTTCTGCCGCAACCCCCAGGCCGACATCGGCATCCTGCCCGCGCCGCTGCTCGTCCTGCGCGCCCCGCCCGGCCGGGTCACCTATCCGGCGCTGTTCTACCGCGCCGCGCATCCCCTCTACGCCTGGAGCGCGGCCCAGCCGCGCGCCCCGCCGGCCGCCTGAGTCCGTGCGCGGCCGTTCGCCCCCGGGCGATGGCCATACCGCCCCGCGCTTGAGCTCCCCGCCGGCCGCCGACGCGCCGACGGCCTCCCGGAACCTACGCCTGCCCTGACGCCGCCTGCTTGCGCGGCGCGGCCCGCAGGCGCGCAAGCCGGCCCCTGCCGGCCCGAACCATGAAAAAAACCTACGCAGCCTCTTTGCTGGCCGGCGCCTGCGCGGCCAACCCCGCCCTGGCGCTGACCACGGGCCCGGCCATCGAAACCCTGGCCCCCACCCTGGTGGAAGGCGACGACGCCGAGGACAAGCCCAACGGCCCGCTGAACCTGAACCGCATCGACGGCACCGGCAGCCGCCTGGGCCTGACCCTGCGCGACACGCCGGCCTCCGTCACCGTCGTCAACCGCGCCCAGATCGAAGCCCGCGGCGCCCAGAACACCCAGGAAATCGCCCGCGGCATTCCGGGCGTGGACAACGCCTCGCCGCCCGGCTCGGCTGGCGCCGTCAGCTACCGCGGCTTTTCCGGCGGCCAGGTGTCACAGCTGTTCAACGGCATCTCGGTGCAATACGAC
Organism: Achromobacter sp. ASV32; assembly: GCF_016428805.1. GTDB lineage: Bacteria > Pseudomonadota > Gammaproteobacteria > Burkholderiales > Burkholderiaceae_B > Achromobacter. The sequence continues at coordinate 35,098 of NZ_JAELTJ010000040.1, forward strand.
TCGGCCGCGGCGCGGCCGGTGGACAGCTGGATCTACGACCGGGTCGAGGCCATCGGCGGCCCGTCGACCTTCCTGTTCGGCGCCGGCGCGGTCGGCGGCGCCATCAACTACGTCACCAAGCTGGCCGAACGCGACACCTTCTACGAAGGCCAGCTCCGCCTGGGCTCGTTCGACACGCGGCAGCTGTCGGCCGGCATCAACCAGCAACTGGCGGGATCAACCGGCGGCCGCGGCCACTATCTGCGCATCGACGCCAACACCACGTCCAGCCACGGCTGGGTCGACGGCAACCATTCCAGCGCAACGCAGGTGGCGGCCTCGCTGCTGTCCGACCTGGGCGACGACGTGACACAGACCTGGGCCTTTGAATACCAGCGCGAGCGGGTCGAACGGCCCTACTGGGGCACGCCGCTGACGGTGGGCGCGGACGGCAAGGTCAGTGGCGAAGGCCATATCCGCGGCGGCACCCGGTTCAAGAACTACAACGTCGACGACGGGCTGTATGCGCAGTCGGTGCTGTGGGCCCGCTCGTTGACCGAGTGGCGCGCCGCGCCCGGCGTCACGTTCAAGAACACGCTGTACTACTACCGGGCCGAACGCGATTTCCGCAACCTGGAAACCTACCGCTACAACGCCGCCAACAGCCGTGTGCTGCGCTCGGGCGCCCTGCTGCAGCGGCATGAGCAAAGCCTGGTCGGCAACCGGGTCGAAGGCCTGGTCGAATCCACGTTGGCCGGCCTGCCCAGCCGTTGGTCGTTCGGCGCCGACCTGAGCGTGAACAAGCAGACCCGGTATCCCACCAGCCTGCCCGCCACGGTGGACGCCGTGGACCCCTACGATTTCTCGCCGGGGTACTTCTACGACATTCCCGGCATGACGCGCGGCCATAACCCGGACCGCGACAACCGCATCCGCACCCTGGCATTCACGCTGGAAAACCGCACCGAGGTACTGCCGGGCGTGGCCATCGTGTCCGCGCTGCGCCGCGACTTCATCGACCTGGACCTGACGAATCGCCGCGCCGTCTCGGCCAGTTCGCCCGCGTCCGCTTCGCGCGACTACGCGCCCACTACCGGCCGCCTGGCCGTCAACTGGGCCGTCACGCCGCAGGCCTCGCTGTATGCGCAGTACGCCACCGCGGCCGATCCCCCGTCCGGCATCATGGCCACGGCCTCGTTCGCCGACGTGCTGAACAACGACAAGCTCACCACCGGCACGCAAAAGGAAGTGGGCGGCAAGTTCGAATTCTGGGACGGCCGCGGCTCGGCCACCATCGCCGCCTACGACATCACGCGCAAGAACATCTCGGCGCCCGATCCGAACAACCCGGCCGTCAGTGTGCCGGTGGGCCAGCAGTCGGCCCGCGGGCTGGAGCTGGCCGGTGGTCTGCGCCTGACGCGCACCCTGTCGCTGCAGGCCAACATGGCGTTCGTCGATCCCAAGTACGACGATTTCTCGCAGACGGTCAATGGCGTGGCCGTGTCGCGCAACGGCAAGGTGCCGGCCAATACCCCGCGCCGCGTGGCCAATCTGTGGCTGGACTACGCCTTCCTGCCGGACTGGACCGCCAGCGCCGCCGCGCGCTACGTGGGCCGAACCTACGCCGATGCCGCCAACACCGTGTGGGCCCCGTACTACCTGGTGTTCGACGCCGCCCTGTCGCATCGCATCGATCGCCACTTCACCGTCACCGGCCGGGTCCGCAATCTGACCGACAAGGTGTATGCGGCCAACGTCACCGGCACGCCGATGTATTACCTGGGCGCGCCGCGCTCGTTCGAGTTGTCCGTGCAAGCGCGGTTCTGAGAGCTGTCATGAGCGCCATCCCCTCCTCGCGTTCCCGCCCCGCGCCCCCGGCCTGGCCGGCGCGCGCCAAGCGCTGGCTGTACCTGATTCACCGCTGGGCCGGCATCGTGCTGTGCCTGTTCTTCGCCATGTGGTTCATTTCGGGCGTGGTGATGATGTACGTGGGCTACCCCAAGCTCACGCCGCAGGAACGCATGACCCACCTGGCGCCGCTGGACCCGGCCCGCGTCACCGCCACGCCGGCCCAGGCGCTGGCGGCCGCGGGCGCCAGCGACCTGGCCGGCCTGAGCCTGGCCGCGGTGCGCGGCGGCGCGCCGGTCTACCTGGTGCCCATGGGCCGGGGCCAGGCGCCCAAGGTGGTGGACGGCGCCAGCGGTGCGCTCCTGCCGCCAGCCGATGCCGCCGTGGCCACGGCCAGCGCGGCGGCCTGGTTCGGCGGCGACTACGCCGCCCGCTACCAGGGCGAAGTCCAGGAAGACGTGTACACCCATTCGGGCGCGCTGGACCCGCACCGCCCGCTGCACCGCATCGACCTGGACGACCCCGCGCACACCCGCCTGTACGTCTCGTCCGCCACCGGTGAAGTGGTGCTGGACGCCACCCGCAGCGAACGCCTGTGGAACTACGCCGGGGCGTGGATCCATTGGCTGTATCCATTTCGCGGCAATCTGTTCGACCCCTGGTGGCACGACATCGTGGTGTGGCTGTCGGTCATCGGCGTGGCGGTGGCGCTGACCGGCACGGTGGTCGGCATTCTGCGCTGGCGCTTCTCGCGGCCCTACGCCAGCGGTAGCCGCTCGCCGTACCGCGACAACATGATGCGGTGGCACCACCTGAGCGGCCTGCTGTTCGCCGTCATCACCATCACGTGGATCTTCAGCGGGCTGATGTCGATGAACCCATGGAAGGTGTTCACCAGCAGCGCGGCGCCGCTGGCGGTCAACGCCTATGCCAACGGTCCCCAAGCCGCCACGCCCCCCATCGCCAGCGCGAACCGCGCAAGCCTGTCCGCTGCCGTGCCGCTTGCCGCCCCGGCCAACGCGCCGCAGGCATCGCCCGCCGCGCTGATCGGCGCCCTGGCCGCGGCCCCGCGCGAACTGCGCTGGAGCCGCGTGGACGGCCAGGACCTGGTGCTGGCGCGCAGCGGGCCGGGCGCGCCCCGCGTGCTGTCCGCCACGGACGCCCGCCCGGTCACGCTGGACCCGGCGGCCCTGCGCGTGGCGGCCGCCCGCCTGCTGCCGGGCGCCACGCTGACCGGGGTTCAGGTGCTGGACCGCTACGATTTCTACTACTACGGCCGCGATGCGCATGCGATGCTGGGCCACATCGAAAAACCGCTGCCTGCCTGGCGCCTGGTGTTCGACAACCGCCAGGCCACCTGGGTCTACCTGGACCCGCATACCGGCCAGATCCTGGGCCGGCAGGACCGCAGCAACCGCGCCAGCCGCTGGCTGTTCGCCTTTCTGCACAGTTGGGACTGGACCGGGCTGCTGGCCAGCCGGCCCCTGTGGGACATCCTGCTGGTCTTTCTGTCGCTGGGCGGCATCGCGATGAGCCTGACCGGCGTGGTGATCGGCTGGCGCCGCCTGGGCCGCAAGCTGCGCGGCTGAAGCGCGGCCGGGAATGCACTATGCTCATCGCCTTGCCCCGGGGCCTGGCGCCAGGCCCTGTCGATTCTTTCCAGCGGGAGCCGCTCATGTCCGACGTCATCATCTATCACAACCCCAAGTGCGGTACCTCGCGCAACACGCTGGCCATGATCCGCAACGCCGGCATCGAGCCTGAAGTGGTGCTGTACCTGGAAACGCCGCCGTCGCGCGCCACCCTGAAAGCGCTGTTCAAGCGCGCCGGCATCAGCGTGCGCGACGCCCTGCGCGAAAAGGGCACGCCCTACCTGGAACTGGGCCTGGATGACGTATCCCTGCCGGAAGACGCGCTTCTGGACGCCATCGAACAGCACCCCATCCTGCTGAACCGCCCGTTCGTGTCGACGCCGCTGGGCGCCGCGCTATGCCGGCCGTCGGAATTGGTGCTGGACATCCTGCCCAACCCGCAGCGGGGCGCATTCACCAAGGAAGACGGCGAAGCCGTGGTCGACGCCCAGGGCAAGCGCATCGCCAAATGAGCACGCCCCCCTGGCGGCCGAAATCGCATCCAGACGTAAATAAGCGGGTTTCGGCGCAATTTGTAAGCGGACTGACGGGAAACCCCATTACCATCGCGGCTATTGCAATATTGCGCCGCGATGACGTGTCATGGATTTTCTTGAACCCCTGAATCAGTCCCTTTTTCTGTTGATCAACGCCGACCCGGCCACGCCGGTCTGGCGCATCCACGCCGCGCTGCTGGTCGCCAACAAGCTGATCCTGCTGGTGCCGTGCGTCCTGGCCGCGCTGTGGCTGTGGGGCGGACAGGCCCAGCGCAGCCTGACCCTGAAGATCCTGGTCAGCATCGGCGCGGCCCTGTGCATCAGCGCCCTGTTCGGCGCGCTGTGGCCGCATCCGCGCCCCTTCACGCTCGGGTTGGGCCACGCCTTCTTCCAGCACAAGGCCACGGCCTCGTTCCCCAGCAACCACACCATCATCATCGCCACGATGGCGTTCGCCCTGATCTTCGACCGCCGCTGGGCCGGCTGGGGCTGGGCCACGCTGCTGCTGGCCGCCATCGTGGGCACGTCTCGCGTCTACCTGGGCGTGCACTTCCCGCTGGACATCGCCGGCGGCCTGGTCCTGGCGCCTATCGCCGCGGGCGTGGCCCTCCCCGTCTGGCATCTTGTCGGCGCGCCGCTGACCGGCCTGCTGCAAACCCTGTATCGCAAAGTACTGGCGCTGCCTATCGCACGCGGCTGGATCCGCGCCTGAGGCGAACCGGCGTAACGACGGGCAGACCCGGTGCAGGCCAGGCATGACTGGCCTGCACCGCGGCCCGTCCATCAGGCCGCGCGCACCCGCTTGCCATCCGCCCGCGCTGCGCGCCAGCGCTCTTCGTGCGCCAGCAGCCAACGCTTGCGGTCCAGGCCGCCGCCGTACCCCGTCAACGACGCATCCGCGCCGATCACCCGGTGGCAGGGCACCACGATGCCCACCGGATTGGCCCCGTTCGCCATGCCCACCGCGCGCACCGCCGACGCCCGGCCGATGCCCGCGGCCAGCGCCCCGTAGCTGACCGTCGCGCCCGGCGCGATGCCGCGCAACGCCTGCCACACCTGCCGCTGGAAATCCGTGCCGCCCAGCGCCACCGGCAACGCGTCGATCGCGTCGACCTCGCCGTCGAAATACGCCTGCAGCTGGCGGCTGGCCAGCGACGCCTGCGCCGTTTCCGTGACGTGCACCGCCCCCTTGCCATACTGGCGGCGCAGCAGCGTATGCATGCGCGGTTCGTAGTCTTCCCAGTCCACCGCCCGCAAGCGCTGCTGCGCGTCGGTCAGCACCAGCATCAGGCCAATGGGTGTGGCCACGCGCTCAAGCGAAAACGTCAGCGGCGCGGCGGCGGATACGAGATTCTTGGACATGGGGCAACTCCGGGAGTGGATCGGTATGTGCGCCAATATAGGCCCGGCAGCAGCCATGCACTGGCGGTTTTCGGACATGGCAGTGTTCGTGACAACAGTGTCCGAAAACCGCTAGATCGGCACCGCGTCCGGCGCTAGCATGGGCAGCATGAACCTAGACCACGACGCCTGCTACAGCGCCATCCAGGTGCGCGACGCCCGTTACGACGGCCGCTTCTTCACCGCCGTCAAGACCACCGGCATCTACTGCCGCCCCGTCTGTCCGGCGCGCACGCCGCTGTCGCGCAACGTCATCTTCTACTCCACGGCCGCCGCCGCCCAGGAAGCCGGTTTTCACCCCTGCCTGCGCTGCCGCCCCGAAACCGCCCCCGCCACCGGCCCCATCCGCGACCTGCCCGACAGCGTCTCGCGGGCCCTGGCCCAGATCGAACTGGGCGCGCTGGACGACGCCGGCATCGAGGCCCTGGCCGCGCGCCTGGGCGTCGGCGAACGGCAGTTGCGGCGTCAGTTCCGCCAGCACCTGGGTGCGTCGCCCATCGCCGTCGCCCAGACCCGCCGCGTCCTGCTCGCCAAACAGCTCATCCACGAAACCCGCCTGCCCATGGCCGAAATCGCCTTCGCGGCCGGTTTCGGCAGCATCCGCCGCTTCAACGAGATCTTCCTGGACCTCTTCGGCCGCGCCCCCGGTGACCTGCGCCGTTCCAGCCAACCCGACATCTCGGCCGGCCCGCAGGGCGAAATCAGACTGCTGCTGCGCTACCGCCCGCCCTACGACTGGCACAGCATGCTTGTCTTCCTGCGCGCCCGCGCCATCCCCGGCATCGAGCGCGTCACGGACAACAGCTACACCCGCAGCATCAGCCTGGACGGCGGCCAAGGCACCGTCCGCGTCGAACCCGGCCCCGGCCACGCCCTGCAGGCCACCGTCCGCTTCCCGCGCCTGCAGGCCCTGCCCACGATCATCGCCCGCCTGCGCCGCGTCTTCGACCTGTCCAGCGACCCCACTGCCCTGGCCGCCCAACTGGCCCACGACCCCATCATGGCCACCCTCACCGCCACCCGCCCCGGCCTGCGCGTCCCGGGCGCCTGGGATGGTTTCGAACTGGCGCTGCGCGCCGTCCTGGGCCAGCAGATCACCGTTACCGCCGCCATCAAACTCGCCGGCAAACTCGTCGCCGCCTACGGCGAGCCCCTGGCCCACCCCGACGCCGACCTCACCCACGTCTTCCCCACCCCCGCCGCCATCGCCCCCGCCGACCTGGCCCCCCTGGGCATGCCCCGCACCCGCGCCGCCACCCTATCCGCCGTCGCCGCCGCCGCCCAAGCCGACCCCCGCCTCTTCGACCCCACCAACTCCCTCGAATCCGCCATCACCCGGCTGCGCACGATCCGCGGCATCGGCGAATGGACCGCCCAATACATCGCCCTGCGCCAACTGCGCGAACCCGACGCCTTCCCCGCCTCCGACATCGGCCTGATCCGCGCCCTGGAAAAACTCGAAAACCGCGAATACACCCCCGCCCAACTCCTGGCCCGCGCGCAAGCCTGGCGCCCCTGGCGCGCGTATGCGGCACAGCACTTGTGGGCAGAGTACTGAGGGATATAAATCGCGGGCCTACACAGACATTCCGTCTGGCGCCGCAAGACCGATGCCAAGAACAGGCACCAAAAAGAAAACCACTCACCAATCACGCGCAGCGAAAACCGCAACGACGCAAGACACCACGTATGCCAAAACCGGCTGCCCGCGCAGCCGGTTTTGGCGGGCGACGCAAACCTCTCTCGCCCCCCCCGGTCTAACGATGCCCCATTTCTCGCAACCCGTAGCCCCTCGGGGCGGCGGCTTGCGGAGCGGGCAACCTCGATGGGGTCTCTTATACACATCTGACGCTGCCGACGACGATGCGGTTGTGTTGTTGTCGGGGGGGGGGGGGGGAGGGGGGGGGGGGGGGGGGGGGGGGGGGGGGGGGGGGGGGGGGGGGGGGGGGGGGGGGGGGGGGGGGGGGGGGGGGGGGGGGGGGGGGGGGGGGGGGG